>CAWISY010000058.1:0-10269 GCA_963838455.1 Bryobacterales bacterium
ATAGTGAGACACACTTCTCATTATTTTATCGGTATTGAAATACCACAAGAGATAAAAGAACAATTATTTACTTTTTCAAATCAATGTACACCGAAAGAAGTATATAAACATGGACAGCATTTATCTGATTTTCATATTACACTTTCATTTTTAGGAGCTATTTTCAGAAAAAGAACTAGAAGTTGTGAAACAGTCATTGGTGAATATCAAACGAATGGCCACTTTTGAAGCAAAGATTATAAAATTGAGTACATTTGGTGCCCAAAAAAGACCCCGTGTTTTTTTTGCTTCAAAGTGAAAAGACAAAGTCACTCGTTCAACTATATACAGCTGTTCAAAATGAAATGCATACTATTTTCAAACAAAAAGAACAACGTACATTTACACCTCATATTACGATTGCTAAAAAGTGGAATCCTTTATTTGATTGGAGTGACTTTCAGATGAATGATTTATTGAAATTACCAATTGCATTTACAGTAAAGACGGTTCACCTATTTCAAGTTCAACCGAAACAAAACCCTAAATATAGAGTAATCAAAACATATAATCTTTATCATAAGGAAAATTAAGAGAGAGTATATATTGATGGAAGAAATGGTAGGTGGTTATGTTGGCGCAACTCATTAAACTTGAAGATTATGTTTCAAGATATGAACATGATATTTTGCAATATCCAGGACAATTTATTCGGTTAGAAACTGGGAGATGGGAAGCTTTAAAAAGACAGTGGAGAAAATATCAATATAGTGAAAGTGAAGAAGAAGAGAATTTTGAAGAATGGTTACCAGAACGGAAGAAAACTATATTTTCATTTTTTAGAAAAAAAAGAAGTACACTTTCAAATTCCACAAAATCCATTAAAACCAAAACCCTTATATGAACGAGCAGAGACAATCGAGGAGTTACGTCAACTATTTTTTAGATGAACTGTTTCGTTTTCAATTAAGGTGGGCAAGTTCATCAAAGCAGTATAAGTCGTATATGGACCGCCATTATATGAAAGATAGTCGGTTGCGTTTTTTATTAGAACAGTTACCAGATCAATATTTGGTGTTTTATAATCCTGTTTTTTCATTATAAAAAAAGCACCGATTGAACTTGATATTATTATCTTATCACCTGTTGAAGTTCTTTGTGTACGTTTTATTGAAGGAATTGAATTTTCAGTTTTTGAAGGAAATAGCGGCAGGTTTTGGCGTGAAGTCGATAGTGATTATGAAAGAAAACTTTTAAGCCCATTAATCTCATTGAATCGAACAGAAAAAGTGATACGGTCTATTTTTGAAAAGAAGAAAAAACAGAATTATTTCCAATCAGAAAAATCCTTGTATCTGAGCGTTCGTTTATTGATTTTTCTAATGCACCAACATCATTGAAGATGGTCGATAGAAGAAATTTTAAAGAGTGGCATACACAACTAATCAATCAACCGTCACCATTAAAATTACAACAATTAAAAGTTGCAAGGGCAATGTTAGATTATAGTAAAACAGTGAGTGTAAAAAAACAGGGAGATTAACATTGGGCCCTCATTCCCCACCCCATCTTATGCTTGTTCAACGACGGAGCTATAAGGCGAAGAACGGTAGAAGCGCTTTTTGCTTTTGTAGGATTCGCGCCGGCCTTCAGCAGCAGATCCACCATCGCCTTATCCGAGTGGAACACCGCCCAATGCAGCGCGGTCGCGCCGTCGTTCTGCGCCAGGTTCACATCGGCGCGCTGGTCGATGAGTTTCTGCGCTGCGGCCTTGTCGCCGCGCTCCACCGCATCGGCAACATCGGGGCTTGCCGCGCCCCAAGCCGCCAGCGCCAAAGAAAAGATCAAACTGCAGGTTTTGATTCCGCGCCGCATGTTGAAGCCTCCCTGTTCCGCCGGTCTACACCAACCCAGGCAAACGGCCCGTGCTATCGCCGATCGAATCCTGGTGGATGTCGTACAGGTCGAGGATGCTCAGCAAGAGGTTGCCGGTAGGCACCTGCTTCTGCGGATAATGCAGGTGGCGTCCGCCCTTGAGCTTGCCGTTGATGCCGCCCACCAGCACGTGAGGCACATCGTAGTGGACGTGTTGATTGGAGTTGCCCATGTTGCTTCCGTACAGCACCAGCGAATGGTCCAGCAGTGTTCCGTCGCCATCCGGGGTCTTGGACAGTTTCTCGATCAGGTGCGCCAGCATCTTGATGTGATACTGGTTGATCTTCGAAAGCAGCGCGATCTGCCGCGGATCCTCGCCGTGGTGCGAGACGCCGTGGAAGCCGGAGGTGGGCGCTTCGCTCTCCGGATAGGTGCGGCCGGTGAGGTCGCGCGCAAACAGCAGCGTCCCGACGCGGGTGATGTCGGCCTGGAAGGCCAGCGCCATCAGGTCGAACTGCAGCTTGATGTGTTCGTCGAAGGTCTGTGGGACGCCCACCGGAACCGGCATGTCGGTGGGGGCGACGGCGGAAGCCTTCATGGCGATTTGCAGCCGGCGCTCGATCTCGCGGACGTTGTCGGTGTAGCTGTCCAGGCGCGCCCGGTCCGCCACGCTCGATTCGTTGCGCAATGAGTTGATGCTGCCGGTGAGCGAATCCAGGATGCTGCCGTCGCGCAGACGGCGCTTGGCGCGCAGCTCCGGCGTGCTGCCGTCGCCGAACATGCGCTCGAAGATCACCTGCGGGTTCAGCTCCATCGGCAGGGGATCGGTGGGCGAGGCCCAGGAGATGGTGTTGGTGTAAGTGCAGCTATAGCCCTCGCCGCAGTTCGACGAATTGGCGCCGGGATCTTCCACCGCGCACTGCATCGACGGCATCAGGTTCTCCTGGCCGATCTTCTGCGCGATCATCTGGTCGATGGTCGTACCCGCGCGGATGTCGGCGCCGGCGGTCTTCTTCGGCTTGTCCGCGCACATGAACGCCGCGGCCACCCAGTGATCCGCCCCGGTGGCGCCGGGAGGCGGTTCGGCGGAGCGGGAGTGCAGTCCACTCATGATCACGGTCTGGTTCACGAAAGGCTCCAGCGGCTTCCAATTGAAGGGCAGCGCGGCCGGCAGTGCGCCCTCCTTTTCCGGGATCCAATACCCGGGCGCCGCGCCGTGCGGCACGAAACAGCCGACGAAGCGGGGCTTCGGCGTTGCTGCTGTCTGCGCCAGGGCTGTGGCAGCCGGAATCATCGCATCAAGAAGGGGCAGAGCCAGCGTGGCGGTTGCGCTACGCAGGACCTGCCGTCGGGACATGTGCTTTTTGGTGAGGAATGCCATCTTGAGTTTCTCCCTAATCCTTACTGACTAACCGCACTTCTTACTGGTTACTGGGCCGCCGCGCGCTGTTGGTTCTTTTCCGGGGCAGGCGCGTCGGGCAACTTCATATTCATCTGGAACGCCGGGCTCTTCACGATACCCAGCACGATCGAAGAAAACTTATAGTTCGTGGAAGCCGCGTTGCGCACGATAGACCGCACTTCGGGCATATCCTGATACTCCATGCCGCGGCCCAAAGCGTAGGTCATCAGCTTCTCGGCGACCACCCGCTCGAACTGATCGGATCGCTTCACCAGGTACGCGCGCAGGTCGTCGAGGCCGTTCACCTTGGTCCCGTCCACCAGAACGCCGGAGGCGTCGATGGGGTTCTCGCCGTCCTTGACGCGCCAGGCGCCGGTGGCGTCGAAGTTCTCCAGCGCCAGGCCCATCGGCTCAAAGATCTTGTGGCAGGATGCGCAGACCGGGTTGGTATGATGCAGCGCCATGGTCTCGCGCATGGTCGGGATGTGCGTGTTGCCGGTCGCATCCACCGGTTTGTCCTTGATGACCGGCACGTTTGGCGGAGGATCCGGCGGGCTCACGCCCAGGAAGGTTTGCAGGAACCACTTCCCGCGCGCTACCGGCGAGGTGCGCGCCGCGTTCGAAGTCACCGTCATCAGCGCGCCCTTGCCCAGCAGGCCGCGCCGCATGTCCAGATCCGGCGTCAGGTTCACGCGGCGGAACTGCGGACCATAAATATCGGGGATGCCGTACTGCTTGGCCAGCCGTTCATTGACGAAAGTGTAATTGGCCGTCAGCAGGTCCAGAACGCTGTGATCCTCCTGCACGATGCTGTTAAAGAACAGCTCCACTTCCTTCTGGTAAGCCGCACGCAGGTTGTCGTCGAAATCCGGGAACAGGTTCACCACCGGCTCGGCGGTTTTGAGCGACCGCACGCTCAACCACTGGCCCGTGAAATTGCGCACCATCGCCGAGGAGCGTGGATCGGCCAGCATCCTCTTGACCTGCTTTTCGAGAACGGCCGGATCGGAAAGCTTGCCTTGCGCCGCCAGACCGATCAACTCGTCGTCCGGAACGCTGCTCCACAGGAAGAAGGACAGACGCGAGGCCAGCGCCACATCGCCGATCTTGTACGGCTTGTTCAGAGCCTCCCCGTTGGGCTCCGGCTCTAAGCGATACACAAACTCGGGATCGGCCAGCACGCGCTGCACCACCGCTTCGATCCCGTCGGTAAACGTACCGTTATCGGCGCGGCCGTCCTTATAGAAGGCCATCAGCTTGTTCACGTCCGCCGTCGTGGATGGCCGGCGGAACGCGTGCTTCACCAGGTTTGCGGTGATGGTGCGGGCGCAGGAGTCTTCTTCCGCAGCCGCCGGCGGATGGCAGATGAACAGCTTCCGCAGAGCCGTCGTGTCGCTGGCGCCCTCGGCGCCGTATGGCCCTTCGATCCAAACCTGCCCGACGTGTGGATAGAAAAGGAAGCCCGGGATCGATCCCGGCGTGTTCATGGTCCGCTCAAACGGCCGGTTCAGCTCGCTGCCCGGAACGTCGTTGGTGGCGAGGAAGGTTACGCCCACCGTGTGCAGGCCGGCCTTGAGCGGGATGCGCTGCGTGGACTTGCCGTTGCCGGTGGTGTTGGAAATATCTTTATCCCAATCGAACAGGTGCACGCGCTCACCATCCACGGTGACTTCGAGCTGCTCGCCCTTGACGCCGCCCAACACGGCCTGGAAGTAACCGGTGACGCCCTTCACCTTGAAGGAATATTCGCCGTCGGCCGGGAACTGATACTTAATGAGGATGCCGCCGCGCGTGCCGAAGGGCAGCCCCTCGACGTGATAGTTCTGCGCCGTGTCGGCCGGGACTTCGAACACCGCCTGGCTAGGCGAGGAAACATCGCCAACCGCGAGCCGGCTGATCTTTCCCGCCGCCGACAGGTAGGCTTCCATCAGTGCCGGCGACAGCGTCAGCGCACCGGCGATATTGTCAAACCCGCGCGTAGAATCGTCCGGAGGCAGGAACTTGGTGGCGTCCACTTCGAGGCCGAGAACATCGCGAACCGCATTGGTGTACTCGGTGCGGTTCAGGCGATGAATGCCGGGAGGCGGCAAATAAGTGGTCGCGCTGCGATCGAGCTGGCCTTCCAGCCATGTCGCGAATCCGTCCATGGTGGCAGCGTCCGGCCGGGCCATCCCGCTCGGCGGCATCATGCCGGCGCGCAGCTTGCGCACCATTTTTTCGCCGATGTCGGCGTGATCGCCCAGATGCTGCAGGTCGAGCTTATCCAGCGCCAGGCCGCCCGTCAGCAGCTTGGCGTTGTGGCAGGTAACGCAGTATTTGTTAACCAGCGCGCGCTGCGGCGAAGGATCCGCTGCTGGAGTAGCAGCGGCCGCGGCAGCACCGGCCGAGGGAGTTTGTGCCGACTGACCGAACAGAACCACCACCGTCATCGGCACCAAACACGCAGTCAAGAGAAGTGTCGTTCTCACGGAACCTCCAGAGTTTTCCGCCGGCAAAAGCGCGCAAATTTCTACCCGCTGATAATATCACGTTTAAACGTTGGCGACCAGCGTGCTCCGCGACGGCCCATGCGGCCGGTTCGCACATGCAATCACGGATTTACGTCTTCATGTCCTCGGTTACCGAGGACTATTCCGAGTCAAACATTTCGTCAAGCAATTGTTGCGGCTTCATTTCTATGAATTATTCCTTTACAGCCAGGGCCGCATCGAGCGCCGAGGCGCGGCGCGCCGGGAGCCACGAAGCCACCGCCGCAATCACCAGAAACAGTGCGGCCATGGCCGCGAACGTGGCCGGATCGGCCGGTTTCACGCCGACCAGCAGGCTGGTCATCGCGCGAGTCAGCACCAGCGACGCCAGCATCCCGGCCACCAGGCCCGCTGCGCTCAACAACATACCGCGGCCGGCCACCAGGCGGAAGATGCTCCACGGAGTCGCGCCCATGGCGATGCGGATTCCGATTTCGGAGGTGCGCTGGCGGACCATGGTCGCCAGCACTCCGTACAATCCCAAGCCCGCAAGCAGCGCGGCAATCCCCGCAAACACGCCGATCAGCAGCAGCGAGAAGCGCGTGCTGGCTTGGGCGCGTGCGACAAACGCCGTCATCGGCTGCATTTCGCTCACCGTCATGTCCTTGTCCAGCTTGGCCATTTCCGCGCGAATATGTTTGCCGCAGGTGACGTGATCCTCCGCGGTGCGGACCACCCAATAGCCCGAGATGGGATGGCCGGCCAGACCTTCGGTGGCATAGATCTGCTCCCGCCCGGGCTCGGCCAGCGACGTATCGCGCTGATGCGCGACCACGCCGATAATTTCATACGGCTGAGGACCAAGCTGCCCCGGCACCGACGCGATGATGGTCCGGCCCACCGCCGATGAGGAAGGAAATTCCCGCGCGGCCAGCAGGTCATCCACCACCAGAACCTTCTTCTCCGGCGAATTGTCGTTCTCAGTAAAGGTGCGCCCTTCGAGCACGGGCATACGCATCGCCTCGAAATAGCCCGGACGCACGGACTGAAAATCCGCCGCGCCCGCGATGGTATCCGGCTGCTCATCCTCCGTGCCCCAGCGGATCACGGTGAATCCGCCCGCCAGCGGCAGCGCGCTCGAAGAAGTGACTGCTTCCACTCCCGGCAGCGCCCGCAGATGACTTTCCAGATCCGCGATGAAGGCCCCGCGCTGCTGGCTATTGCCGCGCGCGCCGGTCACGCGCTCGCCTGTGACCCGGAAGATCAGCACGCCGCGCGAATCGTAACCCAGGCCCACGTTCTGCAGGGCCAGGAAGCTGCGGAACATCAGGCCGGTTCCGATCAGCAACACAAAGGACAGGGCAATCTCCAAGGCGACGATGAAATTGCGGAACCGGGTTCCTACACCGGCGCCGGTCAAACCAGTGGAACCGCTGGAACGAAGCACGCGGATCACTTCCGGACGAGCCGCGCGGTACGCCGCGACCATTCCAAACACGGCCGCGACCGCCAGCGAGACCAGGATGGCGAAGCCGGCCACCGCGGAATCGATTTCGATAGAGTCGAGGCGCGGCAGGTTCGCCAGCGCGGCGTCGGAAAGGGCCATGCGATGCAGCCCCCACACGGCCGCCCACGCCAAGCCGATCCCGCACACCGCTCCCATCGCCACCAGCACCAGAGCCTCGGCGATCAGTTGCCGGGTCAGCCGCAGCATGGTTCCGCCCAGCGACGCCCGCATCGCGAATTCCCGCTCGCGCAAAGAGGTGCGGATCAGCACCAGGTTGGCCACGTTGGCGCAGGCGATCAGCAGCAGAAACAGCACCGCGCCGGTCAGAGCCAGAATGGTGGGCTGAACGTCGGCCACCAGGTAATGGCGCATGGATTCCAGGCGAATGGCGAAGCCCGAAGTTGCCTTGACCGGGAACTTACTTTCGAACTCGGCCCCGATGCGGTCCAGTTCCGCTTGCGCGCGATCCAGGCTCACGCCCGCCTTCAGCCGGCCGATCATGCGCAACTGCCCCGCGTTCCTTCCGACACCGTTACCGGCGAGCCGGTAGGGAGTCCAGATTTCCGGACTGCGCTCCAGCCCGAGACGTGGCGGCAGCAGCAGCTCAAACCCAGGATCCAGCACTCCCACAATTACCGCGCCGATATCGGGAATCGGGCGTCCCAGGACGGTGGTGTCGCCCGCGTAGCGCCGCATCCAATAGTCATAGCTGAGGAGCGCCGGCTCAGCCGCACGCGCACCGCTTTGACCATCCGTGTCCGTGAATGCGCGACCCATCACGGTTTTCGCGCCCAGCAGCGGGAACAGATTGGACGTCGCGGACTGAATATGCACTTGCTCCGGCGAGCCGTCCTGTCGCATCACCACGGCGCTTCGAGCCGTTACCGCCGCCGCGGCCAGATCCTCAAAAATCGCCATCGACTGATTACGAACATCCAAAAAATCCGGACCGGAGGTCGGGTAATCGCGCACGCCGCGCTTGGGCATGTCGCGCAGAGCCATCACCAGCCTGCCCGCATCCGGATACGGCAAGGAGCGCAGCAGCACCGCGTGGGTGACGCTGAAAATCGCCGTGCTCAGTCCGATGCCCAGGGCGATGGTGATCGCCGCGGTGATTGCGAAAGTGGGAGCTTTGCGCAGGGTTCGCGCAGCGTGCAGCGCGTCCTTGATCAAATCCTCAATGGGAGTGATGCGGCGGACATCGCGGCATTCCTGCCGGGCGTGCTCGATGCCGCGCTGCAAACGGGCTGCGCGTTCGAGAGCTTCGGAGGGATCGACGCCGTGCGCGATGTCTTCGTGCATCTGGCGTTCCAGGTGGAAGCTCAGCTCTTCGTCGAGTTCCTCCTCGGATTTCTTTCTGCGGAAGAGGTCGCGCAGCCATACCGGCCCGGCGTAGATGATCTGGTAGACCCACTGTTCCGCGCGCGGCATCGTCGATGGCCTCTAATTCATCTCCGGAAGCTGGACCACGTTGGTGATGGCTGTGGACAGACGCGCCCAGTCGGCCGCCTGCCGCTCCAGCTCCTTGCGCCCCAGCCGCGTCAACGCGTAGAACTTGGCGCGGCGTCCCAGCTCACTGGTCTTCCATTCCGCCTTGATCCAACCCTCCTGCTCCAGCTTGTGCAGAGCCGGGTACAGCGACCCGTCGCTGACCTGCAGGACGCTGGAGGAAACCTGGGTCAGGCGCTGGCTGATGGCCCATCCGTGCAGCGGCTCCAGCGCGAGAATTTTCAGAAGCAGCAGATCCAGAGTTCCCTGGACCAAGTCCGTCGGCCTGCTCATTTTGTATAGCCTCGGTTACCGAGACTAAGGCAGAATGGGCGCGGTGTCAATACATAATTCGTGATGTACGGTATCAATGCATGCAATTTGGTGCACCAGGCCGGGCAGGAGTTGTACAATTGCTGGGGAATCTCCACACCTTGAGCCAGATGAGCCAGAACATCGAACCACTCCGCCCGGCGAACGCCTCTCAAACCGCACGCGCTACATTGCTGGTGCGCGAGATGGTGATCGACGGGCACTTCCGCCCGGGCGAGCGGATCAAAGAAATTCCGCTGGCCGCGAAGTTGCGCGTTTCGCGCATTCCGCTGAGATTAGCCCTGGAGCGGCTGTCGCACGAAGGGCTGCTGCAGATGCGCCCCACCCGCGGCTTCCTGGTGCAGCAGTTCTCCACCACCGATATCTACGACGCCATCGATCTGCGAGGCCTGCTGGAAGGATCCGCCGCGCGGCTGGCTTCTGAGCGTCTCGGTGACGCGCGCGACCTGGCGCCCTTGCGCGAATGTTGCGAGGGCATGGAGGCGGTGTTCAGCAAGCGCAAGCTTACGCTGGAGTCCTTCAGCCGCTACATCGATTTGAACGCGCGCTTCCACACCGCCGTGGCCGAGCTGTCGCACAGCCGCATCCTGCGCCGCGCCATCAAGCAGGTCGGCTCACTGCCGTTCGGCTCGCCCAGCGCCTTTCTGCTGAAGCAGCACTTCGTGGCGGATTCGCGGCACCTGTTCCTGCTGGCCCTGGATCATCACCGCGCCATCGTGGAGGCGATCTCCAACCGCGAAGGCATGCGCGCCGAAACGCTGGCTCGGGAGCACGCGCGCCTGGCCCGCCGCAACCTGGACATCGCCCTGGCCGACACGGAGCTGCTGAAATCCGTGCCTGGCGCCAAATTGATCGATGTTATAAACCGGTAGATTTATGCACACTGAACCCATCACCGATCTGGCCCATCTGGGCCACGTCGAGCTGCTCTCTCCCAAGCCGGAGGAGAGCGTCAACTTCTTCGTCAACGTGCTCGGGATGACCGAGAGCGGACGCGAGAAGGACTCCGTTTATCTGCGCGCCTACGACGATTATGAGCGCCACACTTTGAAGATCACCTCGGCGAAAGTGCCGGCCATGGGACATTGCGCCTTCCGCACGCGCAGCCCGCAGGCATTGGAGCGGCGCGTGGCCGCGCTCAAAGGCTCGGGTTACGAAGTGGGATGGACCGACGGCGACCTGTGCCACGGCCCCGCGTATCTCTGCCGCGACCCCGA
>CAWISY010000059.1:0-17857 GCA_963838455.1 Bryobacterales bacterium
CAGACCGATGAACGAAAGGAAGTCGCCTACCTGGATGTTCAGGCCGTGCTTGTAATTGATGTGGTAGCCGGCGTACATCTCGGTTAAATACCGGTAGGCGTCGGCCAGATCCCACTGGCCTTGGCTATAGCTGGAGTCATTGCGCGGCACCGCCGTCGCTACCGCGCCGAACTGGGTCAGGATGCGGCCCTGCATATTGCCCGCGTGAAAATCGCCGCCGACGCCCAGCGCCTGAATCACAAACTCGCCGGTGCGCTCGCCCTCGGTGGTTTCATCCAGGGTGTGATCGATGGGATGCGCGTAGTCATACATGTAATTCGTGTCGACGCGAAACTCGCCCGAGAAATACTTGCCGTCGAGAACTTCGTCGTGGTTGCGCGGATTGGATAGCATCCAGGTGAAGTCCGCGAAGGCGAACGGCGTGTCCAGATCGACTGGCGGTGGGGCCGCCGGTGGCGCAGCGGGGGCTTGCGCCGCGGCTTGAGGATCTCCTGCGTCGGGCGCGGGAGCCGGAGCTGCAGCCGCAGCCGGAGGCGTCGCGGTCGCGCCCGACGAATCCGGCGACGAATTACTTGCTGTGTTCTGCGCGCTCATCTGGCCAGCCAGCCCGGCCAACACGATCCCGCTCAGGGCAAGGCGCCGACACAACACGGTGATGTCACTCATGATGGGTTCCTTTCTGTTTCGATGCCCGCTCATAATACACTCTCCAATTTCATGATTTTGTTGCCCTTTCCAAAGCCTAGGCGAGGCCCGATAAAGATGTCCTTAACGCTTCCTAAAAAATAGATAAGTGACTGTTGGCTCGGATCCTATTTATTCACGCTCGCGTGAAAATTAGATTTCCACCTTGGCGGAAATCCTGTCCGCGCCAATCCCTCGGGCAGCTAGTATGTAAACGGATCTTTTAGAGCCTGACCGGACTTGGGTCCGAGCTCGCGGGAACGGAGGGTTGGAATCCCCCCTTTTGCAGTACTTTAGAAGGACCCCAACGGCTTAGCTTGTTGACCTAGTATGCCGGGGTAGACATAAAAAAGTCATAAAAAAAATCCTCGCTCCATGAAAGAATTTTTGTATGACCCTTATACTCTCTATAAATAGCATTCATGCTCCGCGGTGGGATTTTCAAGTCTCCTAATGCAGTGCCAGTAAAGGAGTTTATGTACGAGGAAGGAGGGTGGGAGCGAGCGGCTGGCCCCGGCCGGTTCCGAGCGGGACGTTTTGGGCGTGACAGGGATCATCGCCGGCCGGGTACGAATCTTGAGGGCAACTTCGTGAAAATCAACGAGCCGACTGGGCTAGTTTCTGTTGTTCGGCGGCATGCGCGGACGCCGACTCAAGCTCCGCGCGCAATACCTCGGCGCGTTGCTTGGCACTCCAATACGGGTTCGGTGCTTTACTATCCTGGATCGCCGCGGTATTGGTTGACCAGTATTTGACCAAGTCCTCCGCTTCGGCCAACTTGGCCTGCATCAGCTCGGTCTGGTGTTGATAATACTGGGCGATTTTCTTGTGATCCTCGGCGGACTTGGCCTTTACTTCTGCTTGACGTACGTTCTTGCTGGTGATGGTTCCAGCCGGATCCGGAGTGGCCCCGGTAGCCGCCGGAAGGGTCATCGCAGCCAGAAGGAGCGCCGTGCCTAGCCCATTCACGTGCATCGACAGGAACTCTCCTTTCATAAGGTCTACTGAATCCGTGAACTTCTCGATTATGAGCGGCCTTGCATGAAAAAGGCATAAACAAATCCTAAGTTTTTATGCCTTTTTCATGAATCGTCGGCTATGGTTTTACAAAGGCGGCTGCAACTTTTCATCATTGGCGTCCGGACCTGGCCGGTCGGCCGGGGTAGAGGAGGTGGTGCTAAGGCCGGGTGAGCAACTAAAATGGTTACATTCAGGCAACTCTCGAATGTGGCGCATTTCCTTTGGCCAACAGCACCAATCGCTTACCATGGCGTCGCTCGGCGTCGTTGCTGTCGCTTTATTGACGGTCGTATGTTACCGGCTGCATCTCGATTTTGCGATCGCCAGCCCCCTGTACCTGGTGGTGGTCGTAGCCCAGTCGCTGTCGGGAAGCTTCTTTTGGTCAGCGGTGGTGTCCGTCCTTGCCGTCGGGTGCCTGGACTATTTCTTCACTACGCCGGTTTTTTCTTTCGCCGTGACGGGGCCGCTGAATGTGGTCGCGTTAATTTCCTTCCTGATGACCTCGCTCGTCATCACCAAGCTGGTTACCAGAGTTCGAACAGAGGCGAGGGTTTCCGCGCTGCAAAAAGATCGGATTGACCGTTTGTATCAAATTGCGCAACAGCTACTGGCGCTGGAGCCGGAGATGGCCGTTGGGGAAAGGCTGCTGGAGCCCTTTGCCGGCGTCTTCGGCACCCGAGCGGTGTGCCTGTTCGACGGCGAGAAGGCCGAGTCCTACATCCTGGGCAAGTCCCGCGCGCATCTGCCGGAGCGCACCCGTGCGGCGTTCCTTCATGAACAAGACTCCGATGATCCAGCCAACCATGTCTCGGTGCGGCGGCTGCGCGTCGGAGGAAAGACCACCGGGTCGATGGGATTCGAGGGGCTGGAGGAGCCGGAGTTGACGGCTGGCCCGCTGATCTCCCTGGTGGCCGCCTCGCAGGAGCGGACTCGAGCCTTTCAAAGAGCCAGCGAGGCCGCGGCAGCCATTCAGACCGAGGTCTACCGCTCCGCCATTCTCGACGCCCTGGCCCACGAGTTCAAGACCCCTCTGGCCACGATTCTGGCGGCCGCAGGAGGGATTCGCGAAACCGGCGCCCTGCGCGCTGAGCAGATGGAAATGGCCGAGACCGTGGAGACTGAGGCCACGCGTCTGGGCAATCTGACCTCGCGCCTATTGAAAGTCGCGCGCCTCGATCGCGAGGATGTCCACCCGCAAAGAGAGATGACCGACATCGGCGCGCTGGTGGGCGATATCGTCGAGCAGTACCAGCGCCTGCCTTCCGACCGCACGTTTTCTTTTGTCCGCAAGGGAGAAGCGGTGGAAACGCTGGCCGACTCCGAGTTGCTGCGGCTGGCTCTCAGCCAGTTGCTCGACAACGCCTGCAAGTACTCCGTTCCCGACTCTGAAATCAAGATCGAAATGGAAGCCCAGGGCGACATGGTGTACGTCCGCGTTTCCAACAGCGGAAGCTCTATTGCCCCGGCTGAGCAAAACCGCATCTTCGAGCGCTTCTACCGCGGAGCCGAGGCCCGCCGCTTTACCACCGGATCGGGCCTGGGGTTGCACGTAGCGCGCAAAATCGCACTGGCCCACGGCGGCATGCTGGACCTCGATATCGAACGGTTGAACGAAGGGGTGACCTTCTATCTGGCGCTTCCGATCACGAAAGGTGAGATCGAATCATGACCATTCCTCTAATTACTCCGCCGACCTGCAGCGTGCTGGTGGTGGACGATGAGCCTTCCCTGCGGAAGGTTCTGCGTACCTCTCTGAGCGCCTGCGGTTTCACAGTGGATGAGGCGCGCAGCGGCGAGGAAGCCCTGGGCGCCGCCCAGAATCACGCCTTCGACCTGGTGCTGCTGGACATCAACATGCCCGGCATCGGGGGCGTCGAAACCTGCCGCCGCATCCGCGATCTGACTCCCCGGGCCGGTATCGTCATGGTCACCGTACGCGACCAGGAAGACGACAAGGTTCACGCGCTGGAGGCGGGCGCCGACGATTACGTCACCAAGCCTTTCCGGCTGCGCGAGCTGATCGCTCGCCTGCGCGCGGTCTTACGCCGCACCCGTGCCCTGGATCTGCAGGAGCCTCCGGTGCTGCAGGCGGGCGCCCTGGCCATGGATCTGCATCGCCGCATTTTGTGGCGCTCCGGCAAGCAGATTCATCTTTCGCCCAAGGAGTTCGAGCTGCTGGCTTACATGATGCAAAATCAGGGCGCCCCGCTCACGCACGTCAAACTGCTGCGGTCGGTGTGGGGGCCGGAGTACGGCAATGAGCTCGAATACCTGCGCTCCTACGTCCGCATGCTGCGCAAGAAGATTGAAGACGACCCGGCCAAGCCGGAGTACATTCTCACCGAGCCGTGGGTCGGCTACCGCTTCCGGAACCCGTCCGATACAGAAGGCCCGCGCGGACAAGCGGAAGAGTGAGATCTCTCCTGTAAACACTAAATTCCTCTTTTTTGCAATAGTTTGCGCTCGATTCCGGGCTATCTTTTATGACTTTTTTATACCCTGGGGCGCAGACTGGCTTTGTTATGGGCTCCGGTAAGAAGGGTAATGCGGACCCGTGCCCCAATTTGAGAAAGCTGCGCCTCGACCAGCTTCAGGAAGCGATCCGCGCCAACCAAGTGAGCTTCCCTTCGCAGGTTCCCGTTTTCATCAAGCATTCGCACGGCATGCAGCAAGCGCACATGGTTCTGCTGTATTTCGTGCGCGGCTGGAGTTGCGAGCAGATCGCCCAGCGCTATAACGTAACGCGGCAGCACATCTGGCAGATTGTCAGCGAATGGAGGCGCCACGCGGTGGCGCTCGGCTACATCCAGCCCATCCCGCCGCCGGAGTCCCAGGCGCGGGCCTTTACCGCCAGCTAGCCTAGAACCTCGGTTTCCAGGCGAGTCCCCTCACTCTGGGCGATGCGCCACAGCAGCGCAGTCAGGAATGCGAGGAACGCGGCCAGGCCCGCGGCGCTGGCCCATTGCTCCGGGGACGAAAGCACCCATCCGGCAATCCCAAGCGCGGCCCCGGGCGCCAGGGGCAACGTGGTTGAATACCAGGGATTCGAGTAGAATCGCCGCTCTCGCAACAGAGCGGCGCGGCGAAGTCCCGCCGTGTAAGCCAGCCATAGGCTCGCAAGAGCCAGCTCCGCGCAGCCGATCCGGCACAGCGCCGACTCGCTCACCAGAGCGAAGGCCGTCCAGAAAAGGAAGAACGCCATCATGAAGATCAGGTTGATGATCCCTTCCATCCGCGCTCTGAGGGTTGGATTCATTTGACCGCTATCGGCAGACTGGGGAGATTTCTTTAGTATCCTTTGATCGGAGGTTCATTCCGATGGCACTTTCCGCGAGAAACCAGCTTCCCGGCATCGTCGAGGACATTCAAACCGGCAGCATCATGGCTCACGTGGTGGTGAAAGTGGGCGACAACCTGATCGAGAGCGTGATTACGCGCAACAGCGCAGAGGAGTTGAAGCTCAAAAAAGGCGACCATGTGCGCGTGGTGGTGAAGTCCACCGAGGTCATGATCCAGAAGGATTAAGCGGCGTCAGCTAAAGCTCGTTAGAATATCTCCAGCTCGACGGGCGACCCCACGCCGCAACCCAGGCGTCGTGCGGCCGACTCCTGATTCGCGGAAATCTCCAGAAAACCGGAGCTTCCTTCGATCGCCACCAGTTCGCCGATGCCGCTTTCGGCGTAGGTGAGGGCGAGCCGGCGGACGATCTGCGGCCCAGCCAGGATTTCGAAAGCGTGGGTGCGCAGCTCGCCGAACTTGCGCAGGTCGAAATTGGTGACCATGTTGCCGAAGTGGTCCACCTTCAGCACGCTGCCCTGCCAGCGGTTTTTCCGGAGCGGCGCGGGCTGGATGGTTTCGCTGCGCACGTAATCGTGAATCCGTCTTCCGAAGTGAGCGGCGGTAACGCCGGCGGCCAGATGGGCGGCAGCGGGAGCAAACACGTCGCGGCCGTGGAAGGTCCGGCTGACGGTCTTGAGCATCACCTTCGGATTGGTGATCTCACGCACCTTCGCGCCATCACCGCCTTCCGCGTCATAGATCATGGTAAATACGCCGTTGTCGGGGCCGATGAAGCGCTGGCCTCCGGCCTCCACCAGGACCGGCCGCCGCGTGGTGCCGACGCCGGGGTCGACTACCACCACGTGCACGGTACCTTTGGGAAACCAGCGCGTGGGGAACCAGCGCGCAGCCTCGGCGATGACGAACGCCGCCTCGTTCACCATGAAGGGAGTGATCTGGTGCGTGATGTCGACGATGCGGGCGCGCGGCGCAATGCCCAGAATCACGCCTTTCATGGCGCCGACAAAATAGTCGGCTGCGCCGAAATCGGTGGTCAGAGTGATGATCATGGGTTGCTCAATGGGTTGCTCAAAAAGACGGCTTGCTAAGATTGTATTGAGAAACGATGACCAAGCGGTACTACTTCGATCACAACGCCACCACGCCCATCGCGCCGGAGGTTCTGGAGGCGATGATGCCGGCGCTGACCGGGGTGTACGGCAACGCCTCCAGCCTGCATCATTTCGGCCAGAGCGCACGTCACTTGCTGGACGAAGCCAGGAGAGACGTCGCCGCCTGTCTCGGCGCTCGCGCGGACGAGATCGTGTTCACCAGCGGCGGTACGGAATCCGATCAATTGGCGATTCTGGGCCGGCGGCACGTGGTCACCACCACTGTGGAGCACCCCGCAGTGTTGAACGCCGCGCGGCAGTCGCTCGACGTGACGCTGGTCGAGGTCGATTCGCGCGGGTTGGTGGATCCAGACGATATTCGCCGCGCAACGCGCCCTGGAGTCTCACTGGTCAGCGTGATGCACGCCAACAATGAGCTGGGGACCATCCAACCCATTGAAACTATCGCGAAAATCGCGCGCGAAATGGGCGTGCCGCTGCATTCCGACGGCGTGCAGGCGATCGGCAAGATTCCAGTGAATGTGGCCGAGATGGGCGTGAGCCTGTACTCGATTGCGGCGCACAAGATCTACGGACCGAAGGGAGTTGGCGCCCTCTTCAACAAGCACAAGCTGCGCCGGGCAGGCACGGACAATGTCGCCGGAGCGCTGGGACTGGCAGCGGCCTTGCGCTGGGAGACGCAGCATGGCGAGTCGGAAGCCTCGCGTGTAAGAGCCTTGCGGGATCGGCTGGAGGCCCGTGTTCTCGACCGGATTCCGGACGTGTACGTGAACGGCTGGGGCGCGCCGCGTGTCCCCAACACCTCCAACCTGCGCTTCGAGGGGATTGACGCCGAACCGCTGCTGATCGCTCTGGATTTGCGCGGCTTCGCGGTATCGAGCGGCTCGGCCTGCTCAAGCGGCGCGACCGAACCCTCGCACGTTCTCCAAGCCATCGGCCTGTCGAAGCAGCAGGCGCGCTCCAGCATTCGGGTTTCGCTGGGCCGGTCGAATGACGCCGCGCAGGTCGACGCGCTGGTGGACGCGCTGGCTGAGGGCGTCGCGCACCTTAGACGCCTTGCACCAAGAGGGACGGCGCCCGCGTATGCCTGACTCCGTTACAGCCGTAGCAATGTCGGGCGGAGTGGACAGCTCCGTCGTCGCAGGCATGCTGCATTCAGGCGGCGAAACCGTGGTGGGCCTGACCATGCAGCTTTGGAACCAGCGCCGGCTGCCGGAGCTTGCGGGCGAGCATAAACCGACCGGCCGCTGCTGCTCCATCGAAGACGTTTACGATGCGCGGCACGTGGCGCAGCATCTGGGCATCCCTTACTACGTCGTAAATTTCGAGCAGCGCTTCGAGGATCAGGTGGTCAAGCCGTTCGTCAACGACTATCTCTCGGGTAAGACGCCGATCCCCTGCACGCTGTGCAACAATTTCATCAAGTTCGATCAATTCCTGGAGATGGCGGAGGGTGTGGGCGCCTCGCGCATCGCCACCGGGCACTACGCACGCATCCATCAGAACGAGGCCTCGGGACGCTGGCAACTGCTGCGCAGCGCCGATCCCACCAAAGACCAGACCTATTTCCTGTTCGGTCTGACGCAGCAGCAATTGGCGCGCACGCGCTTTCCTCTGGGCGCGATGCACAAGCCGCAGGTTCGCGAGCTGGCGCGCCAGCTCGGCATCCCGACCGCCGACAAGCCCGATAGCCAGGAGATTTGTTTCGTCCCCAACGGCGACTACGCCGCGTTCATCGATGCGTATTTCCGCGAGCAGGGCATGCCGCAGCAGGAGCTGGCCGGGGAGTTGGTCACCTCCGGCGGGAAGGTGGTGGGCGAGCACTCCGGCGTGCATCATTTCACCGTCGGGCAGCGGCGGGGGTTGCGGATCGCCGCCGGCGAACCGCTGTACGTGATCTCGACCGAGCCGGCTACGCGGCGCGTGGTCATCGGCCGCAATGATGAGCTGCTGCGAAGCTCGATGCACGTTGGCCAGGTGAACTGGATCTCGATCGCGGCGCCGCGCGAGCCGCTGCGGGCCCAGGTGAAAGTTCGCAACAAGCACGCGGCTTCTTGGGCAACCCTGGAACCCGTTGGTGCGGAGCGAGTCGAGATCCGCTTCGATGAGTCGCAGCGCGCGCTCACTCCCGGTCAAGGCGCGGTGTTCTACTCGGGCGACCTGGTGCTCGGTGGGGGTTGGATAGAATAAGGCCGGATTGAGTGAGCCTGCTGGGGCCGTTTGCCGCCAATGCGCTTGATCTTGCCGTTCCCCGCCTGCGGCGCATCGCCGTGCGCAACCTGGAACTGGCCGGCTACGCGAATCCCGCTCAGATCGCCGACGGCGTTTTTCGATCGCTGGGGCGAGTGATCGAAAGCGTGGCCCGCTTCCCCAAGCTGAATCGCGAAAACATCCGCCAGTACATTCGCTGCGAGGGCTTGGAGAACTACACCGCGGCCAAAGCCAAGGGCCGGGGCGTTCTGATTCCGACCGCGCATCTTGGCAACTGGGAGCTCAGCGCTTTCGCCCACGCCTACATGACCGAGCCGATGCACATCGTGGTACGGCCGCTCGACAATCCCCGCCTGGACGCGTGGGTGGAGCGGCGCCGCGCTCTCTCCGGCAATCACATCATCTATAAAAAGGAAGCGGCTCGGGAGATTCTCAGGGCTCTGCGCGCGAACGGCGCGGTGGGTATCCTGATCGATCAGAACGTGGTCCCGGCGGAAGGCGTCTTCGTCGACTTCTTTGGCAGGAAGGCCTCAGCCGGAACGGCGTTCGTCAAATTCGCGCACCGTACCGGAGCCGCTGTGGTTCCCGGCTTCGCGCTGTGGGAGGAGAGAGAGTCGCAGTACGTGTTGCGGTTCTATCCGGAGCTCGAAATGACGGGTGATGTCGCCGCTGACACCCAGCGGGTGCATTCGTTTCTGGAATCGGTGATTCGCCAATATCCCGATCAGTGGCTGTGGGTGCACCGCCGATGGAAGACTCGTCCGCCAGGCGAGCCGGATCTGTACGCCGGTGTGTAACCGCAGCTCGTTTTGCAGATCCCAGCAGGGCGGCAAACCCTTTTTTCCGAAGCGCGTCTTAGTAAAGCATGAAGCTGACTACGCTCGCCCTCGCACTGGCTTCCGCTTCCCTGGCCGGATTCGCCCAAGCGCCCGCCCCCGCGCCCGCTCCGACACCCGGGCTGCTGTGCCTGTACCTGGACCTCAGCTCTTTAAGCCCCACCGGCTTGGCGACTGCCCGTGACTCCGCAATCAAATTTGCGCAAAATCAAATACTTCCCACCGACCGGGTCGCGGTGATGACCTACACCTCGCAATTCACTGTGCTTGAGGACTTCACCGCCGACCGCGATAAAGTGGTGGCCGCACTGCAAACCATCCTGCCTCCCATCACCGTGCTCCCGAACGGCGACGCATCCCGCCTGCAGGCCCTCCAGGCCGCTGCCGCCGTGCTCGGGAACCTTCCGGACAAGAAGACCATGGTCTACTTCTCGGCCGGCGTTCCCAGGAGCCCTGACGAAAGCCGGGAGGAGATTCAAGCGGCGGTCGAGGCTCTCGCTCGCGCCAATATTGCCATCTACCCGGTCGACGCGGCCGGCTTGGCTCCTTCCCCTCGATAACCGGTTTCCGGCCCGGTGTAACCTCGGCCATCGCCCAAGTCGTCCTGTCAGCGATGAAATTGCCGGGTCTGTTTCTTGCGTTGGGTTTGCTTTCAGTTTCGGCCTTCGCTGAAACGGTCGACGGCTCGCCTAAAATGGTTTGCCTGTTTCTCGATTTGGGCTCCATGAGCCCGGCCGAGCAGGCCAAGGCGCAGGAGGCTGCGGCGCAGTTCATCCAGGAGAAAGCGGCTCCCGCGGATCTGATCGAAATCGCCACCTACACCTCTAAGTTCAATGTGGTTCAGGACTTCACCGGCGATCGAGAGAGCCTTCTGGCGGCGCTGAAGAGCCTGAAGCCGGCGGAATCCGACGGCGATGCGACGGGGCGGATGGAAGCCATTCAGGCGGCGAAAGCGACGCTTCCGCAGTCCGATGGTCAAGCGGGCTTGGTTTGGGTCACGCGGCCGGCGGGAACTCCGGCCTATATGGCCGCCCTAAACGCCCTGCGCTTCAGCGCCAGCGCGCAGCAGTCGATCGGCGTGTCGCTGTTGCCGATTCGGCCGTAGCCTGGTAATAGTTGCGGGTTCGCTACTCTGTGGTATCCTTGTAACTGAATTAAAACGGTTAAGAATAGACGAGGAGTATCGATTCCCGCATGGCATTGGCGAGCGCAGTAAAGACGAAGACCATCACGCAATTCCGTATCCACAAAACGGATACCGGTTCGCCCGAGGTACAGGTCGCGATCCTGAGCCAGCGGATCAATGAGTTGATGGCGCATTTCAAATCTCACGCCAAGGACCATCATTCCCGCAGGGGACTGCTGCAAATGGTTGCGCGGCGGCGCCGTCTGCTGGATTATTTGCGCAGCCGCAGCCCGGAGCGCTACAAGTCTCTGATCCAGAGCTTGGGCATCCGCCGCTAGGCGTCGAGAATCGACCCCCGATTCCTTCAGTCTCCTCTTAATCAAAGCAGGCTCCTCTCCGGGCCGTCAAACACCCGGCGGGCCTAGATTAAAAGGATTTTGCAGACATGTACAGTTCGGTTGAAGTGGATCTCGGCGGTGGCCGGGTCGTCACTATCGAGACCGGGAAGATGGCCAAGCAGGCGAATGGCGCCGTGATTGTCCGTTCCGGCGAATCCGTGGTCCTGGTGAGCGCTTGCGCCTCGCCCGAGCCGAAGCCCGGTGCGGCGTTCTTCCCCCTCACGGTGGATTACCGTGAGTACACTTACTCCGCGGGGCGTTTTCCCGGCGGGTTCATCAAGCGCGAAGGCCGGCCGACCGAGAAGGAGATCCTCACCAGCCGCCTGATCGACCGTCCCATCCGCCCGCTGTTCCCGGAAGGCTATCACCAACGAGACGCAGGTGATCGGCATGGTGCTTTCGGCCGATCCGGTGCGCGATCCCTCCACGCTGGCCATCATCGGCGCGGGCGCTGCGCTGGCCATTTCCGACATCCCGTTCCACTACGTGCTGTGCGCCGTTCGCGTAGGCATGGTGGACGGCAAGATGGTGGTCAATCCCACCTATGAAGAGAGCAAGGCGGCCAAGATCAACATCGTGGTGGCCGGTACCGAAGAGGGCATCGTGATGGTGGAGTCCGGCTCCCAGCAGGCTTCGGAAGCCGAGGTTTTGTCCTGCATCGACTTCGGGCACGAATGCTGCAAGAAGATCGCGGCGGGAATTCGCGAACTGGTCGCCAAGACCGGCAAAAAGAAGATGGTGTTTACGCCGCCGCCGGTCAACGAGACGCTGTATGAGCAGATCTCCGCAGCGGCGTCGGCCGAGCTCAAAGATGCGATGAACACGCAAAAGTACGACAAACTCGATAGCTACGCCCGCGTGGACGCCTGCAAGCACAAGGTGATCGACGCGCTGCCGGAAGAGCAGCAGCCCGAAGGCAAGAAGCTTTTTGATGCCCTCAAAGAGAGAATCTTCCGCGACGAGATGCTGAAAGACCGCCGCCGTCCGGATGGCCGCGCCTTCGACGAGATCCGCAAGCTGGATATCGAGGTGGGCGTGCTGCCGCGCACTCACGGCTCCTCGCTGTTTACGCGCGGCGAGACCCAGGCGCTGGTTACGGCGACGCTCGGCACCAAGGACGACGAGCAGCGCATTGAGCTGCTGGATTCTTCGGAAACCTCCAAGCGCTTCATGCTGCATTACAACTTCCCGCCGTTCAGCGTCGGTGAAGTCGGCTTCATGCGCGGCGCGGGCCGGCGTGAGATCGGGCACGGCGCCTTGGCGGAGCGCGCTCTTTCGGCCGTGGTTCCGGACGACGAAGTCGTTCCCCTACACCATGCGCGTGGTCAGCGACATTCTGGAGTCGAATGGATCGAGCTCGATGGCCTCGGTCTGCGGCGCGACGCTTTCGCTGATGGACGCGGGCGTGCCGATTGTGGCTCCCGTGGCGGGCATCGCCATGGGCCTGGTGAAGGAAGGCAAGGATTACGCGGTGCTGACCGATATCGCGGGCGCCGAAGATCACTACGGCGACATGGACTTCAAGGTCGCGGGAACCAAGGCCGGCATCACCGCGCTGCAGATGGATATCAAGGTGCCCAACGTCACCCAGGCGGTCCTGACTGAGGCGCTGGAGCAGGCCCGGCAGGGCGCGCCTGTTCATCCTGGAAAAGATGGTGCGGTGATCGACGACGCCGCGCGAGACGCTGTCGCCGTACGCGCCGCGCATCTTCACCATGAAGATTCCGACCGACAAGATTCGCGAGCTGATCGGACCGGGCGGCAAGGTGATTCGCGGAATCGTCGAGGCCACCGGCTGCAAGATCGACGTCGAGGACGACGGCAGCGTGAAGATTTTCTCTTCCGACGGCGCCGCCGCCGACCGCTGCATCCAGATGGTCACCGATATCTGCGCGGTCGCAGAGGTGGGCAAGACCTACCTGGGCAAAGTGGTGCGCATCGTCGATTTCGGCGCGTTCGTCGAGATCTTCCCCGGCACCGACGGCCTGCTGCACATCTCCGAGATCTCGGAGAACCGCATCAAGCAGGTTCGCGATGAGCTGAACGAGGGCGATCAGATCCTGGTGAAGGTTCTGGCGCTCGAAGGCAACAAGATCAAGCTCAGCCGCAAGGCGATCCTCAAAGAGCAGCGCGACAAGCTCAAGAAGGAAGAGACCGCCAAGAGCTGATCGCGCGATAATGGGGTCGTGTACATTCCGACTCGCTACATCGATACCACCGAGGTTGAGAAGGCCGTCGACGCGTTTATAAAAACGCTCGGGCCTGAGGTGGTGCGGGTGCGCTACAACATCGGCGAGGATTGGGAGGGCGATCCGGCGCTGTACTTCCGGATCGTCCTCTCCGACTCAGTTTCGGCCGACATGAAGACCTTCGTCCAGACGGCACAGCAGATCCGGAGCGCGCTATTTGAGCAACTCAAGCCGCTGGAGAAGTGGGGTTTGTTTCCCCATGCAAACTTTCGAACCAATGCGGAGCAGGACCAACTAAACGACCCCAAGTGGGCGTAAGCTTCGATGGCTTACCACGAGGACCTGTTCAGCTTGGCGGTCAATCTGGTTGGGCGGGACCAGCCCAGGCAGGCGGATTTGCGCCGGGCAGTGTCGACCGCCTACTACGCTCTATTTCATCTGCTCATCAGCGAAACGACCCGTAACTGGAACCGTGACAGCTCACGCAACGCGCTAGGTCGAATGTTCGATCATGGGCTCATGAAGAAGGTGTCTAGTCGGGTAGCAGACCCGGCGAGGACACCATATGCCGGCGAGAACCCCGCTCACGTAGCTGCTCTGAGGTCCGTGGCGGAGGCATTCGGGGACTCGCAGGATGCGCGACACACCGCAGATTATGACAATGGGAAATTGTGGAGCTTGTCTGAAGCCGTCGAGGCAGTTGAAACCGTTGCGACGGCTTTTGTTCGGTGGGGCGAAATCCGCCACACCGACATCGCCCAAGAGTACCTCGTTTCCCTCCTCATTCGGCCGCGTTGAGGATGACCCCTACGGCACTGCCACCGGCAGTGTCGCAGAGTTCGCGTTGACGCTGCCCTGGCTAATAGTCAAGCTCGCGGTTCCGGCCGCGATGCCACTCGGCACGGTGAAGTTGATCTGGTACAGCCCGATCCCTCCCGGCGTCAAACCTGCGAACGCAACCTGCGCTGTCTGATTGTTCACCATCACAACTGGCTGAACCACCGCTTGAGCCAGAGAGTCTCCCGGATTCAAGCCCGGCGCGGGTTGGCCGGACGCGACAGGAGGGTCGGTCGCACCCATCCCAACCAGATAAATCACGATCGCTTCTCCCGGATGCGCAGGATTGGCGGCATCAATCAAATTGAAATTGGAGTCCTGTGCGATGACGCTGCCATCCGCATTCACCGCCACCCCCGGCGCAGCGGCAACCGTGGATACCGTCACCGGCAGGCTGAGCGCATTGTTGACCACGGCCACAGCGGTCAACTGCTGGAGCGGTGGAAGCTCCACGGGAATCTCGACATTCAATTGCGTGCTACTCAGGAAATACAGCGGCGCGATCGAGCCTCCAATAATCAGCTCCGTGTTCTGGAACGCGTCCGGAAGCGGCGACTCATTGGGCGAGACGGGTGTTGCCGCCGTCGTCAGACCGGTCCCGAATGCTGCGGCGACAGTTCCGGGCGCGACTGCCGCGCCCACCAGCGGATTCAAATTGTTCAAAATTCCATTCGGCGTTAGCACGGGAGCCCGATTCGCCGTGACAAAACCCTTCACCTGAATGGAGGAAGACGCGAGCGCGGGCGCGCTTCCGGTCAGGGTGATGATGGCGTTGGTTGCCTTGGAAGGCTGCCACACCGCGAGATATTGGCCTGCGCTGCCTTGCGCCGTGAGCGCCAGCGGCGGATCGCCATCGGAAAAATTGGCCGCGACCGCTCCATTGTTGACCGAATTACCGCAGTCATCGGTCATGGTTGCAATCAGGTCCGCCGGCCAGCCCGCGGGAACGGTGAAGCTGGTCGGAATGCCGGTCTCGGTGAGAACCACCATCGAGGGGGTACAAGTGCTGGCACTCCCCAACTCGCGCACTTTCGCTCGCTCGTACGACTGTGCGCCAGACGTGATGATCAGCGTGACGTTCAAGGCTCCGAACGCACCGCCATTGAGCTGGACGGTCCCGGTATAGACGCCGGCCGCGAGCGACGCGGTGTTGACGGAGACGCTGAAAACCCCGGGGCTCGTGGATGTCACCACCGCGCTCGCCGGCGAGACCGCCAGCCAGTTTTGACCATTCGCGGTGGAAGCCGCCGGGACGATCACCTGCTCCGCCGTCGAGCTCCAGTTGACGGCGAACTGCTGCGGCACGACCGTCGCGCCTGCCGAGCCGGTGAACAGCAATCCGGCCGGCGACACCTCCGGCTGGATGGTTCCGGTAGCAGGCAACACATCGAGCACCGCCGTCGAGTACTGGGGAGAATTCTGGACGCCGGGCGCCGAAACCTGGATCAGTTCGTAATAGACGCCGGGAACCAGGGTCGATGCGTTGCTGTTGAGCGAAATGGACACGCTCGACGCCGCGCCCGCCTGGGTCTGCCCGTTGGCCGATCCAAAGGACAGGAAGTTTCCGTCCGGAATTCCCGGGCCCGTGGCCGCGGCGACGGTCCAATTGACGCTGGATCCTGAATTACCCTGGTTGGCGATGGCCAGGTTCTGTTGCACGCTGGAACCGGCTCCCTGGATCATCGTGAAGAGAAAGCCGCGAGGACCGGCGAACACAACCGGATTGGGGTTGGCGACCAGCAGCGACAGCGGAGCCGCCGCTGCCGCATTGGTCCCCAGGAATTGGATCACGTCGCGATAACCGCCCGGGCTGAGACCCTGCGGGTTGACCGTCACAGTGAACAGCAGAGATGAGCCCGGAGCGGCCACCCCGGAAGCCGGTGAAACGCTGACCCACGGCGAATCAAATTCCGCCGACGCGGTGATGTTCGCACTGGCGCCGCCCGAATTGGCGACAGAGATGGTCTGCTCCAGGGCTGGCCCGTACGAGCCGGTGGACGCGGTAAAGGTCAGAGTAGAGGGCGAGGCGGTCAACACGGCTGGCGTCGACGCGGTGACCAGGCTGAAGCTGAGACTTCCGACCACTTGGGTCAGCAGAGCGTTCTGGTAGGCATACACCGAAAAAAGCGTCCCAAACGTCATGGGATCGCCGCTGAAATTCGGATTCCCCGAGTCCAATCCGCCGGCCGAAAAATCGAACGGCGCAAAATCCGCCGCTGTCATGCCGGACTGAGAACAGGTGAAGAATCCGCTGGACCCCGAATAATAAGTCGGCCCGGGGATCAGCGCGACGTAATACTTGCCGTCCTGCTCGATCATCGGAACGCAGCCGGTGGTCCAGGGCGTGCCGATGGAAATCGACACGCTGTTGGAGTAGTTGGTGGTCTCCGTAAACGACAGCGATTGAAGCGGGCCCTGCGTGCCCGGGTTATAGGTGAACGAGTTGTTGGCGAAGGCGACGGCTCCCTGACGGACGTTCGATCCGGTGCCGGTGGCGTTGACCACGACTTCCAGTCCGCCCCCGGCGTTTGAAATCGATAGGGACGACCCGGCGGTTATGTATTCCTGCGATTGCGTATACGAGCCCAGGCTCATGTTCGAGTCGGTGAAGACGATCTGGGCGAGCACCGGGCCCCCGGCCAGCACGAGCAAGGAAGTGAGTCGCATGGGAGTTCTCTCGAGAGTTCGCTTTTTCTATTGGACCGCAACCGAAAGCGTCGTGGCGTTGGCGCTCGTGCTTCCCTGGCTCAGCGAACTGGACCTGCGCCGTCTGGCCGTTCACATTGACCACGGTTGATTCGATGGGGTGACCGGCGAAAAATTGCTGCCGCGCGATGACGCGGCCGTCCGCATTGGCCGCCACGCCCGGAGCCATCGGCGCCAATACGATGTCCGCGAGGGAAGATTTTATTACTGGATCTGCACGGAAAGGGCTGCCTGCGCCGAGCCATCGCCGCTCTTGGCCACCAACTGGTAGGTTCCGGCCGGAAACGGGACGTTCGGCGCCGAATACAGCGGCACCTGGATAAACGTCACGCTCCCGGTAGGCGAGGCGTCCATGGTCAAGGTGGAATTGAACAGCGCGGCGCCGCTGGGCGAGAGGAACTGGAGCACCACGGAGCGGCTGGCGGCAGCCGGCCAGTTCGCCAGTCCGACCCGGGCCTGCGCGCACGGCTTATATGTTCCCACCGGATCCGCACCGCCGATATAGCAGGCGACGAAGTAACAGGGAATCGCGCAGTTGGTCACCTTCATATTGGAGACGTCCAGAGTCAGATTCATGCCCAACTCGACGGCCGGCAAAAGCGCCGGGAAAGTGATGCCGCCGGCGACCTCAGCCTCGACCAGCGTTCGAATCTCGACCGGGCCGCCGGAGGAGCCGGTCAGCATGTTGGCCGTCGAAGTCAGCAGTCCGACTCCCTGCGCCAGGGTCCCGAGTTCCTGAATCAGGCCGCCAGGCATGTTGTTGGCGTAGGTGAGGCTGTGGGGGAAGGCGCCGAGCGAGCTCTGCGCCGCGCCACCTTGGGAAATGATCTGGAGCACGGCGTTCGAGGACGCTCCGGTCGGGTCCAGGAATAACTGCTCGCCCGTGGCGTTGGCGACGTACACGCGCCCGCTCGAATCGGCGCGGTAGTACGCTTCGTAGTAAAAACCGGGACCTTCGATGGCGATCACAGAATACGTGTTCCCGTTCAGCGCCTGAGTCCGGTCCACGCGCCAGGTCTCGTAACCGGCGGTTTGCGCCCGGCTGTCGACGCGGTACACCCAGCGGTCTCCGACATCGAGAGGGAAATAGCTGCCGGTGGAGAGGCCCGCCAAAACCGCAGTCGACTGGGCCCCAAGGAACGGGGCAAGGACAGTCGACGCAAACACAACTGCGAGAGCGAAGTGCCGCATGCTCCGGCCCACGCATCCCCGCTGCCAACATCAGACATCAAGGGTTGCTAGCGTTTAGGGATGACGGAGAAGGCCAGGGCGAGGCAAAATGTCTGTGGACTTGCGTCCTTGCGCCTCAGCTCAGGGAAGCTTTACCACCGTCCTTGCCGCACGGCACTTACGCCGATGCGGTTTTTTTTGCAACACGCGTGCACGCGCTCAACTTAATGAAACCGCAAGGCAAGCGCATGCGCGAGCGGATCCTCCT
>CAWISY010000060.1:0-44885 GCA_963838455.1 Bryobacterales bacterium
CCCGCTGGGCGGCACCATGCGCCTGGGCGCTTATCCCTGCCTGCTCGCCGAAAACAGCTTCGCCCGCGCGGCTTATGGAACCAGGGAAATCAGCGAGCGGCATCGCCATCGCTACGAATTCAATCGCGAATATGAGAGCGTGCTGAAGCAGCATGGCCTGCGCCTCACCGGCGAAACGCCCGACGGCGTCTACGTCGAGATCTGCGAGCTGCCGGACCATCCCTGGTACCTCGGCTGCCAGTTCCATCCCGAGTTCAAGTCCAAGCCGCTGGAGCCGCATCCCCTGTTCCGCGCCTTCGTCGGCGCTTCGCTCGAACATCGCCTGAAAAAAACGCGCCACGCCGCTGAAGCGGTCGCCAAGCACAGTGAAACCCACGTCACGGCTTGAGATTGGACCCGAGCTCGCGAGGGTTTCCGTGGGTGGCGACGCGCCTCTCGGCCTCATCGCCGGACCGTGCGTCATCGAATCGGAGGCTCACGTGCACTTCCTCGCCGGGGAAATTTCGAAGCTCGGCGTGCCGTTCGTGTTCAAGGCTTCCTTCGACAAGGCCAACCGATCGAGCGTCGCCTCGTATCGCGGCCCCGGCTTGCAGGAAGGCGTGCGCATCCTCAAGACCATCCGTGCTCGCGGGATCCCCGTTCTCACCGATATTCACGAGCCGGCGCAAGCCGAACTTGCCGCCGAATGTGCCGATATTCTGCAAATTCCCGCGTTTTTATGCCGCCAGACCGACCTATTAGTCGAAGCCGGCCGCACCGGCCGCGCAGTCAATATTAAAAAGGGGCAATTTGTCTCGCCGCATGACATTCGCCTGGCCGTCGAAAAAGTCGCCTCCACCGGCAACTCCTCCATCCTTCTGACCGAGCGCGGCTCCTCCTTTGGCTACAACAATCTGGTGGTGGATATGCGCGGGCTCGCCATCATGCGCGGCTTCGGCTACCCAGTGATCTTCGACGCCACCCACAGCGTGCAGTTGCCGGGCGCCGCCGGAACCGCCTCTGGAGGACAGCCCGAGTTCATCGAACCCCTTGCCAGCGCCGCCGTGGCGGCTGGAGCCGACGCGGTCTTCGTCGAGGTCCACGAGGCCCCTGAGCGCGCTCTTTCGGATGGTGCAAATGCCCTGCGTCTGGATAAGCTCGGCAGGCTGATGCGCAAACTCCAGCGGATCTGGTCCGCCGCGCGCGCCGAGTAATCGCGGCTATACTGCCTAGTATGAAGCTCCGGGCGGCCGCACTGTTCGTGCTTTGCGCACCGGCTTGGCCGCAGTCCGCCCCGCCAGTTCCCCAACCCGAAGTCGTCACGCATGAATCCCCCGCCACCTTCAGCAGCCGCGTCAACCTGGTGTCGGTCCCGGTGGTAGTTCGCGACCGCAACGGGCAGCCGGTCGGCAACCTCCGCCAGCAGGATTTCCAGCTTTTCGACAAAGGAAAAGCGCAGGAAATCGTCCGTTTTTCGCTCGAGACTAGCTCGGGGAAACCGGCCGCCGCGCCTGATCCCACCCCCAACGCTCCCGCCGCGGCTCCGGAAAAACCGGTGCTCCCGGAGCGCTTCGTCGCTTATCTCTTTGACGATGTGCACATGAAACCGGGCGACCTGTTGAACGCCCGCAAAGCTGCAAATTCGCATTTGGACAAGAGCGTCGACGCGCGAACCCGCGCCGCGATTTTCACCACCAGCGGGCGCACCACCCAGGACTTTACCGGCGACCTGGCCAAGCTGCACGCAGCCATCGACAGCATCAAGCCATGGACCCAAAACCAACAGCAGGATTGTCCGGTGGTCAGCTACTACCTGGCGGACATGCTGATCAACCGGTCGCACGCCTTGAGCCCGGGGCTGAGCATCGAGCAGGTCATAAGCATGATCGGCGTCGATCCCGCTCTAGCCGCGGTTCTCAACGACGCCATCGCCTGCGAACATCTGCCCGAGCCTCCGCCCGGGACCTCGCCCTCTTCCGCCGAACTCACGCAGGTTCTGCCGCAGCTACGCAACGCCGCGCAGATGGCGCTCCGCTTTGGGATGGAGGAGTCTAAGTTTTCGCTCGACGTCCTGCGCGATCTGACGCGCAGCATGTCCGCCCTGCCCGGCAACCGCACCGTGGTGATGGTGTCGCCCGGATTCCTGCTGACCGAAGAGCATCGCCTGTATGAGAACGAAATCTTTGAAAAGGCGGTGCAGGCCGGCATCACCGTCAACACGCTGGATATCCGCGGAGTCGCCACGCCAGCCGGATTCGACGCCGGCGAGACCCCACACCAGACGGTTTATTACGCCTCGCAATTGACCAACTACGACAACACCGAGGCATCCCTGTCGCAGGACCTGCTGGGTGAGGTCGCCGATGGAACCGGGGGCACGTTCTTTCATAACAGCAACGGCCTCGAAGAAGGGCTAAAGGAGCTGGCAGCCCGTCCCGAATATGTCTATGTGCTGGGATTTTCGCCGGATAATTTGAAGCTCGACGGAAGCTATCATGCGCTCAAGGTTTCGCTCAAGGAGGGCGCCGGCCTCACCATTGAGGCTCGCCACGGCTACTGGGCTCCTAACCGCGCGGTCACGGCCGCGGAGCAGGCTCAGAATGAAATCGAGGATGCCGTCTTCTCGCGCTCCGAAATCCAGGACATTCCGGTCAAATTACACACGGAAATCTTCAAGGCCAGCGAAACAAAGTCCCAGCTCCTGATTGAGGCGCGCGTCGATCTCAACAGCCTCAAGTTCAAGAAATCCGACGACCGCAATCGCGATACGCTCACCGTCGTCACCGGCGTCTTCGACGACAACGGCCGCTACGTCAAAGGCACCCAGACCGTGCTCGAGATGCAGCTCAAGGATCAGACCCTGGCCGCCGTGCGCGGCTCCGGCCCAATGAAGGTGAGTAAAGCCACGTTCGATATGCCGCCGGGCCGCTACGTGGTCCGCGTGGTGGTGAGGGATTCCGAAGGCCGCTCCATGGCCGCGCAGAACCAGGGGGTGGAGGTTCCATGAAACTCCGCATTGCCGCCTTGCTTTATATCGCGATGCTCTGTTTGTCTGTCTCCGCCTGGCCTCAGGCGCCAGCGGTGATCAAAAGCGAGACCAAGGTGGTAGCCGTCGACGTGGTGGTCACTGACAAGAAGGGCAGTTACGTTCACAATCTGACCACCAAGGATTTCGAGCTGTTTGAGGACAACAAGCCACAGGCCCTCCAGAGCGCCACGCTCGAATCGAGCGGCGCCGCCGCGGACGCTCCCCGCACCGATTACATCGTTCTGGTGTTCGACTACAGCAGCATGGACGCCGGCGATCAGATTCGCGCGCGCCAGGCCACCGTGCGCTTCGCCGACGCCACAGCGGGCCCCAGTCACCGCCTGGCCGTAGCCAATCTCGACGCCGGGCTGCAGATCGCGCAAATCTTCACCGGCGACCTCGGCCGAGTTAAGGATGCCATCAACGGATCGAAGGCCGCCGACATCTCCGCCAACGCACGCAGCAACAATTTCATCGGAACCAGCGCCTCCGCCGACCTTGGCGCACGAGCCAAGTTTCAAGCGCTGAACCGTCTCGCGCAGGAGCTGAGCGCCGTTCCCGGGCGCAAGACGCTGGTTCTGTTCACCGCCGGCGTGACCATTCGCAGCGATCAGAAGGGCATCCTCACCGACGCTATCGAGGCCTGTAATCGAGCCGACGTCGCCGTCTATCCGGTGGACCTGCGCGATCTGACCATCCCGTCGATCGCTACCGCCGATACTCCCGACACCGGCGGACGCACCTCCCGCACAGCCGGGCCCACGACAATGGGCAGAGGCGCCACCCCTTCTCTTCAGCCGAACGCCAGCCGGGGCCTCAGCGGCGATGCCGACTCCGACTCAACCTCCGATCCCAATGGCGTCAATCAGCAGGTGCTCTTCGCCCTCGCCGGCGGCACCGGAGGATTCGTCATCAAAAATGCCGCCGAACTCCCCACCGGATTGCAAAAAATCGGGCAGGAGCAGGAGGAATATTATCTGCTCAGTTACTCGCCTCCGGATTCCAAGGAAGGAAGCTGCCACGCCCTGAAGGTCAAAGTCAGCCGTTCCGGAACCACGCTACGCGCCCGCTCCAGCTACTGCAATGGCAAAGCCGAGGAGTTCACGGCCTCCGGAAGTCCCGCACAGGATCTCGAAAATCGAGCCGCCGCCGCACCCACCGGGACCACCGCGGCTTCCATGCGGCTGCCCTATTTCTACACCGGCGCAAATCAAGCCAGCGTGCACGTGATCCTGGAAATTTCGCCGGACGCGATTAAATTCGAGAAAAAGAATCAGACCCTGCACGCGGACGTGAACATCCTGGGAATCGCTTCCACTGCCGGCGGCGAGACCGCCTCGCGCTTCAGCGATACGTTGACGCTCGATTTCGATGAGGCCGATCCCAAATGGAAGGAACGGCCGATTCATTATGAACAGGAGCTCAAGATCGCGCCGGGCCAATATAACTTCACCGTCGTTTTCGGCACTGGCGCCTTCAGCGCGGCGGCGAGAATTTCGGAAAGCTCACCGCGCCCATCGCCATTGAGCCTTACCAGCCGGGCCAGTTCACCTTGAGCGGAATCGCGCTGGGCAAGGAAGTGCGCAAGGCTTCCGCCATTTCAGCCGTTTCCTTGTTCGAAGACCGGAAAGCGTTGACCGTCGGCGCAAATGAATTGGTTCCCACCGGCGAGGCCGCCTTCGCAAAATCCGACCAGGCGTTCTGCTACTTCGAGGTTTACGCGCCGGCGCATCCTGACCCCGGCTCGGCCATCCAACTTCCAAGCATCCAACTCCGCATCGTCAACGCCAAGACCGGAGCAGCCGCTTGGGATAGCGGCGTCGGCCGGCTCACCATTCCCGCGGACAAGACTTCCCTGCCCGCAGGCATCAGTCTTCCCATCGCTTCGCTCATGCCCGGCTCCTACGCCCTGGAAGTCACCGCAGTCGACGGCGGCGGTCATGCGGTGCGGCGTACGGAGTCTTTCGAAATCAAATGATCTATTGACAAAACGGCATAGAAGGCCGTACACTCCTGAAATAACTTTCTGTGCGCGATCCTCCTCGCTGGAGCGCGATTCTCGGCGTCAGAGCCAACTCAAGTGAACGGCACCCAGGCCGTTGTTCATTCCCTGTCTGTCTTAGGTTATGCAATTCCCCGTTTTCACGCCTAGCCCATCCACGCCTCGTTAGCTTCTTAAACTCGCCGCGTTTCTCCCCTCAGAAACGCCAGGGCGTTTTGCGCCCAAAAAGGAGATTGAATGCGAACTTTTTGTCTTTTATTTTTAGCGGCAACACTACTCAGCGGCCAGGCATTTCAGGGCGCCCTGCGCGGGCGCGTCACGGACACCAACGATTCGGTAATTCCCGGAGCGAAAGTGACCATGGTCGAGGAGGCGACCTCTGCCAGCAGCGCGACACTTACCAACGGGCAGGGCGAATATTCATTCCCGGTCATCAATCCCGGCACTTATACCCTGCAAGTGGAGTCGCCCGGCTTCAAGAAGCTGGAGCAGAAAGGAATTACCATTTCGACGCAAACCGCCATCGTGCGGGATGCCAAGCTGGAGGTCGGCCAGGTGAACGAGACGGTCAACGTGGACGCCGAAGCGGCGCCCCTGCTGGAAACCGGCGACGCCTCCACCGGCCAGTTGCTGGACCGCAATATGCTGGAGGATCTCCCCAATCTGGGCCGCAATCCCTATATTCTTGCCCGCTTGAGTGAGGCTGTGGTGTGGACCGGCAACCCCAAATTCGACCGCATGGAGGATCAGAGCGGCTCCTCGCAGCTCTCCATCGCCGGCGGTCCCACGCAGGCCAACAACTACACGCTCGACGGCATCGCCATTACCGATTCCACCAACCGCGCCGTCATCATTCCCAGCCAGGAAGCGGTGGAAGAGGTGAAGGTGCAGGCCAACACTTACGACGCGGAAATGGGCCGCACCGGCGGCGGTGTCTTCAACACCACTCTGCGTTCCGGCTCCAACCGGATGCACGGCTCGCTCTTCGGCACAGTGCAGGATACGTCGTGGCTCGCCAACAGCTTCTTCGCCAACCGCGCCGGCCAGGCGATTCCGGATCAGCCGTTCAAGAATTACGGCGATTCGCTGGGCGGTCCGATTCGAATTCCGAAAGTTTACGACGGCCGCAACAAGACGTTCTTCTACGTGGCCACCGAAGGCTACCGGCAATTTGACGCCGCCAGCGGAACCTTGTCGGTTCCCACCGCTCTGGAACGCGTAGGCAATTTCTCGCAAAGCCTTTCCACCCAGAAGAACGGGCTCTCGCAGGTGATCTACGATCCGCTCAGCACCAACCTCTCCACCGGCGCACGCACGGCGTTCCCCAACAACATCCTTCCGGCCAGCGAAATCAGCCCCATCGGCCTCGGCCTGGCTTCGTTTTTCCCGATGCCTAACGGACCCACCACTTACTTCGGCCAGCCCAATTACACTTACACGGTCCGCACCCAGGACCGCGCCGATCAGGGCACCTTCAAGGTGGATCAGAACTTCTTCACGTGGCTGAAGGCCTCCGCTTCCTACCTGCATTACGGCAGTACCGAGCCTTCCAACGAAACCTTTCCCAACAGCATCGCGACTCCGGGCCAGAACATCATCTACCGGCACGTCGACGCGACCCAAGCCAACCTAACCGCGACTGCCAGCCCGACCACGGTCTTCACCGTCCGTTTCGGCCAGAACCGCTTCCCCGACTTCGAGCCCAATATCAGCAACGGCCTGCCGCTGACTGCCCTCGGATTCCCCGCCGCGGTCAACGCGCTGACACCGGCGTACCCGGATTTCCCCAGCATTTCAACAGGTAATGAGATGACTACGTTCGGCGGCGGCACCGCGAGCTGGACGGTATATTACTCCACCAGCGTCAACGCCGGCGTGGTCAAACAGATGGGCAAGCACAGCATGAAGGCCGGCTGGGAGTTCCGCACCATCCACAACGCTTCGGAAACTTCGCAAGGTCCCAGCAGCTTTAGCTTCAGCTCGGGTTTCACTCAGCAAACGCCCACCAAGACCGTGCTCGGCACCGGCAGCGCTCTGGCCACCATGCTGCTCGGCTATCCCAGCGGCAGCATCACGCTAGGCAACTTTTTCAACGATTACGTCCACTATCAGGCGTTCTATTACGAGGACGACTATCGCGTGACCAAGAAGCTGACGCTGAACCTCGGCTTCCGCGGAGAGCATGAGAGCAATCCCGAGGAAGTCAACAACAAGTACCTGATCGACGCCATTCTCAACGCGCCGAACCCGCTGCAGTCGCAGGTTCCCGGCCTGACGCTGAACGGCATCTCGCGCTACGCCGGCGTCAACGGCAACCCGGATTACGCCGGAAATCCGCTCGGTCTGAAACTGGGGCCACGCTTCGGTTTCGCTTATCAGCTCGATTCCAAAACCACCCTCCGCGGCGGCTACGGCATCTTCTGGATCCCGCAATCCTTCGGCGCGCAGAATGCGCTCGGCTATTCCTACACCACCAACATCGTGACCTCGACCAACAATAACTACACGCCCATTTCCAGCCTGGTGAACCCGTACCCGAACGGCTTGACGCAGCCGGTCGGCAACGCTCTGGGCTCCGCCGCCTCCAACGGCATGGGCATCACTGTCACCGACCCCGGCAACCGCTCCGCCGGCTACGTCGAGCAAATGTCCTTCGACGTGCAGCGCCAGCTCGACAAGAACACCATGATCGAAGCTGGCTACATCGGCTCCCATACGCTCGACCAGCCCTTTACCATTGCGTTGAATCAATTGAACCCGAGCTATTTTTCGCTGGGCTCATCGGGTTTGAGTAAAGTTGTTACCAATCCGTTCTACGGGCTGATTCCGGCGTCGGTTACGCTGGGAAGCAGCAAGACCCTGGCAGAGTCCAACCTGCTGACCCAATATCCCGAGTTCACCTCGGTCAGTCTGAACAGCGCCATGGGCCGGGCCGTTTATTACTCGTTCTACGGCAAGGGCCAAAGGCGTTTCGGCCACGGCCTCACCATGCTGGCGACTTATGATTGGTCGCGCAACATGTCTCTGGGCACGGTGCAGAACTACGACGCGCCCATCGTGCCTCAGGCCTGGACCCGATCGGCCAACGATCAGCCCAACAGCTACTCCTTCTCCATGACCTACCAGCTCCCCTTCGGCCGCCACCAGATGTTCCTGGCCAACGACAACAAGTTTCTAGACCTGCTGGTGGGCGGATGGTCCATCCAGGGTCAGCAGTTGATCCACTCCGGGACTCCGCTTGCGGTTTCGCAGACCAATATCAGCACTGGCTGCAACGGCTGCGGCCAGCTCCCCAACGCGACCGGCGTTTCGGCGCTAACCCCCGGCTCGGTTGACCAGCGCATCAACGATTGGTTGAACCTGGCCGCGTTCACGCAAGCGCCGGCGTACACGTTCGGCAACGTCAGCCCGCGGCTGAACGTGTACTCGCCGCCTCTGTTCAACATCGACGCGTCCATTTACAAAACCTACACGTTCAAGGAATATTACAAATTCCAGTTCCGGGCGGAGGCGTTGAACCTGACCAACACGGTCCTGTTCGCCTCGCCCTCCACCAACATCAGCAGCCCCGGAACCTTCGGCGTCATCACCAGCCAGACCAATTTCCCGCGGCTCATCCGTCTGGGAGTACGCATCACGTTCTGACGGAAAACCGCTCCTTCTAGTCGCGGCTCGGTAACGCATTGCGGCTACTGATCTGTGACTAGACAGAGCCGCGACTGGAAGGAGCGGAAGTAAGGTCTTCGCCGGAGGGCTTTTTTGCGATAAGCGCCGTACATTTTAGACATGACGGCGCTCATCGCACTTCTGCTTCTAGCGGTCGCGGCGCAGGGCGCTTCCATCAAGCAGGCCGCAACCCCGCTGCGCAACGGCTGCGACGCCGACGCCGATACCGTCGCGCAACTGCCCGCCGGCGCCGAAGTCACCATCGGCTTCGTGCTCTCCGGCTCGGGCGAGCCGTGCTATAAAGTGACCGCCCGGCTGGACGGCAAGGATCTGCACGGCTACGTCCCGGCCAGCGCTCTGGACGGACTCGAATCCTTCGAGCAAGGCTTGCGCTCGGCCCCCGCTCTCGACTTTGCTCAAGTCATGAGCGCCGTGCGCCCCTCTGCTGTTCTGGCTGCGGTCAAGAACACCACGCCGAAACAGGCCGCTGCGGCCGAGGCCGCCATGCATTTGCTGGATGCCGGCCAGCCCGAAAAAGCGCTCGATCTCATCGAGCCCGAGGCTCGCGTGGCCAAAGACCCCGGGTTGCTCGCCTTGGCCGGCGCAGCCGCTTGGCGTGCCGACGATACCGGCAAAGCGCTCGAATACTGGCGAGCCTCGCTCGATCTCCACCCCGACCCTTCGCTCCAGAACCTGTATACGCGGGTGCAGAAGGAGAACAGCAACGACAAGAGCTCGGCCCGCCTGTTCGGCATTCGAATCGCGCTGCGCTATGAACCCGGCGCGGTCGGAGTCGACACTGCGCGCCAGATGGTCGCGGCTCTCGATCGCGAATTCGCGCGCGTCTCAGGCGAGCTGGGATGTTCCGCCCAGGAGCGCATCGTCGCCATCGCGCAAAGCCCGGATGCGTACCGCAAAACAACCGATGCGGCGGAGTGGAGCGGAGGACAATACGACGGACGCATCCGGGTTCCTGTGGCCGCGAAACAGGTCATGGACGCCTCGCTTGACCGCACCCTGGCGCACGAAATCACCCACGCCTGCCTGTCCATGACCGGACGCTGGCCGGCCTGGCTCCAGGAGGGCTTGGCGCAGAAGCTATCCGGCGATGTGGTCTCGCCGCAACTGCACGACAAGCTTGCGGAGTGGACCAAGAACGGCAAGCTCACCAAGCTTGGCAACCTCGGCCAGGACTGGTCGCGCCTGGACACCGCGCACGCGGTCGCGGCCTACGCACTATCGCTCCAAGCCGTGGATCTGTTCTACGACACCTACGGCCCCGACGGTGTCCGCAACCTGCTCCACAACCCCGATCAACTGCCCGCCGTCACCGCCGATCTCGACAAGCGCCTGGGGCTCTAAGGCCGTTTTTGCTGCCTTTTCTTTCCAAAAGCGTTGTGAAACCGAACTGTAACATCGTATAATTGCCTACATGCACGTACGCGCGCTTGTGTTGGGTTTGTTGCTGGCGGCCGGCTCCGCGTTCGCCAATCCTGTGGACGGCAAATGGAGCGGATCGGTCTCCACGCCCGGCGGTGACTTCCAGCTCTCCTTCACCTTTAAGGCCGATGGCGCGGCGCTCACCGGCGCCATGGCTGGAATGGACGGCATGCCCTTCAAGATCGCCGACGGCAAAGTCGATGGCGACAGCATCTCCTTCACCGTCGTCATCGACTACAACGGAACGCCACTGAAGCTCGACTACAAAGGCAAGGTGGCCACGGACCAGATCAAGCTCACCGCCGAAGCCGCGGGCATGCCCTTCGAGTTCGTGGTCAAGAAAGCCCAGTAGCGATTTTCAGCGATGCACCGGCTCAACCCGCAGCTTGAGCCCATCCACCGAAATCACGCGCACCTCCGCACCCGGCTCGACCGGCGCTGAAGACACCGCGTCCCAATACTCGCCCCGCACAAACACCGTGCCCCCCGGAGCCAGCGCCGTGCGCGCCTGCCCCAACTGATCCAGCAATCCGCCGTCGCTCATCACCGCCTTATTGCGCCGCGCCCGCACCGCCAGCGTCACCAGGAAAACGGTGATCAGCGCGAACGGGATGGTCACCGCCAGCGCCGTCGACAAGTGAATCCGCACCTCCGGCGGTCCGTTCACCAGCAGCAGAGCCCCCAGCACCATCGCCACCGTTCCGCCGATCCCCAGCACGCCGTGCGAAGTGAACTTCACTTCCAAGATCAGCAGCGTCGCGCCCAGCAGCAGCAGCGCCGCGCCGATCCAGTTGATCGGCAGCACCATCAGCGACGACAGCCCCAGCAAAAACAGGATCCCGCCCGCGACTCCGGGCAGAATCAGCCCCGGCGAGGAAAACTCCACGTACACGCCCAGCGCCCCGATCGCCAGCAGGATGAACCCCGTGTTCGGATCCGCAACCGCGTTGACGATGCGCTCCCGCGCGGTCAGTTGATAGTCAGCGATCTCCGCTCCCGCTGTGTGCAGCACCTCCATGCGGCCGTCAAAACGCTTGATGGAGCGGCCGTCCAGAGTATTCATCAACTGATGCTCGTCGGGCGAGATTACGTCGATCAGGTGATCGTCCAGCGATTCTTTTTCCGTGAACGCCTTGGCGTCGCGAATGGTCTGCTCCGCTAGGTCGGCGTTATGGCCTCGCTTGGCCACCACGCTGCGCAGCCACGCCGAGGCGTCGTTCTCCACCTTCTTGCGCTCGGTCTCGCTCATATCGCCGCTCATCAGCACCGGTGAGGAGGCTCCGGTATTGGTGCCGGGGGCCATCGCCGCCACATCGGCGGCCTGCAGCAGGAAGAAGCCGGCGCTGGCCGCGCGCCCTCCGCTGGGCGTCACATAGGCGATCACCGGAACCCGCGAAGCCACGATCTTTTCGTTGATCTCGCGGCTCGCGTCCATGAGGCCGCCGGGCGTATTCAGCCGCAGCAGAACCGCCGCGGCATCGGTCGAAGAAGCCTGGTCGAGCGCATGGCCGACAATCTCCACCGTCACCGGCCCGATGATGCCATCCACGTCCACCGCGATGACGCGCGGCCCGGCCGCCAGTGCCGCCGCCGAAGTCGCCAACGCGAGCCAAACAACACGGATCATCTCGACTAACCTCTGTCGCTTCCAGAGTATCGCGGTGGCGCACCGGGGGCGAGGGGGGACATTGCCCCCGCCGCCGCGCCCACCGCCCGCCCGCTACTCTAGAAGTTGGTCAAGGACAGCCTGGTGCCGTATAATTCGATCCTCGTCCGCGCCACCAACTGGGTCGGTGACGCCGTGATGTCCCTGCCGGCGTTGCGGGCCGTGCGCGAGCGTTTTCCCGCGGCGCGCATCTCCATCCTGGCCAAGCCTTGGGTGGGCGATCTCTACTCGCGCGAACCCTTTTGCGACGAGCTGATCCCCTACGCCGCGCCCAATCTCCTCGCCAAGCTCCGCACCGGCCGCGAGCTCGCCTCGCGCCGTTTCGACTGCGCCATTCTTTTGCAGAACGCCTTCGACGCGGCCGCCATCGCCTGGCTCGCCCGCATTCCGGAGCGCATCGGCTACTCGCGGGATGGCCGCGGCTTCCTGCTCACCCGAGCCATCCCCGTCCCCACCCCGGGCCAGATCCCGGTGCATGAGCGCTTCTACTACCTGGAATTGCTACGGCGCGCCGGCATCATCGCCGAGCTTCCGGAAACCGCCGAAATCCGACTCGAAGGCCGAGCCGCAGCCCGCCAAGCCGGCCTCGCCCGCCTGCCGCAGTTGGGCCTGGCGACTCCTCTCATCGGCGTCAGCCCAGGAGCAGCCTTCGGATCGGCCAAGCGATGGCTGCCCGAGCGCTTCGCGGCTGCCGCCACGCAGCTCGCCAAGGAGTTGCACGCCAGCGTGGCGATTTTCGGCGCGGCTTCCGAAGCGGATGTTTGCCAGGAAGTCGCTTCTCGCATCGAAGCACCCGTCAAAAACCTGGCCGGCCGGACGAGCCTTGCCGAGTTCATCGATCTGGCCGCCGCCTGCAGCCTGTACCTGACCAACGATTCCGGCCCCATGCATATCGCCTCTGCCCTCGGCGTGCCCACCGTTGCCGTCTTCGGCTCCACCAATCACCTCACCACCGGCCCCACCGGACCCTCCGCGCGCGTGGTGCGGCAACCGGTCGAATGCAGCCCGTGCATGCGCCGCGAATGTCCCATCGACCATCGCTGCATGACCGGAGTGGAAGCCGGCCGGGTAGCGCAAACCGCCCTCGAATTGCTCGCATTGGACTTGTTGAAGTAGGAGTTGATACATATAGGAGACCATGCGAATCCTGGTGATCCGCTTGAGCGCCATGGGCGACGTGATTCACGCGCTGCCTGCCGTCGCTAGCCTTAAACACAGTTTTCCGCACAGCACCATCACCTGGGTGATCCGGCCCAGGTGGGCGGCCCTGCTCCAAGGCAACCCTTTTGTCGACGAAATCGTCGAGATGGACCGGTCCTTCCCCGGAGTGATGAGCGCCATCACGCGCCTCCGCCGGCAGCGCTTCGATGCCGTGGTCGATTTTCAAGGGCTGGTGCAATCCGCGCTGGTGGGCGCCTGGGTGAAGGCGGATAAAAAAATCGGCCTGCACCGGAGCCAATCGCGCGAGTCCCTCGCGGCGCTCTTTTATTCGACCTCGGTGCTCACCCGCTCCCCGCATCGCGTCGACCAATGCCTGGAACTGGCCGCCGCTGCCGGAGCCACCAGCGTCCTGCGCGTCTTCCCTCTGCCAGAGGGAAAGCCGGAAGGAACGCTGCCGGAGGGCAACTTCGTGCTGGCGTCTCCCATCGCCGGATGGGCCGCCAAGGAATGGCCGCTCGAATACTACGAAGACCTGGCCTCTGCACTGGCCTCCGCCTTGCGCCTGCCGCTGGTGCTGAATGGCCCTCCCCAATCGGCCGGGCTGCTCGCCGGCGTACGCGGAGCGCATCTCCATTTATCCGGCATCGCCGGATTGATCGACGCCACCCGCCGCGCGCACGCCGTCATCGGAGTCGATAGCGGCCCCATGCACCTGGCCGCCGCTCTGTCCAAGCCCGGCGTGGCGATCTTCGGCCCCACCGATCCCGCCAGCCACGGCCCCTACGGCGGATCGCTACGCGTACTGCGTTCGCCCGAGGCCGTCACCTCCTACAAGCGTCGCGACTCCAGCGACGAAAGCATGCGCGCGGTCACGCCGGAGATGGTCCACACCGCACTCGAAGAATCACTTAAAGAGGCCGCCATAAAAACGGTGAAGGCGCAGCAGGCGTGAGTTTTCCGAAATCCTACGCCGATCGCGTGGCACGGCTGCGCGTGCTGTTCGGATTCCTCATGGCCGCGGCGTTCCTGTGGTTCGCCTCCCCCGACTCCGTCTCGCTGGCCATCGGAATCCCGGTGTCGGCGCTGGGCCTGGCTCTACGCGCCTGGGCCGCGGGACATCTCCACAAGAATCTCGACCTCGCCCAAAGCGGCCCCTACGCGCATGTGCGTAACCCGCTCTACCTCGGCACCCTGACCGTCGCCGCGGGATTCGCCATAGCTTCCCGACAGTGGGAACTAGCTGTGCTCTTCGCCGCCGTCTTCCTGCTCGTGTACTTGCCCGCGGTCGAGCTGGAAGAGCAGCACCTGCGCTCGCTCTTCCCTGCCTTCGAACAATACGCGCAGCAAGTCCCCCGTCTCATCCCGCGCCTAACGGCAAGCAAAACGGCCGGAAGGCCGTTCGAATTCACCCAGTACCGCCGCAATCGCGAGTATGAGGCGCTCGCCGGCTATCTCGCGGGCGTCGCCGTACTTCTTTGGAAAGCCCTCCGCGCCGCCAACTGAGCCGCACCCGCAGGAAGCGGTAAAAAGCAAAAAGGCGAGCCCGAAGGCCCGCCCCTACTAATTGAAAGGGGCGAGCCCGAGGGCCCGCCCCTACTAATTGAAGGGGGCGAGCCCGAGGGCCCGCCCCTACGCGTCTCTTTCTTGATCCAGTTGATTTGTTGTTTAGGAGATCGCGATAAAGCTGGTCACGCCCGCGCGATTCACCAGCATCAGAACCGGGCTGCCCTTCGGCGTCGCACTGACGGCGCGATTGAACTCACCCACGGTCGAAACCGGCTGGCGGTTCACTTCCATGATCACGTCGCCTTCCTGCAAACCGGCTTCTGCCGCAGCGCTGGACTCGCTCACTGAGGAGACCGCCACGCCCTTGGTCTGCGGAGCCACCTTCAGGCTGCGCGCGATTTCCGGAGTCAGGCCCTGCACCGAAACGCCGTCCAGTCCGCTCTTCTCCTGCTCGCCCGAGGAGGGTCCGATGCGGGAAGAGGTCTGGCCGTTCTCATCCGGGAAGTTGCCCAGAGTCATCGCGACATCCATAGTCCGCCCGTCGCGCAATACTTTCAGGTTGACTTTAGTGCCCGGGTCCATGGTCCCGATCCGGTTCTTGAGCTGGTCCGACCCTTCGATGGGCTGGCCATTCAGCTCCGTCACGATGTCGCCTTTCTGCAAGCCCGCGTTAGCCGCCGGAGCCCCCGGAGTCACATCGCCGATCAGCGCTCCGCCGGTCGCCTCAGTATGGAAGGCTTTGGCCAGCGCCGGAGTCACGTCTTCAATCCGGACGCCGATGTAGCCGCGGTCCACCTTGCCATGCGCCAGAATCGAATCCATGTCGTGCTTGGCCAAATTGATCGGCACCGCGAAACCGATTCCCACGTTGCCGCCGGAGTTGCCCACGATGGCCGTGTTGATGCCCACCAGGTGCCCTTCCTCATCCACCAGCGCACCGCCCGAGTTGCCCGGGTTGATGGCCGCATCCGTCTGGATGAAGTCTTCCAGTTGCTCAATATTGAGCCCGCTGCGTCCCGTCGCGCTCACGATGCCTTGCGTCACCGTCTGCCCGATGCCGAAAGGATCGCCCACCGCCAGGACGATGTCGCCCACTTCCACCTTGCTCGAATCCGCCAGCGTCAGAGTCGGGAAATTCGAACCGTCGATCTTGATCACCGCGATGTCCGTCCGCGGATCGGTCCCGATCACCTTGGCCTTGAACTCGCGCCGGTCATGCAGCGTCACGGTAACGTCCGTGGCGCCATCCACCACGTGATTGTTGGTCAGGACGTAGCCGTTCGGACTCACGATCACACCCGAGCCAGTGCCCGTTTCTTTCTGTTGCCGCGGAGCCTGGTGCGGAACCTGAAACTGCCGTCCCTCGCCCTGGTCGCCGAACTGATCGCCGAAGAACTGGCGAAACAGATCATTCGGATCGATGTTCTGACCCACCTGCGTCTTCACCATCTTGGTGGACGAAATATTCACCACCGCCGGCACCACCTGCTTCACGATGGCCGCGTAGCCGTGATGGGGCGCGGCGTAGTTGCTCGGCACCACCTTCACGTTCGCCGGCGGATTGTTCTGCTCGGCCGCCCTCAACCCCAGAAACCCGGCGACCGCTAATCCCGCGGCGACGGCGATGACGCCCGCTGGCCGCCCGTTGAAAATCTTTAAACTCATGTTCCTCTGCCTCCCTGTCTAAGATTACGGTTGGCAGGCCTTTCCTCCCATACCCCGGACATGGGATTTGGACTGCCTTTCGAAGGCTATCCTGATATGGAGCGGCGTGTCCGCTCCATGGTGACTGATATGGAGCGGCGAGTCCGCTCCATAGTGACCGAGCCGCACCCGGGCTAAACTGAGCCGCGCCCGAAGGAAGCGGATTCCCCGCCGCATGTCGCGTATAATAGTCAGGGCGCTCGCAATCAGCCTTCTCCTCAGGAATTCATGATTCGCGCCGGACCTCATACAAGTTCTGGAGGCTACAGATGAAAAAATATAGTTGGATGGCGGCTGGCACCGCGTTCCTGCTGGCTTTTACCATGTCGCTTGAAGGCGACGGAGCCAAAATCGTCGGTTTGATCACCGGCAAAGACGCGTTCGTCGACTCTAAAGACCTGAAACCGGGGGAGTTCCGCAAGATCTCCGTGACCGATCTGCCGGAGCCGGGCGAGGCGCATCCCAGTTTTGGAAAGATGTCCCCCCGGCCCGAGGGCGCTATGCCGCAGGTTCCCGCAGGATTCAAAGTGGAGCTGTACGCGCATGACGACCTGAAGGCTCCGCGGCAGATTCGCCGCGCCCCCAATGGCGACCTCTTTGTCGCCGAAGAAGCGGCCGGCGACATCAAAGTGATTCGTGATAACGCAGGGAAGGCCGAGATTTCGACCTTCGCGACCGGTCTGGCCCCAAATCCGCGAGACGGAGGAGTTTTCGGAATCGCGTTCTATCCCGTGGGACCCAACCCGCAGTGGGTCTACTTCGGCCTCACCGGCGGAGTGGTCCGCTTTCCGTATAAGAATGGCGACCTCAAGGCCACCGGCATGCCTGAGACTCTGGTCTCCGACATTCAGCCCGGCGGCGATCACCGGACTCGCGACGTGGTGTTCACCAAAGACGGTAAGTTCATGCTGGTGGCGGTGGGATCAGCCGACAACGTCAGCCAGACCAATCGCTCCCAGGAGCATCGCGCCAACGTTCTGGAGTACACTCCGGAAGGCAAATTCGTCAAGATCTACGCCTCAGGCATTCGCAATCCGGTGGGTCTGGCCATTGATGCTCGCGACGGCATGCTGTGGACCTCGGTGAATGAACGCGACAACCTGGGCAACAACCTGGTTCCCGATTACATCACTTCCGTGAAGGAAGGCGGCTTCTACGGCTGGCCCTGGTTCTACATCGGCCAGCATGAAGATCCTCGCGCCAAGGCCGACTACAACGGCAAGGACAAGGAAACCCTGCCCCGCGTCGCGGCCGAGACCATTGACAAAGTGATCGTGCCGGACGTGCTGATTCAGCCGCACAGCGCTTCGCTCGGTCTGACCTTCTACGACGGGACGCAGTTCCCTGCCGAGTATCGCGGCGATATCTTCGCGGGCGAGCATGGGTCCTGGAACAGAACGCCGATGTCGGGCCATGAGTTGGTGCGGGTTCCGCTCACCAAGGGCAAGTCGAACGGAGTCTATGAGGACTTCATGACTGGCATGATTGCTCCGGATGGCAACGCCTGGGGCCGTGTGACCGGCGTCGCAGTAGGTAAGGATGGATCGCTGTACGCCACCGACGACGGATCGAACTCCATTTGGAAGATCAGCTACACCGGCAAGTAATTTTCACAAGGAGATCTGAACTATGAAACTCTTACGAGGGTTGTCGATCGCGGTTGTGACTGTAGCATTCGGCGCCGGCATGATGCTCGCGCAGCAAGGCGGAGGGGGCGGTAGAGGCGGTGGCCGGGGCAGAGGCGGCAAGGGCGGCATCCCCGCTCCCATGACCATCACCGTGTCCGGTTACTCCGACGGCGGCATGATCCCCGATAGCATCGGCTGCGCCGCCAACGGCCAGCAGAAGGATTCGCCCAAGATCGATTGGACCGGCGCGCCCGCCGGCACCATGTCGTTCGTGCTGATCCTGCACGATACCGACGTGAACGTCGGCGGACCCAACGGCCCCGACGTGTTGCACTGGGCCATCTTCGATATCCCCGGCACCTCCACTGGCCTGCCCGCAGGTGTTCCTAAGACGGCGACTCTGGCCGATGGCAGCGTCCAGCCCAACAACATCGCCGGCATGCCGGGCTTCTACAGCCCCTGTCCTCCGGCTCCCACCGTGCACCACTACATCATTGAGCTGTACGCGCTCGACGCCAAGCTCGGCCTGCCGGCTACCACTAACCGTACGGAACTGCTCGCGGCGCTGGCCATGCACACTCGCGCCAAGGGCACCTACGTCGGCGTGTACCACGTTTAGTTTTTCGACCGTCTGAAACTTCTGCGGCGCGCGGCGAACTATCGCTTCGCGCCGCGTTTTATTTCGGTGCCGGGACCAGCCGCTCGACGACCGTGAAGGTTACGACCCAGCCGGTTTTGCCCCGCGCATACCGCACCTGAACATCATCGAACCGCTCGGTGTCCCGGAGCAGCTTCGCGTCCCGATCGAGGGCATCTTGGTCGAGTTTGTCGCCCGCGCGCGTGGGAATCAGGTAAAGCAGGAGATCCTGCGGAGTCCGCCGGGCCCCTGTGAAGACGATGCTCTCGACGGCGTCCTCGGCGGGCACATTGGGCCGCGGCGGCTTTTGCAGCTTCGCGAACTGCTCCAACCGGGTGAATTGATCCATGCTGGCTGGCAGGGGCATGGTGCCGGTGCCCAGACGGGTGCCGTCGGTCCGGGTGAAGCGGTCGGACTTCTGGGCCAATCCGAGCTGCTCGGCCAGCGTCAGGCCCGCTCCGGGGACGTACAGCAGCGCGTCCTTCGTCGCCGGATCTGCAGTCATGCGATAGTCGCCATTCAGGGTCGTGTCGACAAACTCCAGCGTGACATCATCGCCAACACCCGGGAGGTAGCGGTAACGCCACTTCTCGAACGGATAGGTTGCCGTTTCCCCCCCGCCCTCCTCGATTGGCCTCTCGTATGTGCCGCCGCTGGGATGCTCTTCGCGCTCGTCCGGCGGCCCGTACTTGATATAGATGCTGCCGCGATCCGTCTTCCATCCGGGAATGCCGCTGCTGAAATTCTCATTCGCATAGGCCACGCGCCGGTAATGCTCTTCTTCGTATTCATTCTCCGGCGTTCCCGGAGTGGGATCGCGCTTGAGCCAGAAGTTCTCGATGAAGGCTTCGCGCTCCTCATCCGTATTGAGCTTCTGGAACGCCGTGCGTTCGTCCGGAGTGATGATCCAATAAACCTCTTCGTTCAACCACATGTCGTATGGAGTTTCCAACTCCTTCTTCAGCCGCTCCTCGCCGTCTTTCTTCGAAGCGGGCGCACCGTCTTTTGACTCCTGCGGAGCCGCCGGAGCAGTCGCGGCCGGAGCAGCAACCGGAGCCGTCACCGCTGGCGCTTCCGGCGTCTTCTGCGCACGCCCTATCGGCGCGAGCAAAGCCGCTGCCGCCAACGCCACCCCTGCCGCAAACAGCGGACCGGCGATCCATCTTGGACCCTCAGTCCCGGCATTCAATAACCGTCGAATCCGATTCATCAGGTGACCTCCATTGGCCGCCAACGCAGCTTCATACACCGACCAGCGCCGCTCTTCCAGCGCCGCCAGAGCCTCGGCAAACCCTCGCGCATCGCCCCGCGCCCGAACCACCGCGTCGTCGCAACAGTTCTCGCGCTCGGTTCGAATGACTGACGAAACCCACCACACCGCCGGATGGTAGAACAACACGTCCTCCGCGATGCTTTGCAGCAGATTCACCAGGTAGTCGTGCCGCCGGATGTGGGCCAGCTCATGCAGCAGGATCAACTCCAGATGCTCGGCCGGAAATCCTGTGAACAAACTTGCCGGAACCAGGATCACAGGTTTCAGCGATCCGATTACCACCGGGATCTCGGTCAAATACGACTCCAGCAGCCGCACCGGCCGCGACACCCGGGCCTTCCCCACCAACGCTTCGAAGCGCCGCTGCCACTCCGCCGGCGCCACGTGAACCGCTTTCCGCCTAAGCCGCACTGCCGCCAGCCACGCCGCCAGACTCCGCGCCGAAAACAGCATCACGCCGAGCATCCACAGCGGCACCGCCCAAGCCTCCGGCCGGATCGTGTGCGTCGCCTGAGGCAGTTCGCTGCGCAGATACGCCATGGGAGCGCCCATCACGAACCCGCTCGGCATCGGCGTGCCCGTCACCACATGCGCGTGCGGCCAGAACCACGCGAGCGTTCCAGCGAACGCGGCCGCCATCGCCACCATCGCCGCGCATGCCAGCGCATAGCGCGCTTGCGCCGAAGCCTTCCGCCCCACCCACAACACCGCGGCCAGCACCGCCGCAACGCCCGACCCCTCCCACAGAAAATGAAGCAGCGTGCGCGCCAGTGCGTGTTCGATTCCGGAGCTCATTTCGCGCCCCTTTCATACTCGTCTTTCTCATACCGATCCAGCAGCTTTCGGATCTCCTCCAGCTCCTTCTTCGAGGTCTTGCGCGCCGCCAGAGCCCCCACCACCAGGCTCTTGGCCGACCCTCCGAAGGCGCGTTCCAGCAAGTCCCCGGCAAGCTGTTTTTGGGTCCACTCTTTCGGCCGGCTCGCCTGGTAGAGATGCGCCCGAGCATCCTCGTTCCGCTCCACAATCCCCTTTTCAGCCATGATTTGGAGCAGCTTCAGCACCGTTGTGTATTGCGTGGGCTTGCGCGCTGAGAGAACCTCATGCACTTCACGCACCGTAGCGGGACCCCGCTCCCAAAGCACCGTCAGGATCTCGAGCTCGGCTGTGGTGGGGCGTGGAACGTCGGGTTTGGCTGGCATCTACGAAGACTGTACTACGACGCGCTTCGTATGTCAATCTGCCAAATGGATTACAGCGGAGGCAGCGGCGTGTACAGGCCCATCGCCTGCTTCACCTTGTTCACCGTATCTTTGGCGAGCACCGATACCCTCCGCGCGCCCTCATCCAGCACTGCGGCCACGTAACCCGGCTGTGCGGTGATGTCGCGATACCGCTGCTGGACCGGCTCCAGCGACTTCACCACCGTCTCCGCCACCTGCTTCTTCAAATCGCCGTAGCGCATGCCGGTGAAATACGCGCGCATTTGCTGATCCGGCCATTCGGTGAACGCCTGGTGGATGGTCAGCAGGTTCTGCACACCCGCTCCCGCCGTCTCGAAATCGACCGCTGGATTCGAGTCTGTAGTCGAGCGCATGATCTTCTTCCGGATCACCTCCGGCGGATCCAGCAAGCTGATCGCGTGCCCGCTCCCCGGGGTCGACTTGCTCATCTTCTTCTCCGGATCGTCCAGTCCCATGATCCGCGCGCCCACGCTCGGCAGCTTCGTCGCCGGCATCACGAACGTCTCGCCATACAGCGAATTGAACCTCTGTGCGATGTCGCGGGCGAGTTCCAGGTGCTGCGTCTGGTCCTCGCCCACCGGCACAATCGCCGCCTGGTACAGCAAAATGTCGGCGGCCATCAGCACCGGATATTGCAGCAGCCCGTCGCCGATGGTCTCCTGTGCCGCGGACTTCGCCTTGTACTGCGTCATCCGCTCCAGCCAGCCCACCGGCGTCACGCAGGTCAGCATCCACGCCAGCTCCGCGTGCTCAGGCACCGAGGATTGCACCACCAGCGCCGAATGCTGCGGATCGATCCCGATCGCCAGCAGCATCGCGGCCAGCTCCTCGATCTTGGTCCGCAGCTCCTTCGGATCCTGGTACACGGTGATCGCGTGCAGGTCCACGATGCAGTAGATGCTATCGTAGTCATGCTGGATCTTGGCCCAGTTTTTGAGCGCGCCAAGATAGTTCCCGATGTGCGGACTCCCTGTCGGCTGGATTCCGGAAAGAACTCTGGGTTTATGCGGCTCTGGATTCAGCGGGTCTTGAGACATTGAATATTTTTGGGGAGAACTCCTATCCTAAACGAAGTCACCATTGAGAAGTGGGCCTATGGAGGCGCCGGCCTCGCCCGCATCGACGGCACCGATGAGGGCAAGGTCGAGACCAAGGGCAAGGTCGTCTTCGTGCCCTTCGTGCTGCCCGGGGAGCGAGCCCGCATCGAAATCGAAAGCGGCGTCAACGCCCGCCTGGCCGATCTGCTGGAGCCCTCGCCCGAGCGCGTCGCCCCGCCCTGCCCGCTGTTTGCGCGCTGCGGCGGCTGCCACTACCAGCACGCGCCTTACGAGTTCCAGCTCGCCCGCAAAGCCGAGATCCTGCGGGAGCAGCTTCGCCGCGTCGGCAAAATCGCTTACGAGGGCGAAATCAAAATCTTGAGCGGACCCTCCTTCGGCTACCGCAACCGTATCCAGCTCCGCGTCGATAACCGCAAGCTCGGTTATCTCGCCGCACGCTCGCATGACCTGGTGCCCCTCACTGGCGAGTGCCCCATTGCCTCGCCCAAGCTCAATGCAGCCATCGCCGCCATGCGCGACCGTCTCCACGACGCGCGCTTCCCGCGCTTCCTCACCTCGTTCGAGCTCTTCACCAACGAAGCCGAGCTCCAGGTCAACGTCGTCGAATCGACCCAGCCTCTGCGCAAGGATTTCTTTGAGTGGTGCGAATCCGTCGCCGCGCTGGTGTACCCCACGCCCTTCGGCAACTTCCGCGTCAGCCCGCATTCTTTCTTCCAGGTCAATCGCTTCCTGATCGAAAAGCTGGTCCACGCGGCCATCGACGGAGCCGCCGGCTCCTCCGCCCTCGACCTCTACGCCGGCGCTGGTCTCTTCGCCCTCCCGCTCGCCAAACAGTTCGACTCCGTCACCGCCGTCGAAGCCGGCTCCAGCGCCGCCCGCGATCTCGAATTCAATGCCACCGGCGCAAACATACGTACCGAGCGTTCCCGCGTGGAAAGCTATCTCGCCGGCCTCGAGTCCACTCCCGACTTCGTCCTGGCCGACCCTCCCCGCACCGGCCTGGGCAAAGAATCCGTCGCGCACCTGAATCGTTTAGCCCCGCCGCGCATCGCCATCGTCTCCTGCGATCCCGCCACGCTGGCCCGCGATCTGGCCGGTCTCTTGGGGAACGAAGCCGGCTATTCCATCCAGCGAGTTACGATGATCGACCTGTTCCCGCAGACCTATCACATCGAGACCGTGGTGCATCTGTCGAACTGAGGTCCGCTCCCTCCGGTCGCGGCTCTGAAAAAACCGCCGCTGAGCCGCGACCGGGGTGCCCCCCGGGCCAAGCAGTCGTCGTTCGGCGATAAATATCGTGCTACGATATAAGTTAGGTGAGGGATATTTCACAGGCGCAAATTCGCGCGCTGGCTGAATTTCGCCACCAGCTCCGCCGGTTCCTGCATTTCAGTGAGGAGGCGGCCAAAAGTGCCGGAATCGAGCCCCAGCAGCATCAGTTGATGCTCGCCGTCAAGGCTCTCGCGCCGGAGCCGGCCGGAATCAGCCATCTAGCCGAGCGTCTGCTCTTGCGCCATCACAGCGTGGTCGGCCTGGTGGACCGCCTGGAACAGGCCGGCCTGGTCAAGCGCGTGCGCTCCGCCGAAGATCGTCGCAGCGCCCAGGTGATCCTCACGCCGAAAGGATCCACCATCCTCAAGAAGCTCTCCGTGCATCACCGCCGCGAGCTTCACACCAACATGCCAGAGCTGCTTGAAAGCCTGGCCGCCATTCTTCGGGAAACGGAGCCCAATTCTTGACTGCGGAAATAATAACCAAAGCTCGTCCGGATCAGAAGCTAGGAGATTTCACCACCACCCCGCGAGTCCTGTTTGTTTCGCTGCTCGCGGCCGGCATCGGTGTCCTGAGCGCGTTTGTCGCGCTGGCCCTGCTACGCTTGATCGGCCTTTTCACCAATCTCTTCTACTACGGGCGCTGGCAGACCACGCTGGTCTCGCCCGCCGGCAATCACCTGGGCTACTGGGCCGTGCTGGTCCCCGTAGTCGGTGGACTCATCATCGGGTTAATGGCCCGCTACGGCTCGGAGCGCATCCGCGGCCACGGCATCCCGGAAGCCATCGAAGCCATTCTGATGAAGGGCAGCCGCGTCGAGCCGCGCGTCGCGTTACTAAAGCCGCTCTCTTCGGCGATCTCTATCGGCTCCGGCGGACCTTTCGGTGCGGAAGGTCCCATCATCATGACCGGCGGAGCCTTCGGCTCCATCGTCGCGCAGTTGTTTCATCTCACCAGCTCGGAGCGTAAGACTCTGCTGGTGGCCGGCGCCGCCGCCGGCATGTCCGCGACCTTCGCCGCGCCGCTCGCCTCGGTGCTGCTTGCCGTCGAGCTTCTGCTGTTCGAATGGAAGCCGCGCAGCTTCATCCCCACCGCTATCGCCAGCGTCACCGCAGCCGCCGTGCGCCGGCACCTGCTGGGCTTCGGACCCTTGTTTCCCGTTCCGCCTCATCCGCTCGATATCGGAGCCTATGGATTGATGGGCTGCGTCCTGGTCGGCGTGCTCGCCGGAGCCTTGTCCGCGATCCTCACCGGCGCGGTCTATGCCTCCGAGGACGCCTTCGCAAAGCTCCCCATTCATTGGATGTGGTGGCCGGTGCTCGGCGGGCTCGCCATTGGCTTGGGCGGACTTATTTTTCCCGAAGCGCTCGGCGTCGGCTACGACATGATCGGAGACATGCTGCGCCAGCCCCTTCCCGCGACCATGCTGGCCGGAATCCTGCTGGTGAAATCCGCCATGTGGGCCATCTCGCTTGGCTCCGGCACCTCCGGCGGAGTGCTCGCGCCCCTGCTCATGATGGGCGGCGCGCTGGGCGCGGTCCTCACTCCCATTCTGCCCAACCTCGGCCCCGGCTACTGGGCGCTGGTCGGTATGGGCGCCATCCTCGGCGGCACCATGCGCTCGCCCTTCACCGGGGTGGTCTTCATGCTGGAGCTCACGCATGACGTCAACCTGATCCTTCCGCTGCTGATGGCCGTGCTGGTCGCACACGCCTTCACCGTGCTGGTCTTGCGCCGGTCCATCCTTACCGAAAAAATCAGCCGCCGCGGATACCACCTGACCCGCGAATACTCCGCCGACCCCCTCGAAATTCTCTTCGTCAAGGAAGTCATGCGGCCCCCCTCCGCGCCGCTCAGCGAAACCGTGGTCGCCTACCCGGATGAGCCTCTCCGCGCCGTGGTCTACCGCATGGCCGAAACCGGCAAAACGGTTCTGCCCGTGCTCGACCCGGTCTCCGATGAGCCGGTCGGCGTCATCTCGCTCAACGACCTGCTCCACGCCCGCGTCCGCGCACACGAAGAGGAGCACAAGCGCGAGCGCGTCCTCCGCTTCCGCTAATCCCCGCCTCGCTCCAAACGGATCTGTGACTAGACAGAGCCGCGACCAAAGGGAGCGGTTCCTGCGACGAATGACCGAACCTCCGCTCGGCCCAGCGGGCACCCCGGTCGCGGCTCTGAAAGAAAAACGCCGAGCGACGTCACAGGTTGTCCCATCCGGTCCCACCGGAGGCAAGGCTGAGCCGCGACCAAAGGGAGCGGTTCCTGCGATCATTGCCGTATGCGCCTCGCGCCCGCGCTCTTGCTGCTCTCGAGCACTCTCGCCCACAGCGCCGCCGTCCCACTCTCCGACCTTTCCCTCGCCGGATCTGCGCACCTGGAGACCCCCGGCTCACAACAGATGGTCTTGCGATTAACCCCCGCTCACCCCGACCTCGCCGGCGCGGCATGGCTGCCTAACCGCCAGCAAGTCGCCAACGGCTTCGAGACCGAGGTCGAATTCCGCATCACCGATCCCGGCGGCCTGGGCGGCGGCGCAGACGGATTCGCCTTCGTGCTGCAGAACAGCGGGCCCGCCGCGCTCGGAGGCAAAGGCTCCGGTGGAGGATTCGCGCTGGGCGAAGGCGCAGCGGACGACTCCACCATCCCGCAAAGCATCGCCGTCTTCTTCGACACTTTTCGCAATGAAGAAATCGGCGACCGTTCCAACAATTTCGTCACCGTTTGTACCGCCGGAACACCCAGCCAGTTGCGCTGGCCGCCCCCGCGCCTGGCATCTTCCAAAAAGCTCGCTGTCAATTTAAAGGATCAAAAGCCGCACACCGTGCGCGTCGAATATCAACCGCCCGCGCTCGCCATTGATCTCGACGGCAAGCGCGTGCTCCAGACCGTGGTCGACCTCTCCACCGTCATCGGCTCCGATGGCGCGGCCTGGATTGGATTCACCGCCTCCACCGGCGCCGGCTACGAAAACCACGATATCCTGAGCTGGTCCTTTACCGGCCGCGCCGTCACCTCCAACATCTCGTTTCTCAAAACCGCTTGTCTCCCCGACCGCAACCTCTGCACGCCGGAACAGGCCACCGTCGAAGAGACAGGACCCGGCTCCTATCACGTCGTACTTCCGGGGAATCTCGAATCGCCCGTGAGCATTCCCAATCCCGATGCCCGCCCCGTCGCCATCCTCAACGCCCGCGGCGGCGTTTGCCGCGACGTCTCCACGCTCGGTACCCAGACCTGCCTCGGATCCTCCGCACTCATCCAGCGCAACGCCGATGGACGCACGTTGTTCTCGATCTCCTCGCCCGGTGACCCCGCCTCCAACCAGGGCTACTTCGAGTTTGACGCGCAGTTGCAGTAACCCCTACGCTAACTGCTGAGGATGTCTCCAACGTTGGAATCCAATCCGCCGGAGCCATGCGGACTGTTGAAGGGCTCTTTCTATGTCCTGATCCTGTACGACGTCGCCGAGCAGATCGATCTCGATCGCCTGCGCGACATCGTCGGAGCGGCGCCGCGCCGCGAGCCCAGCTTCAAGCATCGCGCTCCGGAATACGTCCGCTTTGAGCCCGCTCCTGTGGTCGAGTACGCCGGCTCCATCACGCTCTCCACCGGCGATCAGCTCGAAGGCCGCATCAAGTACTTCGACTACGGCGTCGCCTGCCTGGAGCTGGAATTCCCCTTCGAGGCCAACTGGGAAGGCCTGACCACGCTATCCAGCCGCCTCACCGCCGCCCCGGAAATCGAAACCCGCACCCTGGAACTGGCTAAGGCCCAGCTCAGCCGCGTGAGTGATGCGCTGGTTCAACCCTACGATTCCTGGCTCAGCGAAGATTACTACGTCATTCACATCACCGAGGCGCCGGATGAAAACGGCGCGCCTCTCTCCGCCGCCACTATGCTTGCGACACGCGGCCGCGAGATCGCCAAGATCCTGCGCGGAGAAACCATCGCGCTCTCTGAGCCGGAGCGCGAAGAAGCTCTGCAGCCGCGCATTTCCTACTATCCCAACGACGTGCTGGTCGCCGGATGGGTCGCCGCGCTGGTCTACGATACGCCGGAGAACGCCTCCGCCATCGTCCAGTTGCTCGAATACGCCAACTCCCAGTTGCTCGAATACCGCCATTACGACGAAGTCCTCACCCGCGTGCTCAAGTCCGCGTACGAAATGCTGGAACATAAAGGACTGCCTCTGTTGCGCCACTGGCGCATGGCCCGCCAAGCCGAACGCTTGAACACCATGCGCCTGGACATCATCGAACTGACGGAGCGCACCGATAACGCCATCAAGTTCCTCAGCGACATGTATTACGCCCGCGCCTACCGCATGGCTTCCTCCCGCGTCGGCGTCTCCGACTACCGCAATCTGGTCGAACAGAAGCTGCGCACGGCGCGCGAGCTGTACGAATTCATGACCGATGAGTTTCATCAGGCCCGGGCCTTCGTGCTGGAAGTAATGGTGGTCGCGATCCTGGTGATCGAGCTCGTGCATGTGTTCCACTAGAAGACAATGCCTGACTGGTTGCTCGAAGCCCGCGGTGTGACCAAAAGCTATGAAGACGGGCGCATCCAGGCTCTCCGCGGCATCGATCTGCAGATCGCAGCCGGCGAATTCCTCGCGATTAGCGGCCCCAGCGGAAGCGGTAAATCCACGCTGTTGCAGTTGCTAAGCGGGCTCGATACGCCGACTCAGGGAGAGGTTCTCTTCAAAGGCGCGCCGCTGGCGACTTCGGTCGATCTGGATCGCTACCGCTCCCACTACGCCGGTTACGTGTTTCAGGCGTTCCATCTGCTGCCGACTCTGACCGCCGAGGAAAACGTGCAGATTCCGATGTTCGAAGGCCCGCTCAACTCACGCCAGCGCCGCGACCGCGCCGAATCCCTGCTGCGCGAAATGGGCATGGATCACCGTCTGCATCAATACCCCAACCAGCTTTCCGCGGGCGAGCGCCAGCGTGTGGCCATCGCGCGCAGCCTCGCCAATAATCCCGAAATTCTCTTCGCCGATGAGCCCACCGGCAATCTGGACAGCGAAAATACCGCGAAAACGATGGCCATGCTCGCCGACATTCAGGCCAAGCGGAATATGACTTTGATCATGGTCACGCACGAAGAAGAAATCGCCCGCACCGCCCGCCGCGAAATTCACATCAAGGACGGCCGCATCACCGCACCCCGCCCCTAAGGCTTCGTCAGCAGCGCCGGGTCAAACGCGTCATCGGTCAGATTGGCCTTCTCCGCGCCGCGGTTGATGATCAGGAAACTCGACCCCGATCTCCCGCGAGTCTTCACCTCAATCTGCCCCGCCGACCAAACCCCTTTCGATTGGCGCAGGTCAAAATAGGTGAAACTTCTGGTCGTGCGGCTCACGCGGAAAATCTTTTCCACGCGCACCGGGAAGAACGCGTCGCGATCCAGCCACGTGGTCACTCGCAAATAATGCGACTGGTCCGAAGGCTCCGGTTCACTGCGGATCTCGTAACACGTGCGCGCGCCGCAAGCCCCCTCTTCCACCAGCGTCTGTTTGCTCCAGAGCAGCGCGTTGTCCATCAGATCTTCGAAAGAAAAATCGGTTTCGAGCAGCGTGTCGCCCCACCGTGCCGGATCCACCGTCCGCGGCCCCGGATCTCCCGGCCGAGCCTGCATCACCTTACCCGGCCATCCCGAACTCCCAGGACGCGTCACGGTTTCGATCAGCAGCCGCAGCCGCGACGGCGCCGGACTGGTCACCTCGAACATCACCTTGGTGCGGTCCGCGAACGTATGCGCCTTGATCGAGACGCCGAAGGTCCGCCGCTCTTGCTTCGCATTGACGTGCACCAGCCGTCCCGTCGCCCGAAAATCCACAGCATCCCGATCCGCCCGCACATGATCGAGAATCTCAGAGAGCGGCACAGTCGGCTTCACCGGCGCGGGACCCCGCTTCTGGGCGAATACCGACCACGGCGCCAACGGCCACGCCAGCACAAAACAGGCCACCGCCTTATTCATACCGCAGCGCCTCCACCGGAGAAAGCCTCGCTCCGCGGTAGGCTGGCGTGAAACCAGCCAGCAGTCCGATCAACACTGCAATCAGCAGAGCTTCGGCCGCATTCAGCGCCGGAATCGAGCCCGCAGCCAGCGCCGCGGTCGCCGGCAACAGGGCCAGCAGTCGCAATCCCACCCATCCGCCCGCTACCCCCAGCACGCCGCCCAGGAACCCTAGTACCGCCGACTCCGCCAGAATCAGCTTCATGATGCGCCACCGTTTCCAGCCCAGCGCCCGCAGCACGCCGATGTCCCTGGTCCGCTCAAACACCGACATCGCCATCGTGTTGGCGATTCCCAGCGCCCCGATGAACAACGCGATCAGCGAAGTCCCCCACGCCGTCGACCGCGCCAGCACCACCAATTGATTGTTGGCTGCACGTTCGCTCGCTGGCACCGCCTTCAACCCCGGCAGCGCCGCCTCAATCGCCGCCCGAGCCTTCGCAATCCGGTCATCCCCGCCTCCTCCGCGCACCTTCACATGAAACGCCGTCGCCTTTGGTCCGATGTCCGCCAGCTCCTGCAATTGGTGCAGCGGCATCAGCGCCCCGCCGGTCTCCAGCGCGGAGCCTCCGCGAAACACCCCCACTACCTCGAACGTCTCGCCTTGGATCTCCATCTTGTCGCCGGGCTTCTTGCCGAGATTATCCGCCAGCAGCTCGCCCAGCATGATCTCCGGCGCGCCGTCGCGAAACTTGCGGCCGGAAAGCAGCGTCAGCGAATCCAGCTCATAGGAATCCGCCGGATATCCATACACGATCGCGTTCACATCCGGCGTGATGTCCAGCATGTTCAGGATCATCGGCTGCGCGTCTTCCACCATCGGCAGCGCGCGCAGCTTCGCTCCCACCGATTCGTCCACCGAGGTATTGAGGAAGCTCTTCTCCACCACCGCCAGGTCCGTGCCGGAACTTTGGTAGATCTTCAGCCACTCCTCTTCAAAGGAGCGCGAGAAGCCAACCAGCGCCACGAACGCGGCAATGCCCACCGCCACGCCCACCAGCGTGAGGGATGTGCGCAGCCTGCGGCGCGAAATATTCCTGAGGCCGATTTCAAACAGTGACATGAGCCGCCGGGATTCTTCCCGATGATATCACCGGCTGCCACAGTCGCTCCGCGATTCAGACGTCGCCCCGGACAAAGGGAGCGGTTGTACCGCCCCCGCGCTACCAGCGCAGCTTCAACGACAACTGCACCTGCCGCGACGTCGTCGACGTGCTGGTAATCACACCCGCCGTCGGCGAAAGCGCCGGCGTAAACACCACCGGGTTGGGCGTATTGAAATTGGCGTGGTTCAGGATGTTGAAAAACTCCGCGCGGAACTGCAGGTCGGTCTTCTCGCTCAGGCGAGTGTCCTTATGGACGTCGAAATCCCACGTCGCCAGCCCCGGCCCGATCAAGGTATCGCGGCCCAGGTTGCCCCAGTAGCCGCTGTTGTTCGGAGGCGCCAGGAACGCCGCCGGATTGAACCATTCATTCGGCGATCCGATAATCACGTTGCCCGTAAAATTCGGATTCACCATCGGCCGCACCGGATTCTTCGTGTCGCCGCTATTCGACGGGTTGTAGCTCAACTGCGGCGTGAACGGCAAGCCGCCCTGCAGAGTGATGATGGAGCCGATGCTCCACCCGCCCGCCAGCCGGTTCTTCCACTTCGGCAGCTCATACAGGAAGTTGATCGACGCCGCGTTCTTGACGTTGAAATTCGCCAGGCCCCAGTCCGTCTTCAGATCGAACGGGTTCGAAACCACTGCCGGCTCATTGCCCGAGGTCGTCGGGTTCGGCGAATCGCCGTCGTCCAGAGCCTTCGACCACGTGTACACGCCGCGCACCAGGAACCCATGCTCGAAGCGATGGTTCACGTCGATCTGCAGCGCGTTATAGGAGCTGTCGGCTTCTGAGAAATACGTCCACGTCGGCCCCAGCGAGGGCGTCGGCTTGGTCGAGGTCGGGTTGTAATATGTACCCGCCGGAATCGGAGAACCTGCATACGGCGCCGGGAAGCTCCCCGGATAAACAGCCGGACAAGGCGACGCCGGACAGATCACCGGGAAGGGCTCATTCGCGTCCACGCCCACCAGCTCGTGATACCCGTGCGAGCCGATATACGCCACCGTCAGCGCCGTATTCTTGGTGATCTCATGCTCCACGCGCAGGGACCACGAAATCAGCGTCGGTGTATAAAAGTTCGGCTGCACTCCCCCTGGCACCAGCTTCGCCGCCGCTGGAATCGGCGCCGATTGCGAAAGCGGGAAGGAAGTCACGTTTTCATTGGCCAGGCTATACGTCGGGTTGAACGGAGCGTTCTGATCCGTGCGATACCCCAGCGCATCCTGCAGATCGTTGTACATGCCGAAGCCGGCGCGGATCACCGTCTTGTGCGGACCCCCCACCGGCGCCCATGCCAATCCCAGCCTGGGTTGCGGCAGAAACTTGGCATTGTTGACCGAGAACACAGAGGATCCGATGGTCGGCGTCGCGTTGATCACGCCGTTGGTGTATTCGTAATTCGAGGCCCGCCCGTGCGCTTCATTCCATCCCGTGTCGAACTCTTCGCGGTATCCCAGCGTCACCGTCAGCTTCGGGCTCAGCCGCATCGTATCCTGCGCGTAAAACGCCCCATAGGTCGACCGCCAGCCCAGCGGAGTCGGCGTCGGATCGTACACCAGCGTGCCCACTCCCTGCAGGAACGTCTGCAAGCTGCTGAAGGTGTCCTGCCCATACTGGCTCAACGCCAGCAGCTCATTCGACTCCAGCCGCTGAAACCATACGCCGAAGCTCAACTGATGCACGCCCTTGGTCACGGAGACGCCGTCCTGGTAGGTATAAATGTTGCGCGCCACGCGCAGATTGCTGCCGTTGTTCGCGCCCGCCAGCCCGATCACCGCAGCCGGATTCGACGACGCGCTCCCGCCCACATTCAGCGCTCCCACCGGATCCCCGCTCAGGAATCCCGGAAGGCTCGCCGCCGGAGTTCCAGGCGTCGGTTCGCCCGTGAAGAAATACCCCCCGCGCGAATACCCGAACGTCGCCGTATTCACCACCGTGGGCGAGAACACATGCGTGTGGCTCAGGCTCGCCACCTGTTCGCGCAGCGTCGCCGCGTCGGCCATGTACGAATTGGTCGAGGTGGGAGTGAAACTGCTGCTGTTGTCGATGGTGTAAACGCCGCTCAGCCAATCCTTGGGCGAAAAAACATGATCCAGCCGCATGGTTCCGAAATCGTCGCGGATGGTCTGCAGCGGATTGTTGAACGCCTCCGCGATGCCGCCGAAGTCCGGAGCGCCCGGGGTCGGCACGGGCCACGCGTTGATCAGCGGCGAGACGCCGACGAAGGCCACGCCCGAGGCCGGACAAGTGGGCGCCGGTGTGATCAGCGCGCACGGCAGGTACCCCGCACGAGCATTGTTATCCGGCACCAGATCCACACCCGCCTGGTGCAGATGCTGATTGAGCTGCTCCCAGTTGCCGAAAATGAAGGTCTTGTTCTTCTTGATCGGCCCGCCCAGCGACGCCCCAAATTGGTTGCGCTGGAACCCCGGCGCCGACGGCCCGTTGAAGAAATTCCGCGCGTCCATGTCGTTATTGCGCAAAAATTCATACAGCGAACCGTGCAGTTCATTCCCGCCCGAACGCGTCACGATCAGCACCTGCCCGCCCGGATGTTTGCCGTATTCGACGCTGTAGGTGTCGCGCAGCAGGTTGAACTCTTCCACCGCGTCCACGCCCAGCAGCTCCCCGCTGACACCCCCCGGCTGCATGTTGTTTTCCGCCGCGCCAGTGAACTCCACTCCGTTCAGCAGGTACTCGTTCTGTTGCGGACGGTTCCCATCCACCGAGAAATTATTCCCATTGGTGGAATTGGACACGCCCACTCCTCCGATCTTCGCCGCACTAAAATTGACCACCCCCGGGTCGAGCGTCATCAACTGGTCGAAGCTGCGTCCGTTCAACGGAAGCTCGGTGATCTGCTGCCCGTTCACCAGGCCCGAGATATCCGACGTCGTCGCGTCTACCAGCGGCGCATCCCCTTCCACCGTCACCGCCTGAGCCGCTTGCCCTACTTTCAGCTCCAGATCCACCGTCGCAGCCTGCCCGACCACCAGGTTGATGCCGGTGCGCAATTCGTCCGCGAACCCTGATTTCGCGCCCCGCACCTGGTACTGTCCCACCGGTAGCGAGGCCACTTCATAGCGTCCCGCGCCGTCGCTGGTGGTTTCGCGCACTGCGCCGGTCTCGGAATTCGTCACCGTAATCGAGGCGCCCGCAACCGCAGCGCCTGTCGTGTCTTTGACGCTACCGGCAAGGGACGCCGCGCTCTGCGCTTTCAAAGGAAGAGTGGCCGGAAGCACGGCCATGAGGCCGGCGAGCATGGGCAGGAACAGACGAGGTTTCTTGAAAGGTGTCATGTAAACAGTTCATTGTATCTGAAACATGACAGGTCCGCGCAAGTCTCCTTTGCCGATAGAGACCCCGCGAAAACCCGCTATAGTGGAGAAAATCCATGCCCGCCAAGCTTTCCCGGCGACACTTCCTCGCGACCCTCGCCTCCGCACCGGCCCTCGCCTCACCTCAGGCCGAGTTCTCCAGCTCCGTCAACGTCGTCAGCCTCCTCGTCACCGTCCGCGACAAGAACGGCCAGTTCGTCAACCAGCTTACTCAGGAAGACTTTTCGGTCACCGACGACGGCCGCCCCCAGACCATCTCCTACTTCTCGCGCCAGTACGACCTGGCCCTGACCCTCGGCCTGCTGGTCGACACCAGCGGCAGCCAGATCGAGGTCCTCGGCGAGGAATTGAATGCCAGCGCCAAATTCTTCCAGCAGATTCTGCGGGAAGGCGTGGACCAGGCATTCCTCACCGCCTTCGACGGCCGCGATTACCTGCTCCAAAACGTGACCCAGGTGCGCGCTAAACTCACCAATGCCCTGGGCATCCTTTATAACGGCCTCCAGAACCGCCGCCCCATTAATGGCACCATCCTCTACGACACCATCGTCGACACCTCGGAAGTGATCATGAAGAAGTATCAGGGCCGCAAGGCGCTGGTGCTGCTGACCGACGGCGAAGATACCGCCAGCCGCACCACCTTGGATCGAGCCGTCGAAGCCTGCCAGCGCACCGATACCGTGGTCTATTCCATCGGCCTCGGCACCGGCCTGGCGCGCGGCGGCGGCTTCCTGGATGCCATCTCACAAAAAACCGGCGGCCGGTTTTTCGAGGTCACCCGGAAACAAACCGTAGAGAAAATCTATCAGACCATTGAGGAGGAGTTGCGCAGCCAATACAATATCGGCTACCCTCCCCCGCCCGCGTCTGCCAAGAGCCGCAACGGGTATCACAAGGTGCGCGTGACACTGAACCGGCCGGGGATGACCGCGCGAGCTCGCGAAGGCTACTACGCAGGAGGATCATGAAACTCGCGGCGATCCTAATAGCTTGTTCGGCGTTCGCACACGCTCAGAATTTCGATGCGGTGACCGTGAAGCTGGCCCAGCCCTCACCCGACGGTCAGGTCCACACCCACATCTCGACCGACACGGCAGCCGGGACGCTCGAGTTCGCCTCTGTCACCTTCCGGGAAATGATGGCCGAGGCCTATCACGTGCGCCACGATCAGATCGACGGCCCGGACTGGATCGACACCGGCCTGTTTGACGTAGCCGCGCACTTTCCGCCGCACACCTCCGGTCCAAGGGTCGAGCAGATGCTGCAAACGCTGCTCGCTGACCGCTTCAAGCTGGCGATCCACCGCGAGACCAAGCAGCTTGCCGTTTACAACCTGGTGGTCGCGCCCGGAGGGCCAAAATTCCAGCCCGCGGCAACCGAGGCCCCAATCCTCCAAGATGTGCCCGGCACGCATTGGCAGGTGAGCGGCAAGACCACCATGCGGCATTTCGCTGATTTCATGTCGACGGATCTCGACCGCCCCGTGCTCGACCACACCGGCCTCACCGGATCATACGACTTCGCGCTGGATTGGTGGTCCGCTTCTTCCCATTCCGGGGCGGAGATCTCTACGGCGCTCGAACAACGCCTCGGCTTGAAGCTCGATCCCTCCACCGGAGCAGTCGAGATCCTCCACATTGACCACGCCGAGCGCGCGCCGGCCGGGGACTAATTTGGATTGACGGGCGCATCGGTTCACTTCCCCATCGGCAGTTTGCGCCGCATTCGTCGAGGAAATTTTCGAGAATCACCACCTGGTTCTGGGCCTCCTGCGCGCTCGCAGTTCCTCAAAAGAGCTCCGCGTGGCTCCCCGTGCGCACCAGGATCAACTCACGTTCTGCAATCTTGTACAGCAACAGCCAATTGGGCTCGACATGACAGTCCCAGTGCCCAGACCAATTTCCGCGCAAAGCATGTGGATGGCAACGAGCCGGAAGGCGGGATCCCTCTTGCAAGGCATTCACCACCGCCTCCGGTTTGTCCAGGTTCTTGCCCTGTTTCCTCACCCGGCGCAGGTCTCGCTCAAACGCCTTCGTGGTAAGGAGGATCAGCGCCATCAGAGCCTGCCGCGCAACTCCCGAAAGGAGCGATAGCGTTTCAACCGGCCAGGACGATTCGCCTCCGCCATGGCGGAGATTGTCTCTTTATTCGGGATCGAAACCGGAAACGGCAGTCCACGGTGCAACTCAACCTGTTTCAGGAAAAGCCGGATTGCCTCGGCCGTCGATACGCCGATCTCGGAAAAGATCCCTTCGGCCGACCGCTTTAGCTTGGGGTCTATCCGCGCATGAATCATCTCGGTTTTCGGCTGCGGCATGTGTGGGTCCTCGATCAAATTGTATCTCGTTTGAGATACGCGACGTTTTCTCGGAGCCGGGCTGGGCCGCTTACTTTATTGGTATGGCTAAGCGCGGCGATGGAGCGGGCTTCGGTCGCGAAACGCTCGGTGAACTGGGCGTTCGAAACCTTTATTGCGACATCGCGGCGCAGGCGGTCATCGTGCGCCCGACACACCTTGCCCATGCCGCCTTGCCCCGCCAGGGCCGGGATCTCGTAGGGGCCCGAGCCGGTCGCCTTTAGAGAGAAGCATGGGATGGGATCAGAGTGACTCTATCCCATCCTCGCGCGCTTTGCGGAGCCTATTATTTGTCTTGACCGTGCGGCGCGTCCGCAGGAGGAGGCGGCGGAGGCGCTGCGCCCCTGCCGGGACCACCCCTGCCGCGCCCGAAACCGGCGGGTGCAGGAGGAGCATCCGGCATCTTCGCCGTGCCGCCGACCTTCAGCGCCATGAACTGGCTGCTGGTCGCGAACCCGATGTATTGCGTGCCATCCACCATATAGGTGATCGGAGGAGCCCCACCGCCCAGGTTGTACGGCAGGGCGAGAAGTTCGTCGCCCGTATCCGCCTTGTAGACGTACAGCGTATTGCCCGCGGTCTGGAACAGCAGGTTGCTGGCCGTGGTCAGCGTGCCGCCTTGGGACCCGGTACCGCGCCCCTGCTTCACCCACTTGACCTGGTTCGTCTTTGCATCGCGCGCTTGCAGACCGCCGCGGCCCAGGTTCTCGGGACCCCAGATCGGCATCGGAGTCGATTTCTTATCCTGTCCGCCGCGACCCAGTCCATGCGCGCCGCCGCCCGCCTTCGGATCGGGCGCCGCGGCGGCGTTGAAGGTGTAGTTCCCGGCGCTGTAGGGCAGGTACACCAGGCCGGTGTTCGGGTTGTAGGACATCGGCGCCCAGTTGTGCGCGCCGCCGCCGCCCGGATAGATGATGACCGAATTTTCCTGGTTGTAGTAAGCGTCGTGGTTGATGATCGGCCGGCCGTTCTTGCTCTTATCGAAGCCGGTCACCCAGTTCACCGGAACGAAAGGCTCGGCCGAGATGAACTGGCCGTTGGTCCGGTCCAGAATGTAAAACACGCCGCTCTTGGGAGCCTGCATCACCACCTTGCGCGTCTTGCCGTCGATCTGGACATCCGCCATGATCAGGCCGCCCACTGAATCCAGGTCCCAGGCGTCGCCGGGGACCGTCTGGTAATACCATTTCAGCTTGCCGGTCTTCGCATCCACGGCGACGATCGAGCAGCTATAGAGGTTGTCGTACTTGCCCCAGTCCTTCTTCTCGATGCCGCGCATTTCTTCCGGCCACGGCTCGGGGTTACCCGTTCCGAAAATCACCTCGTTCAAGTCGGGGTCGTACACCATGCCGTCCCAGACGGAGGCGCCGCCGCCGTACTTGGCCCAATCGCCGGTCCAGGTTTTGGCCGCATCTTCCTGAGCCTTGTCCTCGAAGGGCTGGCCCGGCGCCGGCGGAACCGTGTGGAACTTCCATGCCAGCGACCCATCCTTGAGGTTGAAGGCCGCAACGAAGCCGCGAATGAAGTACTCGCCGCCCGCCGTGCCGATCACCACCTTGTCGCCCGCGATACGCGGAGCCATGGTGAACGAGTACCACTGACTAATTTCAGCCACCTTCGTCTTCCAGATCTCTTTGCCGGTGAGAGGGTCCAGCGCGATCAGGTGGGCGTCATTAGACGCCAGGATGAGTTTGCCATCGGCGAGCGCCAAGCCGCGGTTGTGCGCGCCGCAGCACAAATGGCTCGCGGTGATGGGGTCGTTCATGGCGTTGTACATCCACTTCTGTTCGCCGGTGCGCGCGTCCAGCGCATACACGATGCTGTTGTCCATCGTTTGATAGATGGTGTTGTTCCACATCAGCGGAGTGCCTTCGGTGCCTCCGCGGCCCCCGCGGCCTCCCGGCGCTGCCGGCGGCGGCGGAAGCGGCGCGGACCACGCCAGACCCAGCTTGCCGACGTTGGTCTCGTCGATTTGTTTCAACTGGCTGTAGCGCTGTTCCGTTTGGCTGAGGCCGTAGGTCAGCCAGGTGCCGGGCAGCGCGTCTTTGGCCGTACCGGCGTTGCTGAGAATTTTTGCGTCCACCGTGCGAGGCTGCTGCGCAGTGGCGGCGAGAACGAAAGAAAGAGTGGCGATGGCGCCGGCGGCCAGAACGGCCTGGAGTTTAGACTTGATCACGATGGATTTCCCTCAATGCAGTATGACCGATTTGCGCCGCAAAGCAAACCGGGTGACGCGCTGGGACCCTATCGCGTCGATTCCCTCCTCGGCAAAGGCGGCATGGGCGAGGTCTATCGCGGCACCGACACGCGCCTCGGCCGGCCCGCGGCGTATCTTCGCCTCTCCGGTGGTGGTGCCCACGGTGAGATGGGACCTGTCGCCCGACGGCAAGCGCTTCCTCTTCGCCGCGCCGCCCAGCGCCAGCCGCGTCATCCCGTTCACCGTGGTCCCAAACTGGACAGCCGGTCTAAAGAAGTAACTTCCGCATTACCCATGTAGTCATGGAGCGCTGATTTTGGACAACCGTGGTCTTCAACGGGTCCGCCAGTTCGCCGCCTAACCGTTCGGTCATCGAGCCCAGCAGCGCTTCGTCCACCAGATACCGCTCCGAACCATCCGGCAATCTGTAACGGCGTCCTTGAACGCGCACCACCCGGCTCTCTATTCCGATCAAAGACGCCAGGCGGCAAAAGAACAGCCCGCCGGGCTTGAGAACACGCCAGCATCCCTGAAGCATGGACTCGAAATGCGCGTCGTCACGAGCGAAATGGAGCACCGCGCTGCTGATCACCACATCCGCGCAGGCATCCTCGAAAGACATCTGTTCGACAGCTTCCATTCGAAAATTCGAGGACGGAAGCGCCGGTGCGAGCCTGCGGGCGAGCGTGCGAACGCTCTCCAAAGCCTCCGGGTCCGCATCCGCGGCGTAGACTTCGTAACCCTCCCGCAGGAGGTACACAACGTTTCGGCCGCCGCCGCATCCGGCGTCCAGGATTCGCATCCCGGGCGAGATCCGGCCCTTCAGAAGCTGGTCGAAAAGATAGATGTCGATCTGGCCGAATTGTTCCTGGAGCGTGGGCATGTAACCCGATTTCATTTCTCAAGTATGATCTGAGTAAGCCCCTTACGACGGAGGTGCCCGATGAGAGTTCGATGGCTAGCAACGTTGGCGCTCAGTGCGGCGGTGACGATGGGGATCGCCGCCTGCTCGCAGATCGCCGACGCCCAGTCGGGTCCGGCCTTCGAGGTGTCGCCCGCAGCCTCAGCCGGACGCGCGAGCCTCTCGCGCACTCCGCAGCGGATCGCTTTCCAATCGGCGCTCGTGCCAGACATCATCGCCTTCGCGTACGAACTTCCTCTGGACCGAATCGAACGGCGGCCGCAGTTTATGTACGACAATCGCTATGACGTCGCAGTGACCACCACGGCTCCCGCTACCCTCCCCGAGCAAAAGGTCATGCTTCAGAACCTCCTCGAGCAACGCTTCGGCCTGGTGGTTCATCGCATTTCTTACCCAAGCACGGTCTACTATCTCGTTTCTGGCCCAAAGGTGAACCTCACCAAGTCGGAGGATCAGGACGGGGCAGACCTTCCTGAGCTCCGCAGAATTTCCTTCCAACCCGCTCGCCCGGCCACCCATGCATCGATGAGCGATCTGGCCGCCTGGTTGTATACGCCGCTGCAGCTACCTGTTTTGGACAAGACCGGAATCACCGGTTACTTCGATATCGAGATCACCGGTCTTCCAGTCAGGGGCGGCGCGGAAGCGACCATAGAAGCGGTGCGGAAGTCGCTCGGCCTAAATCTCGAAGTCCATCTTGGAACTGCGGAGTCGCTGATTATCGACCACGCGGAAAAGCCCAGCCAGAACTGATCATATGGAGCGGCGTGTCCGCTCCATTGCCCTTATAGCGAGCAGCGTTCCGCTCCATCGCGGAGACACCCCCAAGCCTCACATCAATATTATTGAGTTCCGACATCATCGCCAAACGATTGACTCCAGTGTCACAAAGCGACAATATGGATGGGCTCTGCCGCTTGACCTAAGGGGTTAGTCTCACACCGGCAGAGGGAGTTTGTCTGTGATCCAAAAGGGGGATCTTGATGAGGGGAATCTCGCTCGCCGCTATATTTGTTTTATCTGCTTCAGCCAGCTTTGGCCAAACCGCTTTGGCCACAGTCACTGGCACGATTACGGACGCTTCGGGGGCAGTGGTGGCCAATGCTCCCGTTGTGGTCAAGAACATCGAAAACGGCCAAGAATATAGGACCGCCAGCACCGATTCGGGTAACTACACCATTTCTCAACTTCCGATCGGCGACTATACGCTAACGGTCACTTCTTCCGGATTCAAGACGTACACCCACACCAATTTTCATTTGGCGGCGCAGCAGACCATGCGCGAAGACATACCGCTTCAGGTGGGCCAGGCAGCCGAATCGGTGACGGTTTCCGCGGAATCCTCCCTGCTGCAGACCGAAAGTAGCGAGATAGCAGGCAACTTCACAGTGAAGCAACTGGACGACCTGCCGCTGCTCACGGTGGGTGCGACCAATGACGGCGTCCGCGATTATTTTGCCGCTTCGCGGCTCCTTCCCGGAGTTCAGTACTGCGATAGCGCCACTTGCCCCGGAGGGGGAAGCGGCAACGCCATCACGGTCACCGTCATCAACGGTACTCCCAACAATTCACTTACAACTCGCCTGGATGGCGCGACCATGAACCCCACCAGCTCGCGCCTGGGCGGGGCTACCATGGAGACGCAGTCCTCCTCGGAGGCGGTTCAGGAAGTCAACATCCTGACCAGCAGTTTCGCCCCGGAGTTCGGCGCAGGCGGTGGAGCGGTGGTGAACGTGGTGACCAAGAGCGGCACCAACACCTTCCACGGCACCGTCTACGACTATCTGGTCAATACAGCGCTGAACGCAGCTCAGCCCTACACGGGGTTGAAAAACGCGATTCACCAGAACGACTACGGACTCACGTTCGGCGGACCGGTGTACCTTCCCAAGATTTACAACGGCCACAACAAGACGTTCTTCTTCTTCAACTTCGAAGAGTATTATCAGAATCTGATCAATGACACCACTCCTGACACGGTACCCACCGCAGCGTACCGCGCGGGCAATTTCTCGAGCCTCATCACCGCTGAAAATCGCTTGGTGAGCACCGCGTCGGGCCCCTACACGGACCCGCTGGGCAACACCATCCCGAGCGGCACCATTTTCAACCCCAACAGCACACAGCTCGTCAACGGCGCGCAGGTTCGCACTCCTTTCGTGGGCAACCAGATTCCGGTGACCAGCTTCGATCCGGTTGCCGTCAAAATCCTCGGAATGGTTCCGCAGCCGCAGGGGCCGCTTGCCGCTCAGGCGGGCTCCAACTATCTGGCGACGTACGTCGGAAGCCGAAGATCCTATATCCCCTCCATCAAAGTCGATCACAATATAGGCTCCAAGTTGCACGCCGCTTTCTATTTCCAGAAGACCAGCACCTCTACGCCCCGGACCGGCACGGGAGCCGACGACCTGCCGGATAATATTACCGTGTCGGGCTATTCCGCAAATGCCGCCAGGACGTACCGCCTCAACCTGGACCACACGGTGACGCCGCTGCTTCTCATTCACTACACGTTGGGCTGGAACGACTCCGACTTCTTGTTGGGACCTGAGGACTTCTTGAACATCCAGCAAACACTCGGCTTAACGGGCGCCACCTCTCCCGGCCGCGGCTTGCCGCTGATTGCTACCGGCGTCTCAGCCAATACGGCGGAGGGCGGAATGGGCAATTTAGGCCCTCAATATGACCAGCATTTCTGGGAGCGCCGTCCCTCATTCGTGACCTCTGCCACCTATGTGAAAGGCTCACATACGTTCAAGGCCGGTGCGGAAATTCGGCAGATGAAGTATCCCAATTTCAATTTCACGTACACTGCGGGCGAATACACCTTCGGTACGACCACCAGCACCGGCAACGCTTCGAACTACACCACGCAGACCTCGCTGAACGGGACCACGGTGTCCAATGGCTTCGCCGGATTCGGGCTAGCCTCGTTCCTGCTCGGCGGCGCGCAGGCAATCGCCGTGAACGCGCCCATCAACCTCATGACGGAGAACTACCAGGCAGCCGTGTTTCTCCAGGACAGTTGGAAAGTCAATCGCAAATTGACGCTTGATTACGGTTTGCGCTGGGACTACGGAACTTATCAGAAAGAGCAGTTCGGCCGCTATGGGGACTTCTCGGCTACCACTCCGAACCCCTCGGCTGACGGACGGGATGGCGCAATCATTTATGAGGCGAACTGCAATTGCAATTTCGCCCACAACTATCCATATGCGATTGGGCCGCGCCTGGGCGGCGCTTACCAGATCGATAAAAATACCGTCGTTCGCGGCGGTGTTGGCGTGGTCTATGGCTCCCTCGACTCTTCCGCCGCTACCGGTTATTCGTCAAATTCCGCCAGCGCCAGCACGCCTGCGTTTGGTCAGATTGTCGGACTACTGCAGAACGGCATACCCTCCAGCGTACAAGCCGCATGGCCGACCCTAAATAATCGGGCTGCGGGTCAGGCTCCCGGAGCCGTGGTGGGTGCGCCTACCCTCCTCGATCCGAACACGGGCCGCCCCATGCGCCTGCTGCAATGGAATGTCACGGTGCAGCGCACCATCGGCCGCGACATGGTCGTTGAGGCCGGCTATGTCGGAAACCGCGGCGTCTGGGAGGTGGCCGGCGCCGGCCTGGCTCCGCAAAATGATTTGAGCCAAACGACTCTAGCAGGCTACGGAATCAACAGTGCGGACCTCGCCAATGCGACGTTGGCAACCGCGTTCAATACAACCATATCGGCCCTCACCACAGCGGAGAAGCAAGCACTGGCGGGCGTAGGTCTGACGCAGTTTCTCCCCTATGGCAATTTCCCGCAGAACCAGACCGTCCGCCAATCGCTGGTTCCGTTCCCTCAATATACCGGGGCTATCGCTCCGGCGGGCGCTCCCCTCGGGAAAAATTGGTACGACGCGCTCCAGACCACCTTCACCAAACGCTTTAGCCGCGGCTTGACCGCGAATGCGAATTACACCTGGTCGAAGACCATGGCTCTGACCGCCACCAACGATCCGTTCAACCGGAATCTGGGTAAGAACCTCAGCGCCTATGACGTTCCGAACCAGCTCCGGCTGAGCGCCCAATACGAAGTGCCGCGTTTTCACGAGGGTATCTTCAGCAACAAGGTGCTTTCCTACATCGTCTCCGGCTGGGGCACCGGCTGGTATTTGAACTACCAGAGCGCGGCTTTGGTGGGACTGCCCACCAGCACCGGCAGCGCGCCCATCAGCGATTTCCTCGGTTACGGACCGGGGCCCGCCCAGTTGATTCCGGGTATGAGCCCATGGTCGGTGAACTGGTACAACTACGCCGGGGTCCATGAAACCACCCCGCTCAACATCAACTGCGGCTGCTTTAACCCGACTACCACCCAGGTGCTGAACCCGGCGGCGTTTACCAACGTCCCGAACGGCACGTTCGCGGCGAATCAATCGTCGATTCGCAGTTTCCGCGGCCCGCGCATCCCTTCGGAGAACGCAAACTTCAGCCGCAACTTCCGGATTCGGGAGCGCTACAATTTCCAGGTTCGTGCGGAGTTCGTCAATATCTTCAATCGCATGATTTGGCCGACGGCGACCTTGTCCAGCACCGCGATCAACGTAGGGGCCTTTACGACCGCTCCCACGAAGTTCACCACCGGCCCCAACGCCGGGTTGTACAGCGGCGGCTTCGGCACCATCGTTCCGGAGACTACCGCCTCCGGCGAGCGCGCCGGCACGCTGGTCGGCCGCTTCTCGTTCTAGCCCATCGGACTTGAAGGGCGCGGGAGTTTACCTCTCGCGCCCTTTCTGTCTCCCACCGGCGCGCGCCTACAGCGGCCCTCCTGACCTGCTGATAGTTGGGCCATGGAAGCTACCTCCACGCCTTCTCTGGCTAGCATCCCCGCCGTCAAGCGAACTCCACGTGGAGGGGTAGCCACATTACTGGATCTCGGGTTCCGGCGCGTCGCGTCGTAAAGGATGGCGGCCTCTTGTACATCGCTCCGGCTTGGGATTGCGAGCCGTGGATGGCCAACGGCTATCCCGTGCGGCCCTATTCAGATTTGTCACTCGCCGGAAAGCTTGAGAAGGCGTCACTGCCGCTCCAGTCCTACTTCTGGAACATGTCCAAGGCTCCCGCGCGTTTGCTTCTCTATGCCGCCTGGAAAAGCAGCGGGGGCGGACCGACGAAGCGTCGCTACCGCCGCCTGACGCCCAACTACGATCATTACTGGATGCGGGATTCCGATGCCGTGAACCAGTTGGACCGCTACGAAATGGCGTTGTGGTTCCTGAGCCGCGGTGATGAATGCCTGAATTGCGATGGGGCGCTTCATGGTTGGTTCCAAGAGAACGACCAGTTACTCATCCGCGTCCACAAATCCGGAAACGTAAAATAGCTTTAAATCAATACGCCTGCCCGCGACTGCCGCCGCGGCAACGTTGTCTATTTCCCGGCCGCCGCCGCGCGTTCCGCCGTCAGCTTCTGCATCAACTCAATCGTCGGCTTGGGAGCCTCAAACAGAGCCTCCTCCAGCGCATTTCGCCCGAATTGATCCTTGGCGGCGAAGTCCGCGCCGTGATCGGCCAGATATTGCACGATATCGTTCGACCCGTTGCGCACCGCAGTGTGCAGCGGGCTCCCTCGCCCCTTCGGCCCATCGTTGACGCCGAGCCCCAGTTCGACCATCATCTTCACCGCGTCCAATTTCTTG
>CAWISY010000061.1:0-52912 GCA_963838455.1 Bryobacterales bacterium
CAGGCGAGCTTTGCGTCTTTTGTGTCCCTATCGCTGGTGTCCCCATCGTCAAAGACATCCTCCAAGCTGAATCGCGTTTCGGCATCGTGCTGCAAGGCTTTGAGCGCCATGTGCTCGATGAGATGGGATGGCAACCCGAATATAGCTCCGTAGGAGAATAGCCGCCGTCAACCGGCCTGAAACGCGGGAAATCGTCACGCAACGGCTTGATCAATGGGTCAATCAGTGCACCGTACTCTTTTAGCAGCTGCACATGCCGCTGTCCCGGGGGCGAATAGACGGCCTAGCCCTCGTGATCCGTGGCGATGAAAACGTGCTCGATCATGCTGTAAGCGCTCAACAGGTCGACGCGATTCAGAAACAGCTCCGGATCGGCAGATATGCCCTGACAGATGGCTCCTGCCATGTCGAGCCGCATTCGCTCATCGCCGCTCTGCAATGCGCGGTCATAGGCCTTGAGCAGCTCCACGAGACCTTGAACCAGCAGTGCGAAATCGAGCGCATTGGAGGTGCGCGTGCGAAGAACGACGCTATGCTCGTTGATAGACACGCCATCCTTCGTGCAGTAGTAACGAATCTGTGAGGTCAGATGCCCGCCCAGCATTCGAACATGGGCCTTCTGGATTTCGAGCACGTCCGCTTCCGGAAGCGTCTCTGTGACCTGCCGTGCGACCTCGAAATAGGGCGCCAACTCATCGGTAATGAGGCTCTGCGCCAATGGAATCAGCCAGCGCGCATCGCGCACGATCACGGGCTGATCGGCTGGTGAACTGCTCCAGAGCCCATCGAGCACGCCTTGAATTTCCGCGAGCCGCCCGCCTGCGCTGCTTGGGCCGTCATCCCGGCTCGGATCCTCATCAAAGACGCGCATGCTCAGAAACTGGAGACACCGGATTACATACAAGTTGAACAGCGTGTGCGCGTAGTGCATGCGGCCGTTGCGACCCGGCCACCGCGTCTGCTGCCAGCAATGAAAGCCGCGAATCATCATCTCCGCCGGATGGATCAGGTCGTTATACAGATCCTGAACCTGACGAGGTCTGAATCCTCTGGCCCAATGCGCGGCTTCCAGTTCGCCTCCGAGCAGTTGGCCTCTGAGACGCTTTTGGCTGGCGGTGGCCGGAGTGCGTGTAGAGAAGCAATCCTCGAAATGGCGGGACAGAAGAGCGTGGTTTTGCAGGTACTGGATCGGCTTTCGCTGGGCGTTCAGAACGGCCTCTATGCTCTCGACGATATCTTCGCGATGCGTCAGAAACAGTCGCAGCAGCTCGACGTTTTCCTGAAACGGCGCCGGACCAAACGGTTCCCCGTCACGATGCGCCCCGCGATAATCTGCAACCATTCGAGAGAGAGTATAGCGAGGGATGGAGCGGGATGGGGAAGGGCCGGTGTTCTGGTTTTGTAGGGGCCCCAACAACCCCTACCAGGCGCCTGGTGTTCTGCCCGACCCACAGCAGGCCGCGCTTAGCTGAACTGGCGATCGACAGAACATTGGGCGGTTCTCCTGCAGCGATGAGCCCTGAAAAGGTCGTCATTGCAAAGGGTAAGACCGATCAAACAACGTGGGATGGCGCCGGCGTCAAGAAGAATCTGTTCCCCCGAAAATATTATTGGAAGGGAGTCATCCAAAATAACGGATCGTGTACCTGGGGGGAGGCTTGCGACGAGGTACGCCACTTCGATTGTGTCGGCTTGCTGAACTACTGCTTCGCCAAGCATTATTATAAAGCCGATTTCGGTCTGGGCATTTCGGCGTATCGTGACGATAACAACGGAGTTACCACGGGAATTACCGATAACAAAGACCTGATGGACGCCGATATCCTGGTCAAGCCCGGTGACAGTCACATAGGGATGTTGTGCAACAATGGCGGCTGGTTCGTGGTGCAGGCTGTGGGCACGGCGATCGGCCTCACCGACACCGAGAGTTTCAACCCATCCGCCTGGATCCGCCGCCGCATGAAGAGCGAGTGGTTAGTCGGAACGCATTCATAGGCGAATTGCCTCACTTCCCGCGAAGTCTTAAAAACGTGGCGGCGGCTTCAGCGCCCTCAAGTACACCGCATATGCCGCGATAAACAAGCACGAAAACGAGCACCGCGAAGCCAGATGGTTGAGGCCTCATGCACCACTGCACGGGAGGCGGCTTCGAGGGCCGGCCAAGTCGGCATCCAGTGGGTTTCTCGCTCCTCTTGCATGTGGGACTGGATGACCGCTTCGCCGGGAGACCCGCCGGTTCAGCGGCCCAACGTGAGGGTTCCTTAAGTGACGCGACCGTCCCGTCGCGTCACTTACTTCTGCAGGAGGGTGCCCACGAACGCGGAAACCCGCCCCGGCGCGAACCGGAAGCGGCGTTTGGGGGTGAACGTGCCTGTGTGTCGGGCCTACTTCGCGACGCGGCAGGTACGCTCGCCAGCGACGTTCTTCGCGGATTCGATCTTCAGCCGATAGAATGCTTTTCATTGGATTGAAATTTCCCGCGATGAGAACTTCTGGCTCGCGATTGGACCAGATACCTGCGAGACGGAGCCTATCGCTAGAGCGGACGTTCGCGTAAGCTTATACTATGTCCGCACCCGCTATCCCGCATGGCGATCTCGGCGAGCACATTCTGGCGGCCGTGCGCACCGCAAGAAAGCCCGTCACGTTCAAAGGTCTTGCAAAGCTTGTGAAAGCTAAGGATGAGCCCTTTCGTGCAGCGTTAGAGTTGGCTGTCGGCACGGGCCAAGCGTATCGTTGGCCCGATTACCGGCGGTCGCAATATTACTGGCACGTTTCTCCGGAACAGGCGGCACGGGAAGCCATTTTAACGGCTGCTTCAGATCAGGCGCTGGCGAAAACGGCTTTGAGCAAACTGGCGGCCAAGAAACTCCCCGGATTTCCCGTAAAACGCGTGGAAACAGTGGTGTCCACTTTGATTGCCGAGAAACAATTGCAGGCCGTTCCGGCTTTTGCTAACAGCTCGGAACTGCTGGTGCGCTGGGGCGACCACGAGGCTTACTTTAGTGCCGCTCGCTCTTTCCTGGAAGGCAAGATTCGCGCCGCCGGGTTCGATCCAACTGCTTTTTTCACTGGAAAGTCATGGCCACATGACAAACTAACGGCTGCACAGGTTGATGCCGCCGGGCTCATCCTGGAAGCGGTCCGGTCGCTGGAACCGGTGAGCGGAGTGCCGGTATCAACTTTGCGTTTACGGAATCACCTTCCGGCCTTGTCGAAACGCGAATTCGATGCGGCTGCCCTGGAATTGCGCAAGAGACAAGAAGTGTTCTTGAGCCAGCACGCCGACCCATACAACCTCTCTGAGAAAGACAAGAACCTCTTAATTGATGGCCAAGATGGAACCTACTATGTCGCCATTGCCGTTCGCTGAACGGGCCTCTCCTAATCCTTTCGGGCCGTTGGTCGGACAGCCCCTTGACGGCAATCAAGTGGATGTTACCGAAATCAATTTAGAAGCCTTTGAAGCCTGCCAGCGACTGCTTGGGGATGTAGCCACTGGAGGCTTCTCCGCCGCTCTTACGGTCTTTGGGGATTCGGGCACGGGCAAGACACACCTTTTGGGAAGAGTTCGACGATGGTTAGAACCGCAGCCCGCGAGGCTCTTTGTCTTCGTCCGGATGGAAACGTCACCGGCGGGTATCTGGAGGCATTTGCGCCGTTGCTTGGCGGTTTCGCTGTTGCACACGAACCCTGACGGCGTTCGCACCTTGGATCGGCTGATCGAACATCGGAAAAGCGATTTGGAAATGCTTGCGAACCGTGATTTGAGTATCGTCCTGGAGCACCTATTGGCAGGCAGACAAATACGCGATTCCGCCGCGTGGCTGCGTGGCGAGGGACTGCCAGACGACGTCCTGAAATCGTTGCGCTTATCCTCGCCCGGATCGGAGGACGACCCGGAAGTGACCTCGCGCCACGTTGTGACGGCGATTTGCGAGCTGATCCGCCCTGGCATCGTCGTTTTCTGTATGGACCAGATCGAGGCGGCAATGAGCTCACCTGATGATCGGGATGGTCCATTTGCAGTCGGCAAAGCGGTTTGCTTTCTGGTCGAAGAAACGCGAAATGCCAGCGTCATTTGCTGCCAGCAGAGTTCCTTCGTAATCCTGATGGAGCAAATCCTTGACAACTCCGCGAGATCGAAAATACTCGGTCGCCGCGCTGCCATTCGTCCTCTCTCTTGGGAACAGGCACAGCGCCTCATCGGCGCGCGCCTCGATCTGATGCCTGAACTTGCCGCTGAGCGGGCTAGGCGCGGTGGATGCTGGCCGCTGCCAGAGTGGCAAGTCCGAGAAGTCTTCAAGGACAATGCCGCGCCGGCGCGGAAAATCATGGAGCGCTGCAAAGACCTGTTCGATCAGTGGAGGTCCGGGGAGGCTACCGTGGTGGAGCCTCTAAGTACCGCACTCCAGAAAATGCTCGATGAACGTTTCACCACCAGAGGTCCTGAGGAAACCGACGCGATTCTTCGAAACGGGATACCGTTACTGGCCCGTTCGGTCGATCTGGCTTGTTCGGCTGCCAGCGAACGCTCGCCCTTGGCTTTCGCGATCGATGGCAGCAAGGTTGCCATTGCGCTGTGCAACGAAGCCAACGCCGCTTCTCTGGCCAGCCGCCTTAGAAAACTCGCTGAAACGTGGAAGCCTGCCGCAAACCAGAAGCTACTCCTGCTCCGCGACGCACGACTCCCGATCGCGCGTACTGCCAAGGCCTGCCACCAACGTATCGCGGGCATCCAGGAGCAAGGCGGGCGCCTGATCACTGTTTCGCAGGAGGCGGTGGAAGCCTTGGCAGCGCTCCGGCGCCTGCTTTCGGATGCGGAAAGCGGCGATCTGGCCCATCATGGAGAATCGGTCACGCCCGATGCTGTCGAGCAATGGATCGCCGGTCACATGCCGGCCGCGCTCGATCCATTGGTTTCCGAATTCGGAGCGCCGGCTCCGGCGGCCCTTACCGATCTCACCGCCGCACTGGCAGCCTTGCTCGCCGAGAGGAAGATGGTCAAACTGGAAGATGCTGCCCGCAGCCTGGAGGTGGCGCCTGGGGAGGTTGAAGAGTGTGCGCGTCGTGATCCGCGGCAGTTTGGCCTTTTGGGCGGCCGCATTCCAGCGCTTTTTCAACCGGTCACCATATCAGAAGCCGCCTCAGAAGCCGGATAGGGAGCATCTCTTTTTGGCTCAGCTCTCCATTTCCGAGATTCGACGCGAACTGCTTCGAACAGCAGGCGATTATGGCGCTTCAGGCTCACGGTCCAACGCCCCGGCGGGAACGCTCTTTCACGAAGTGCTGGCTGGTTTGATGGGGCCGAATGGCTGGCAGGCGGCTTTAGAACCAGGTGAACTGGCAGATGCGACCCGGCTGATTCGGCACGCTTACGATAGCCTCCTGGGGCCGCGGTTGACCGAGATGCAAGCGGGCCTGCGCGAAAGCGGTGCGGAGGCCATGGATCTGTGGGAGGCTGTTCAAGCCACATGCGCGTGGTTTTGTCGCCTTCTCAGCGCCGCCGAACAACGCGGGACCATTCGCTACGACCATCACCGGCGCGCCTGGCTGGGGGCGGACCAGCTTTGCCAGCCGGAACTGGAACTGCAATGGGAAGTGAAGGAGCCGCACTGGACGGCTCCGGTCCGCGTCTTCGGTGTGGCCGACGCCGTTTGGAAGGATTCCGAATCCGGACGTTGGTGCGTTTTTGAATACAAGCTCGGCAAGCCGCGCCCGGAGGCGGATCTGGCCCAAGCGTGTCTGTATCATTGCGCGCTCACCGCGAGCGGCCTCGCCTCCGCCGGCGGCGCGCTCGCGGTGATCAGCTTCGAACCGGAACTGACCGAGCGGCTCTACCAAGGCGCCGAGCTCTCTGAATCCCAATCCGCTCTGCGGGCTTTGATCGGGCGAATGGCCAAGGTGCTGCCAGAAATCCCTTCGCCGCCGCTACCTGCCGTCAGTGACCAGCACCTGGCACTCGGAAAGCAACTGGCGCGCGTGATGCAGCAAATCGGATTGTCCGTTGAATGGAAGGGTGAGGTCACAGCCGGACCGTCGTTCTTGCGTTATTTCTTAATCCCAGGCCGCCAAGCCAAAATAAAGCAGATCAAAAGCAGGGCCGAAGACCTAGGCATGCAACTGAATCTCAGCAGAGAGCCGATGATTAGTCTCGCCGAGGGGCGTTTGGTGATTGACATTGCAAGGCCCGACCCGCAGACGGCGCGTTCGGCTCCATGATTCAACAGCTCCCTCAACCGGACAAAACGGGCTGTTCGAAGACGCCTCTCGGGGTCGACCTGAATGGCCGGTTGCAGTTTGTCGATCTGGCTTCTTCCAACAACCCACATCTGCTGGTAGCCGGCACTGCCGGCGGCGGCAAGAGCGAATGGTTGCGTTCTGCCATCGCCGGGCTGATCCTCTCGAACACACCCGAGACACTGCGCCTGGTTCTGATCGATCCCAAGCGGACGGCCTTTGCCGAACTGAAGGAGTCTCCCTATTTATACGGTCCACACGGCCTGGTTTATCCACCGGAACATTCCGCGTTGGATATGCTTGATTCGCTGATCGAGGAGATGGAACGGCGCTACAAGTTATTTGAACAAACCCTGGTGAGCGATCTTCCCGAATATCACGCCAGGACAGGTAATGTGCTGCCCAGAATCGTCTGTGTCTGTGACGAATATGCGGATCTGCTGGTGGACCGCGCCGCCACCAAGGAGGTGGAGGCGGCCATTAGCCGCCTGGGGGCCAAGGCCCGCGCCTCCGGCATTCATCTCATCATCGCTACCCAATATCCGGATAGGAAGACAGTTGGCGGTGCGCTCAAGATGAATCTGAGCGGGCGGGTTTGTCTGCGCGTTACTACTTACCAGCAGTCAAATATGATCATCAATCAATCGGGCGCGGAGCGGCTGCTGGGAAGGGGCGATTTGTTTTTTTTGAGCGTTGGCGATCCCGTGCGTCTGCAAGCGCCTTATTTATCCGCTCAGGAGCGGGCGCGTATTTTCAGCCAGGGCTCGCTTTCGGCTGGCATCGGGTAAGCTCAGAATCCTTTGAGCTCGGCCGCACGATTGCTGGTCTCATCGAGCGTATGCGTTTGAGGAACCCATCTTGTTTAGGCGGAGGATTCCGCTGAAAATGGCGGGATGCGGAGCAAGGATGAGATTCGGGCCCTCGTTGAGGGATTTGCGAAAAGCGGGATGACGCGGCGCGAGTATACGCCCAGCACGGCATCGGGATGTCCACGCTGGACTACTGGCGGCGTGCGCGGCGGAAACGGAAGCCGACATTGGCGCAGGTCGCCCTTGAAGAAGCGCCGCCGCTGTCGTCCGGTGGCTTTTCGCTAGTGCTGGCCAACGGTCGGCGCATCGAAAGTTCGTGGGGCTTCGCCGAGGCGGATTTGCGGCGGCTGATTCGAGTGGCTGAGGCATAGCGTGTTTGGTCTGGGACTGGCAACCAAGATTTATGTCGCGGTCGAAGCGGTGGATATGCGGAAGGGCTTTGAGGGGCTGTACGGACTGGTGCGGGATCAACTGGGGCACGATCCCTTGAGCGGGCATCTTTTTTTATTCACCAACAAAACCAAGACGCGATTGAGAGCCTTGGTGTGGGATGGCAGCGGCCTGTGGGTGTGCGCGAAACGGCTGGAGAAGGGCCGCTTCCGCTGGCCTGAAGTCGAAGGCAAGCACAGCGTGACGATGCGCTCGGAGGAGTTGGCGATGCTGATCAACGGTCTGGATGTGAAGCAAACCCGGCAACGCAACTGGTATCGCAAAAGCGCGTAAAGAAACTCTCGCATTTAAAGGGAAACTCCCGTAAAATAGAGCTTCTTTTATGGCTTCTGCCGATCCACAAGCGCGGATTGCGATGTTGGAGCGGGCCTTGGATGCGGCGCAGCGTGAGCTGAGCTCCACCAGCCATGAACTTCACTGGGCCCAGCTCACGATTCAGAAGAAGGACGCGGTGATCCGGCTTTTGGAGGAGCGGCTGCGCAGGCAGCGCATCGGGTTCCTCGGGCCGTCGAGTGAAACGTTGAGCGATCTGCAACTGGAGTTGCTGACCGAGCAAGAGCCATCCGTCAGCCGTGAGGAAGTGGAAGCCGAGTCGCGGCGCGAGCCGCTGGCCGAGCCGCGCAAGCGCCAGCCGCATCCGGGCCGCAAGCCTCTGCCGGAGAGCCTGCCGCGCGTCGAAGAAGTGATTCCTTGTAATGCGAGCTGCACCGGTTGCGGCGGCGAAACCAGGCTGATCGGCTACGACTCGAGCGAAGTGCTGGACCACGAGCCGGCCAAATGGTTCGTTCGCGTGATCAAGCGCGAAAAACGTTCGTGCGGAAAATGTTCCGGCGTACAGACGCCGGAGCCAACGCCGCGCATCGTCGACAAAGGGCTGGCCAGTGATCGCGTCGTGGTGGAAACGGTGGTGGCCAAATATTGCGATCACCTTCCGCTGTACCGGCAGGAAGCGATTCTGGAACGCGAAGCGGGCGTGGAGATCTCGCGCGCGACGCTGGACGGCTGGGTGATGCGCGTGGGCGAACAGCTTCAGCCGGTGGTCGGCCTGATGCGTACGGGTCTGCTGGGTGGATCGTATTTACAGGCCGATGAAACGATTGTGCCGGTGCAGATGCACGACAACCGCGGATCGGATCATCAAGCCTATCTGTGGCAGTACGGCTCCCCTGGAGGCGAGACGGTGTTCGATTTTCAACTGGGCCGCGGGCGCGATGGTCCGGCGAAATTTCTCAAAGACTGGAACGGGATTCTGCAAACCGACGGTTATCAGGCCTACGACCAGGTGGGCGGACCGGGTCTGGTTCATGTCGGCTGCTGGGCGCACGCACGCCGCAAGTTCGTCGATGCGGTGAAAGTGAATCCGAAAGATGGCGCAGCGACCGCGATGGTCACGCGCATGGACGCATTGTTTCTGGTCGATCGCCACGCACGCCAACAGCGGCTGAGCTTGGAGGAGCGTGCTGCGTTGCGCCGCGAACATGCTGAGCCCTGGGTCAAAGAGATTCACGCGGAGTGCCTGAAGCTGCGCTCCGCTTTGCTGCCGAAGAGCACGTTGGGCGAGGCTGTGAACTATACCTTAAATATGTGGGCGAAGCTGCAGCGCTGTTTTGATCACGCCGAAGTGGAACTGTCCAACAACGTGGCGGAGAACTCGATGCGGCCGGTAGCGCTTGGAAGGAAGAACTGGTTGCACGTAGGCAGTGCGCAGGCCGGACCCAAAGTCGCCGCCATTCTTTCGGTGGTGGAATCCTGCCGCAGACTCGGCGTTCCCGTCAAAGACTATCTGCTGGCCGTCCTGCCCGGCCTCGCGCACAGGAAACTATCCGAACTCGCCCATCTCACCCCGGCCAATTGGAAATCCGCTCGCGCCTGACCTGGGTTCGCCACACGGATACGCTTGATCTTCAGCTTACGACGGAGCTAGTGTCCTCATGACATAGCTTCCGATATTGCCGATCAACAGCGAGCAAAAGGACCACACATGACCGAATTGATTGCGATGGAAAGGCCGGCGCAGTAGGAGCGCTTGAAGCAGCTTGTCCTTGACAGCGTCTCCTCGCCGATAACGAAACGCGTGTACAACATGGCGCTGAACCAGTTTCTTGCTTGGTTCCAGGAGGCGCCGCGGCCGGGCTTCACCAAGGCCACAGTTAGCGCGTGGGGGTATCCCTGGAAGAGCGCAAGCTCGGGTCTTCGTTGATCATTGTCCGAATGCCGGCCATTCGCAAGCTAGCCGCTGAGGCCGCAGACAACGGACTGCTGGCCCCCGAACTCGCAGCCGGGATTGCGCGCGTGAAGAGCGCTAAGACCGTTGGCATCCGCGCCGGCAACTGGCTGTCTGCGCGTCAGGCGCAAAGCCTGCTCAATGCCCGGACATCACTACGTTAAAGACTACGGGCTAAAAGCCGGTAGAATCCTTTGGCGACTGAAAGTCGCATTGCGGCTCAAGCCGCCTGAAGCGCTCCCGGCTTAGAGCCGGCTTAAGGCTTGGTGGGCGCGGTGATCTTGAACGACTCGTCGTCTTCGTCCCACCGCTGGTTTTCAATATAGGCTTTGATCGTTGCCTCATCCACCGCGCCCACCGTCGCGCAGAAATATCCTCGCGCCCACATATGTTGCCCCCAGTATTGCTTGCGCAGTTCCGGAAACTCCGCTTGCAGATGTCGAGACGACCGCCCTTTGATGAATTGAGCCAGTTTTGCCGGCGCCAGAATCGGCGATGCGGCCAACAGCAGATGTATATGGTCCGGCGACACTGCTCCCCGTACGATCACAACCTCCCGCGCGGCACAGATCTGGCGGATCAGGTCGCGCGCACGCTCAGCGATCCTCCCTCTCAGCACCTTCTTCCGGTACTTCGTACACCAGATCATGTGGTACTTCAAATCGAAGACCGCGTGCGCGCTATGCCTGTATTCCGCCATCCTCTCTATTCTCGTAGGGACGCGGCGGCTCAAAGCTGACCGCCTGAAAGGCGGTGGGATTAGACCTGGCGGACGGAGCTAAGAGGGCTACGCGATCGCGGGATTTTAGCAATACTTTTCGGCTGTGGATTGCGGCGTTCGGAAGTGGCCGCGCTCACGTTCGAGCACATCCAGCAGCGCGACGGGCGATGGTGCATCATCGACCTGTTCGGCAAGCACGGGCGGGTCCGCACGGTGCCCATGCCGAATTGGGTGAAGGTAGCAATCGAGGCATGGACTACCCCGGCCGTCTTAACCGACGGACACGTCTTCCGGCCGGTGCTACGCGGCGAACGCGTCTCGGGCGACCACCTGGGTGAAAAGGTCGTCTGGCAAATGCTACGGCACTATGCCGCCGAGGTCGGCGTTCCTGGCATAGCGCCGCACGAAGCCCGGCGGACAGACATGCGCCAAGTTGTTGCCGGGCCGCCGGCGGCGAGCTTGAGCAGATCCAGATGTTGCTCGGACACGCGTCCGTTCAGAGCACCGAGCGCTATCTTGGCACCAAGCAAGACTTGGCTCATGCGCCGAACGACGCCATTAAGTTGCGGGGTCTACTTAGTAATCTCTCTGGCACAGCCACCAGCAGCGCTCTCGCTTCCTTGGGCGCCGATTTTGGACCGCTTTAGCTAAGTTGGCTTCGCATTCTACGAATAGCCGACAATCCGCCCGCTGGTCCCGGTAAACACTACGGCGTTACTCGGGAGCAATGGTCTGATCCTTCCGCTATGAATCTGTTCTAGAGGCGCTCCGGCCACTCGGTGGAGAAGTAGCGTTCGGGTGTCGGCGTGGTCACGTGGCGAGCGGTCGAGCCCTGCGTGCGGCCGCTCAGTGAGTGGCGGGCAGCCCAACGACGATGAGAACCGCGTAGTCCTGCTTGTGGCAGCCGCTCACGGCGGGCATGGCCGCCCCTGGATTCACCGGAAACCCCGTGGTCCGAACGTTCGCGGGCGAGCACGAGTTGTTAGCCGTCGCCGGCGTATACCGTGCGGAGCGGCATCCGAGATGGGTGACATCGTAGAGGGTCGCGCCGTCCGCGAGTTCCCACCGCTGATTGCCGTCCTTGTCCTTGGGCTGAATTGTCAGCACGGTCGTCACCTTGCGGTCGCCCGTGACGAGGTATTTCCCAGGAGCCAGCGGAAAGGTCGGCTTCTCCATGATCAAGCCGTGTTCCTCCAGCCACCAGTCCGCAGCGTCGAATTTCCACTGTGACGGCGCCACGCCGCCGTCCGCCTTCAATTGAGGGTAACGGTCCAGCTTGCAACCGCGCGGGCCCGGGTCCTGGCTCCAGACGCCCCATGATTGCGCGCCGTTGCCGGAGGTGGCCCCGGGGTCTCCCAGCGCCGCGATGTACTGCGGCTCGAGGAGGACCCTGAACTTCGAGAGATCTACGCCTGAAGCGTGAACCGGCTGCTGCAGGCCGGCAACCAACATGAGGGATCCCATGGACAGGAGCCGGCGGCTCAAGGACGGCACGAGGTGGCGGACATTCATGCGATTTCTCCTTTGGACCATCTGATGACATCCTACACCAACGCGCGCCCCGGAGCTGGCCTCCTCGTGGTGGATCTCGACCTCAGCACAGCCTCAGGACTCCTCGCGTCACGGTGCCGCACCTCGCCGATGTAGCGCGCTTGGTGTACCAGCCCGCAAAGGGTGCGTGGGCACCCTCATTACAGCCAAGTAAGCTGCCCGCGCACTCCGTTTTGCGGGCTGTTACTTAGAAGCTCGATGGTTCTCGGCACGCGGTATCCCTGCGGTAGCCGGTCCGGCTCCGGCGCGCCGACGAACGACTCCGGGGCTGCCGATGAACGAGAGATAGGTTCGGGCGGTCCGGTCAAGGCGGTGCTCAGACGCTGAAAGCACTACACCTCGAAGCTCTGCTGGTACGCAAGTTCTGCGACCCCCTGGAGCGTCTTCTCGCCGTCGATGGCGAGCTTCCTTAGGCGCACCGCCAACTCCTCCTTTGTGCCCAGGCTCTTGTCGATAGGTCCTTCTATGTCGGCCAGCGTTTGCCGAGGTCTTCGCGGTGGCAATTTCGAGATGCCGCGGGCGGATAACGCGCAACCCGGAGAAAGCGCTCGCGGCGTCTCCTCTGTTCGACCTCCGTACGGATCGCCGACGATTCACCCCGGAGCGGCTGTTGGCGATGCAACCGCGTTTCAGGTATCTAACGGATTGTCTGTTCTGGATCACATCCACCCTTACTGAGACGCCTTTCCAGATTCGCCCCTGATTGCACTTTCGGCAACCCCGCATCGCGGACGCACTGAATGGCTTTACTCGACGGGGCGGCCGAGACTATCCGCCAAAGTCGGCGTGACTTACGAGATCTCACTGCAGCAATAGCTTGAGGCGACACAACCCGATCACTTTGGTTTGGGATCTTCCTTAAGACCTACCTCTTTAAATTAGTCTCTTGCGGATACCGCAAAGGAATTTGCGGATTTCGCAAGTGGCGTTCGGAGCGAAAATGAGAAGGTGCAAACTATCACGTCAGACTTGGTCACCGTCGCCTTAGAGCGTGTTGCGGGAAAGCACTTCGAGGAGTTCGTCAATGCGTTCTATCCAGCGATATCCGGGGCATCGTATGTGCCACTAGGCGGGCTGCACGACGGCGGCGCGGACGGGTTCTTCGACTCTGGGCTGTCCGAGGTTCGGGGGAAGCAGGGCGCGTTCTTGCAGGCGAGCATCCAGGAGGATCACCGCGTAAAGATCCGGGAAACCGTGAAACGGTTGCGCAAGTTCGGCCGCACTCCGACGAGCCTCACATATGTCACGTCCCGCGTCATTCAGCACGTCGATAGGAAGAGGAAGCGCTCTCGGAAGAACTGGGCGTCAATGTCCGCATCCGTGACCGGAAGTATATCGCGACGCACATCACGACGAGCCACGTTACGACCGACGCGTTCAATCAGTACCTGCGTCCGTACCTCGCGTCGCTCAGCACGGCGGGAAACATCCCCCTGATCGAGCCGTCGCAGAACGTGAAATCGCCAGCGGTCTACGTCTTCCTGCGTCAGGAGGTCGAGCGGCGGCTCGGCAAGAGCAGCTTGATCGAGGCGGTGAGCGACGGCCTCATCCTCTGGGCGTTGGAAGGGACCGATCCCGACAAGAACATCTTCATGACCGGCGACGAGATCCTCGCCAAGATCGAGGAAGCAGTGCCCCCCGCACGCCAGTTCATCCGGGTGACCTACCGAGACCGGCTGGAGCTCTTGGCGTCGAAGCAGAATCCGTCCGGGCGAGAGGTCCGGTGGTACATGAGGGACGACCTGTTCTGCCTACCTTACGAGACCCGACAGATTGTTGAAACGGAGAACGTTGAGGACGAGGCACTACGGGTGCGAGTGCTTGAAACCCTTGGTGCGCGGGCATCGAGTCTCGTGAAGGATCTCATGCCAGAGGATGCCGTCGCCATCGCAGGGATCGCGGTGCGTGCGCTGCAGTTGACCTTCGAGACGGAAGGGCTGGAGTTCGCCGCGTTCCTGCACGGCACCGACCAAGCGGAAGGAGACTACAGCATTGGGGATAGCGTTGACAACGCGCTCGTGCAGAGCAACGTCTCCGGCGAGAAGCAGATTGCATGGAAGGAGGTGCTGGTGCGGATGCTGCGGACCACGATCTACGAGAGCACCGAAGAGGAGCGCCTGTACCTTGGCAAGCTCTCGCGGACGTACCTTCTGCTCTTCAGCCTGAACGCGGAGCCGCGCATCATCGAATACTTCCAGACGATGGCCTCCGACTTCTACCTCTACGTCGGATCGGACATCCTGATCCATGCGCTCAGTGAGCGGTACTTGCGCAAGGAAGATCAGATGACGACGAACCTCCTCGCGATGCTCGCGCAGGCCGGCGCGACGCTCGTGCTCTCCGAGCCGGTGATCGAGGAGGTGCACAAGAACCTCGAAACGAGCGACTGGGAGTTTGCGAATTTCTTCTCGTGGGACGAGGCGCATGTCACGACCGAGGTCGCCCGCCACGCGCCAAAGATTCTGATTCGCGCATACTTCTACGCGAAGCTCAACCCGCCGACCGGCATCAAGCCCCCGATGAGCTGGAACACTACATCAACCAGTTCTGCACGTACGACGACTTGCACAGCCCCAGAGGACGGCAGGAACTCAAGGACTATCTCCTCAACAAATTCCAGATGAAGTACGAGCCCCGCGCGGAGCTGCGCAAGCTGTGCGACGAGAAGCAACTCGCCGAGCTGACCGAGAAGATCGCGCCCGGGAAGAAGAAAGAGATCCTCGCGAAGAACGATGCCCTCATGATTCTCGCCACCTACGGGCGACGGACGGTATTGAACGAGCATTCACAGACGACCGCATTCGGCTTCAGGACCTGGTGGCTCACGCACGAGGTGCGCGTCCGGATGCACACGGACGACCTCTTCAAGGAGCACGGCAGCCACTACATCATGCGGCCGGAATTCCTCCTGAACTTCATCGCGCTCTCGCCCTCCGTCGTCGAAGTCCGCAAGGCATACGAGAACATCTTCCCGACGCTCCTGAACGTCAAGCTCTCCGGCAGGATGCACGAAGAGACCTTCCACGGACTGCTCGGAAAGGCAAAGGAAGCGGCAGAATTCGAAGAACCCCTCCTGCGCGTCGCGATGGCATCCCTATCGAACCGCCTCAAAGGAGACTTCTACAAACAGTACGAGAACGACCTGCGCAACGGCACCGCGACATTCAAGGTCTGAGTCCGTTTCCGAAGCGCCTGGTTTGGACGCTGGCCAGCAGCGCGTTTTGGGAGGCCGTAGCACGATCCGGACGAGTCACGCGCTACTCGGACAGCGCGATCGCGGTGTCCACGCTGCTCGACCTCCGTACGGTTCGCCGACCGTCCGGACGGAGCAGGGACACCATCGAGATTTTGCCGCTCCCGACCCTTGCCAGCCTCTCTGGAACCTGATATCGTGGACCAGCTCAATTGTCCGGTAATGATTTACATCGATGGTCGAGGTTTAACGATGCGAAAACATAATCTCTCGTTCCTTTCATTGCTGGTTCCAGCCTTTTTACTCCTCAGCGGAGATGGCGTCGTCAAGGCTCAGCAAAAAACTTCTTCGACGGCCAGCGGGAAGCGCTGGTCTGATGCAGCCACCTGGCCTGACAAGAAGGTGCCAGGCAAAGACGACGTTGTCACCATTGAGAAGGGCATGGACGTCGTCCTCGATGTCAGTCCGCCGCCGCTGCACGGTTTGACGATCAACGGCAAACTGAGCTTCGCAGAAAATAAAGATCTTGAACTGACCACCGAGTGGATCATGGTGCACGGGGAGTTGGAGATCGGCACGGAAGCCAAGCCCCATACGCGCAATGCGACCATTACCCTGACCAATAACGTCCCGGGTGAAGACATTGAAACAATGGGTGACCGCGGGATCATGATGATGGGCGGAACCCTGAGCCTGCACGGTCCTCAGAAAAACTCCTGGACCAAGCTGACAAAAACAGCCGCCGCGGGTAGCGACTCAATCGATGTCATGAATGCCGCTGGCTGGAAAAAAGGCGACGTGGTTGTAGTCGCTTCAACGGATTTCGATCCCCACCAGGCAGAGCAGCGAACCATTTCCCGCATCGCTGGAAACGTGATTACGCTGGACCAGAAACTTCAATATATGCACTACGGCCAAGTCACCTTCGGCGTGGATGAGCGTGGTGAAGTCGGCATGCTGACACGCAATATCAAAATCCAGGCTTCAGCCGACGCAGAGAAGTCATTCAGTGGCGGGCACGTGATGGCGATGGCCGGCTCGAGCATGAAGGTCTCCGGTGTCGAGTTCTATCGAATGGGTCAGCACGAGAACCTTGCGAGGTATCCGATCCATTGGCATCTGGTTGGCGATGCGCCGGGGCAATACATCGAGAACTCTGCGATTCACGACACTTACAGCCGCTGTGTGACGGTGCATGGTACGAACGATGTGCGGGTTGAGAACAATGTGGCGTACAACAACGTCGGTCACTGCTACTTCCTCGAAGATGGCGTGGAACGCGGGAACCAGTATCTGAACAACCTGGGGATGCTGACCAGGTGCAATCCCACCCGGCCCTGTAATTCGACCAACGCTCTTAACGGCTCCGGGGCCGGACAGAATGACAAGGATCAGTTGATTCCTTCCGACAACACGGCGTCCACCTTCTGGATCACCAACCCCGACAATACGTACCGCGGTAATGTGTCTGCAGGTTCTGAGGCAACGGGCTTCTGGATGGCTTTCCCAGAACATCCAACGGGTAAGTTTGAAGGCACAGAGATCAGTAAGGCTACCTGGCCCCGTCGGATGCAACTGAAGGAGTTTTCCGGCAACGTCTCCCACTCCGACATCGACGGGCTGATGTTCGATCGCGGCCCCAATGCACAGGGTAAATTCAACCTTGGCGGGAACACGCATCTGCCCTATACGGATCCCAGCGACACCAACAGCGCGAGGCTGGAAACGGTAATCAATGACTTCACCAGCTACAAGAACAGTGGCGCTGCCATCTGGGCCCGTGGCGAGAATCATGTGTTCAAGGGCCTGAAACTGGCCGACAGCGGTATCGGCTACACACATGCGTACCCTGGTGTGGCCCCGTACCACGGCGACTTTACCTCGAAAGTCGAGGACTCCCTGTTCGTGGGCGAAACCGACAATAAAGGCACCCCCAAGACCGAAGCGGAAATCGCGTATGGTCGAACCATGCCTCGCAAGGACGCGGATTACCCGATCCGCGGCTTCGAATACTACGACTTCACGCACCATGTGATCAATACCAAGTTCGTCAATTTTGTGGACAATGCCACTCGCAAAACCGGAGCCATCTCTTACCTGCTGTACACCAGCTTTCCAATCAGCACCAACAACGATGTCCAAGGCCTGAAATTCGAAAATGCCAAGCCGGTGTATTTCCCACCGACGGAGGATCGCCGATGGTCCTTCTCCGGTGAATTCGGAAGGTTTTCAGGCTGGACTGGCGCGGCGTTCCACGATATCGACGGGTCGGTCGGCGGCGTCCCCGATTCCTATATCGTGATTGACAACGGGATCGCGGACGATCCTGAACACTGTCAAATCAAGCCGGACTGGAACGCTGCCGTGTGTAAGGGTGATATGGGGCGCATGCAGATTGGCGCCGGCGGCGCCGGAGGTCGTGGTGGACCTGGCGGACCCGGCGCTGCAGGAGGTCGTGGTGGGCCTGGCGCTCCTGTCGCAGCTGGCGGTCCTGTCGCAGTCGCTGGTCCTGGCGCAGCCGGAGGTCGTGGCGGAGCTGGAGGTCGTGGCGGAGCTGGCGGTAGAGGAGGTTTCGGTGGAGCCGCCCCACAGGTCGTTCTCAGCCGCAATGGTCGGAAACTTACCGTCAGCGGGGACACCACGGTACTCGCCGGTACCGAGATCCGGGCGGAAAGCGAAGCGCCGTCGCTGAACATTAGCCTAAGGGAGCTGGACAGCGGCTCATGGGTTATCTTCGAATTACCGGGATACTCCAGCGCAGCCACGGGCACGGCACAATCCAGCATGGATGCACTGCGCAGCGCCAGCAGCACTTCGTACTACCACGGAGAAGGCACACTTTGGGTGAAGCTTGTTTCTAACGGTGGCGGCGCTCGTCCCGGCGCTGCCGGTCGTGGCGGCGTAGCCCCAAGCAGTATCCAGGTCAGCAGGTAAGCGGAACCCTGCGGTATAAGGAAGAGCCCTCGGCGCAGGCCGGGGGCTTTCTATCCCGATCGCTTTCGGGAAACTCGGACGTCGTTCGGAGATAAGCCGCGCTTGAGAGAGGCCCGCGATCCAGGTCGACACGGCCGGAACTGCGAAGTTCATCCAAAGCCTTCAACGGGTCTTAAACGCGTATTGCGGCGAACGTAAGCGGACCACCTGGGGAGATCGACGGTGGAATGCGGCAAGGCGAAAGCTCAATAACATCAGCGAAAACTGCGAACCATACACGGCGTTCTGCAAGTCCGAGCGCATGCCGGCCGATTCACGCGCCATCCGTACTAAGCCCGCAATAGCGTTGGCGCAGGCCCGGGGACTTTGCGACGATTAGTCCCTCCCCCATTGTTCCTTCGCAGCCCGTCGGTAATGCGCCTCGTAACGTTGGAAGCCGTTGTTCCGCAATGTCGGAACAGTATGCGCGGGCTTCAAAAGGGCCTCATGTTCCGCATTGGCCGCACCGAGCACGGGAAAGACGTTGAGCCTATAACACAGGTCGCTCCTAAAGGTACCCGCAGCGATGGCAGCCTCCAGGTCGCGATTGGTGGCGGCAACAACCCGCACATCGGTCTTCATGGAGCCGGTTCCTCCGATGCGCTCAAATTCGCGCTCCTGAAGCATCCGCAAAAGAGCGATCTGGGTTTCTGTCGGGAGCTCGCCAACTTCGTCGAGGAAGATCGTGCCTTTCTCTGCGCGGTACGAAACAAAAAGCCCCCGGCCTGCGCCGGGGGCTCATGCTCAAACAGCAGGGTTCAGCTTACCGGCTGGCCTGGAGGCTGGCTCCGCCACTAGGGCCACTGTTAGGGCCGCTGCCAAGGACGTCACCGCTGGAGACAAGCTTGACCCAAAGCTCACCGTTGCCTTTGTAGTATGAGGTGGCACTGGCCTTGCGAAGTGCATCCAGGCTGTCCTGCGGCGCACCCGAGGCTGCCGCGGTGAATCCCGGCAGCTCGAACATCACCCACGAACCGGCATCCAGTTCCGTCACGCTGAGGTTCAGGGACGGCCTTTCGGTGGTCACCTTGATCTCGGTACCCGCTCGTATGTTGACTGCACCGGTGACGGTGAAATCCTTACCGTTGCGGCTGAGAACGACTGGCGGCCCCGCAGGTGCAGCAGCGCCTAGGAATCCGACTCTGGGACCAACGACAACACCGCCTCGACCGCCAGCTCCCCCGGCAGCGCCACGCCCGCCGGCAGCACCAGGACCGCCAGCTACCGCAGGTCCTCCTTGAGCACCGCCAGGGCCGCCTCTACCGCCCGGACCGGCAGCTGCGGGAGCGCCGCCTCTTCCGCCACCGCCTGCGCCTGCGCCACGACCGCCACGACCGCCGCCGCCAACATTCAAGCGCCCAACGTCGCCCTTGCATACGGCAGCGTTCCAGGCGGGCTTGATCTCGCAGGCTTGGTCGATGGCGATTGAGTCGTTTGCGTCGTTGATGAGAATGTAGGAATTGGGGACACCGTCGACCGAGCCGTCCTTGTCGTGGAACACCGAGGTCTGATAGCTCCCATTGCCGTAATCATCGTTGCTCCACTTACGCTCCATCGGCGGGAAATACACCGGCTTGGCGTTGATGAATTTCGCGCGCTGTACGGTGTTGTTGGAGCTCATTCCGAAGCTGGTATACAGCAGGTAAGAGATCGCTCCCGTCTTGCGGGTGGCGTTGTCCTGGAAATTCACGAAGGTGTCATTGTCCAGTTCATGACGGTAGTCGTAGAACTCGTAGCCGCGGATCGGGAAATCCGCGATTTCGGGCTCCGGCAAGCTGCGGCCGTAAGCCTTTTCCGCCGGCGTCCTTGGATTGCCGATGTTCTCGGTTTCGCCCACGAACAGCGAGTCAACCACCTTTGACGTAAAGGCGGAACGACCGGAGTTGCCGGACGCATGCGTGTAGCCAATGGCGTTGTCGGCCACCTTCAAGTTCTTGTACACGTGCATCTCACCGCGGCTCCAGAGGCCGTTATTGCGGTTCTTGTAGGCGGTGAAATCCTCAATGACCGACTCCACTTGAGGGCTGTTAGCGTCATTGGGATTGGAAAGGGACATATGCCCGCCGGTGGCGAAATGGCCATCGGCCCTGGGGCCGCGGTCCATCATGAACGAGTCGAAGTTGGAGTGGCTGACGTTGCCCTTGAACTCCCGCACCTTGGTTCGGCGCGGCCAGGTTGTCTTGCTGATCTCCGTGCCTTCGAACTTACCTGTCGGATGCTCCGGCAAGGCGAACCAGAAACCTGTCGAGTCGGACCCCGCGGCCACGTTGTCCCGGTAGACATTGTCCGGGTTGGTGATCCAGAAAGTCGACGCCGTGTTGTCGGAAGGGATCAGGATATCCTTGGCGTTCTGGCCGGCCGTATCGAAGTTCGAGGCGCTCGACTGTCCGAATGGGGCGAGGTTTGTCGCGGCGCACGGCGCGTCAGGATGGCACTTGGTCAGGATCCCCAGATTGTGCACGAACTGGTTGCCGTGCTCCACGGCGTCTTCCAGGAAAAAGCAGTGACCAATGTTGTTGTAGGTCACGTTGTTTTCAATGTCCAGGTCATTTGTGCCATGCACGGTCACGCAGCGGCTGTAGGTGTCGTGAATCGCCGAGTTCTTGATGTACTGCCCCTGCGCATCGCCGATCAGATGCCAGTGGATCGGATACCGCGCCAGATGCATGTTCTGGCCCATGCGATTGAGCTCGACGCCATCGACAAACATCTTGCTCCCGAGCATTGCCATGATGTGGCCGCCAAACAGCGTCTGGTCCGCGTCAGGCGAAGCCTGGATCAGGATATTGCGCGACAGCATGCCGACTTCGCCGCGTTCATCCACGTCGAAGGTGATCTTGCCGAAGTGCATGTAGTCCAGTTTCCTGTCGAGCGTGATCGTATTGCCACTGATGGCGGCAATGGTTCGCCGCTCTGCCTGATGGGCATCGAAATCCGTGGACGCGAGGACAATCACGTCGCCTTTCTTCCAGTCACCGGGATTCAAGACTTGGATGGTGCTGCTGCCCGCGGCGGCCGTCTGCGCCAGCTTGGTCCAGGAGTTCTTCTCCGTACCGTGCAGGTTCAGGATTCCGCCCATGAGCATGATCCCGCGGTCACTGCGGTCATTTCCACCCATTCCGCCAAAATCTTCGTCTTTGACGTTGTCAGTGAGGGTAATTGTCGCCTTGCGCGTGTGGGGCTTGGCTTCCGTGCCGATCTCCAACTCCCCATGCACCAAGATCCACTCGGTGGTCAGTTCGAGATCTTTGTTATCGGCGAAGCTCAACTTGCCGTTGATCGTCAAACCGTGCAACTCCGGCGGGCTGACATCGAGGACAACATCCATGTCCCTCGCAATGGTGACAACGGCGTCTTTGGCTGGCACTTTCTTGTCAGGCCAGGTGGCTGGATCAGACCAGCGCTTTCCGCTGGCCGTCGAAGAAGTTTTCTGCTGAGCCTTAAGGACGGCGTATCCGCCGAGAACTAAAAAGGCTGGAACCAGCAACGAAAGGAACAGAGAACGTTTTCGCATTGTTAAACCTCGACCATTCGTGTAAATCGCTATCAAGTAAACTGGACCACGATATCAAGTTCCAGCGGGGGTGGCAAGGGACTTGGCGGACAGGGAGGGGGCTTTCCCGAAAGCGCTCCGAACAAAAAGCCCCCGGCCTGCGCCGAGGGCTCATGCTCGAACAGCAGGGTTCGGCTTACCGGCTGACGTCCTACCGGCTGACCTGGACGCTGGTTCCACCGCCAGGGGCGCCGTTGCCGGGGTCACCGTTGGAGACCACCTTGACCCAGAGTGCATCCTTGTCCTTGTAATACGAGGTGTCGCTGGCCTTGCGCAGCGCATCCAGGCTGTCCTGCGGCGCACCCGAGGCTGCTTTGGTGAATCCCGGCAGATCAAAGATCACCCAGGAGCCGCGATCCAGTTCCGTCAGGGAGAGGGACACGGACGGCCTTTCGGTGGTCACCTTGATCTCGGTACCGGCTCGTACGGTGCCGTTCGTTACGGTGTAGTCCTTGCCATTGCGGCTGAGAACGACTGGCGGCTGCGCAGGTGCACCGCCTCTACCGCCGCCTCCACCGAAACCTCCTCTACCACCAGGTGCGCCACCTTGGGCTGCGCCAGGACCGCCGGGGCCGCCCCTACCAGCGCCAGGACCGCCAGCCACCGCAGCCCCGCCTCTTCCAGCGCCAGGACCGGCACCTGCGGGAGCGCCGCCTCGGCCATAGACGGGACCGGCACCTGCGCCACGGCCGCCACCGCCGCCGCCAATGTTCATTCGCCCAACATCGCCCTTGCACACAGCAGCGTTCCAGGTGGGCTTGATCTCACAGGCTTCTGTGTCGACTGCGATGCTGTCGTGGACGCCGTCATCGATGAGAACGTAGGATTCGGGACCACCGCCGAACGAGCCATCATGGTCGCGGATGGCCGCGGTCGTATAGGCCGTGCTGCCTCCGTTATCGTTGGCCCACTTACGCTCCATCGGCGGGAAATACACCGGCTTGGAGTTGACGAATTTCACATGATCGACGGCGTTGTTGGAGCTGACTCCGAAGCTGGCATAAAACAGGACAGAAATCGCTCCCGACTTGCGAGTGGCGTTGTCCTGGTAATTCACGAAGGTGGTATTCACCACGTCATGGCGGTAATCGTAGTACTCGTAGCCGTGGATCGGGTAATCCGGCAGATCGACCTTCGGGAAGGTGCGGCCGTAAGCCTTTTCCGCGTCCGTCCTGGGGTTGCCGACGTTCTCGGTTTCGCCCACGAACAGCGAGTCAACCACCTTTGACGTAAAGGCGTAACGGCCGAATGCGCCGGAGGCGTGCGTGAAGCCGATAGCGTTGTCGGCCAGCTTCACGTTGCGGAACTCGTGCATCTCACCGCGGCCCCAGATGCCGCCATTCCGGTTCTTGTAGGCGGTGAGATCCTCGAAGACCGATACCACCGCCTTGCTGTTCGGGTCAGCGGGATTTTCAAGGCCGGTATGCGAGCTGCCGGTAACGCTGAAAGTGCCATTGACCGCAACGTTTCGGTCGAACATGAACGCGTCGTAGTTGGAGTGGGCGACGTTGCCCTTGAACTCCTTGAATGGCGTTCGACGCGGCCAGGTCTTCGCGCTGATCTCCGTGCCTTCGAACTTACCCGTCGGGTGCTCCGGCAAGGACATCCAGAACCCGTTCGAGTCGGAACCCGCCGCCACATTGTCGCGGTACGTGTTGTCCGGATTGGTGATCCAGAAAGTCGCCGCGGTGTTGTCCGAGGGAAGCAGGACGTCCTTGGCCTGCTGGCCATTCCGTACCGCCGGCCGGCTCTCTCCGGCTGCAGCGAGGTTTGTCGGGACGCACGGCGCGTCAGGATGGCACTTGGTCAGGATCCCCAGGTTGTGCACGAACTGGTTGCCGTGCTCCACGCCGTCTTCGAGGAAGAAGCAGTGACCAATGTTGTTGTAGGTCACGTTGTTTTCAACGTCCAAGTAATTTGTGCCATGCACGGTCACGCAGCGGCTGTAGGTGTCGTGAATGGCCGAGTTCTTGATGTACTGCCCCTGCGCATCGCCGATCAGATGCCAATGGATCGGATACCGGGCCAGATGCATGTTCTGACCCATGCGATTGAGCTCGACGCCATCGACAAACATCTTGCTCCCGTTCATCGCCATGATGTGGCCGCCAAAGAGCGTCTGGTCTGCGTCAGGCGAAGCCTGGATCAGGATATTGCGCGACAGCATGCCGACTTCGCCCCGTTCATCCACGTCGAAGGTGATCTTGCCGAAGTGCATGTAGTCCAGTTTCTTGTCGAGCGTGATCGTATTGCCACGGATGGCGGCAATGATTCGCCGCTCTGCCTGATGGGGATCGAAATCCGTGGACGCGAGGACAATCACGTCGCCGGCACGCCAGCCAGCGGCGTTCAGGACTTCAATCGAGTTGCTGCCTGCCTCGGCGGTCTTGGACAGCTTCGTCCAGGAGTTCGTCCGGTTACCGTGCAGGTTCAGGGTTCCACCCATCATCATGATCCCGCGGTCACTGCGGTCATTCGTTCCACCCATTCCCGTCATATCTTCGTCTTTGACGTTGTCGGTGAGGGTAATTGTCGCCTTGCGCGTGTGGGGTTTGGCTTCCGTGCCAATCTCCAACTCGCCGTGCACCATGACCCACTCGGTGGTCAGTTCGAGGTCTTTGTTATCGGCGAAGCTCAGTTTGCCGTTGATCGTCAAACTGCGCAGCGGTGGCGGAGAGACGTCGAGGACGACGTTCATATCCTTCTCAATGGTGACAACGGCGTCTTTGCCTGGCACCTTCTTGTCAGGCCAGGTGGCTGCATCAGACCAGCGCTTCGCGCTGGCCGTCGAAGTCTTTTGCTGCGCTTTGAGGACGGCATATCCGCCGACGCCTAAAAAGGCTGGAACCAGCAACGAAAGGAACAAGAGAGAACGTTTTCGCATCAGTTAGACCTCCGGTGATTGAGGAGCGAGAACAACATAGCAGGTTCCAGAGAGGCTCGCAAGGGAGGGGCCCCAAAATCTCGATGGTGTCCCCCGCCCCCACCTGCCGAGAGCTTTTATTTCGTGCCCTTCTATCGCACGTCGAACGTTAGGGAATCCGCAATGAAATGAACAGCGCGGACAGTCAGGCTCATAAGGACGGACGTTCTTGTAGCCGCAGTTCGGGCACGGCATATTGACGTTTTGTCGGCGGCGGCGAGCCTGCTGGCCCGTTGCGGGTCATGACCCGTCATGACCCGTTGCCCGCAAGTCTATGAGGAATTGGTAGCGCTAACGGGAATCGAAGGCGCATGGCGCCAGTTCAGTCCGTCTCATCTGGGTCTATCTTGTACTAAATAGGTTCAACTGGTACCGCGGACACACCCGAAAACTCGCTATGAACCCCCGACGTTATCACTCGGTTGTCACTCGGCACGGGAAGCGGCATCCCACTTTGGCGACTGGAAGGTGTGTCGGGTCGACCCGTCACCAGCTCTGCTGCTTGTGATGGCCGTGCCCCGAGTGCGCGCGGAGCCAAAGGCCACGCGCAAGGCGACCTGACTGTCGGCGCTTACTAGCACCGCCCTGGCTCAGGCTTGCGATCCCGTGGCCGGTTGCATGATCATGGTCTCCGGCCGATTGACCGATCGACCTCCGATTTTGGCGCTTCGATTCCCTCTATGACCGAAGAACCGAGCGTTGCCGGAGATCCGTTCATCAAGGTTTTATGGCCGGTCACGCGCCATTCCGTCCGCTCACGAAATTGAATGAGGAAGGACAGCTTCCATCAAGTAGACTGGCCTATTGTTAGGTTTGCGCGAACATATTTTGAAGGCTTGCAATGAATATGACTCGCCGGCTCGTCGGGATGTTGCTCATGGCGGCCGCGCTTACCGCGCAGGAAGAGGTCGCAACCTTCACTGTTGACACGCGCGAGGTGGACTTGCCCATCAGCGTGCTCGACAAGAACGGCAAGCTGATTCCGGACATTCTGCCATCCGCCTTCAAAGTTTACGAAAACAACATTGAGCAGCCGATCCAATCCTTCCGCCGCGACGACATCCCGGTGTCCATGGGCATTATCATCGACAGCAGCGGCAGTATGCGGAACAAACGAGCCAAGGTAGCCGCGGCGGCGCTCGCGCTGGTGAAGAATTCGAACCCCCAGGACGAGGAGTTCATCGTCAACTTCAGCGACGATGCGTACCTGGACCAGCCCTTCACCAGCGACATCCATCAACTGGAGAAGGCGCTGGACCGTATCGATTCGCACGGTGGCACCTCCATGCGCGAGGCCATCAGCACCTCCATCGATTACATGAATCGGGCCGCGACCCGCAGTAGGAAGGCGCTGCTGGTGGTGACCGACGGTAACAATAACAACCCGGGCGGCATCGGCCTGGAAGCACTGGTGCGCAAGGCGCAGGCCAGTGAGGTTCTAATCTATTGCATCGGATTGCTGAACGAAGAAACGCCGTTGGAGGCCCGCTCGGCGCGGCGGGCGTTGAAGCAACTGGCGGAAGCCTCGGGCGGCCAGGATTACTATCCCAAGGATGTCGCCGAAGTAGAGCTGCTTACTCCGCAGGTAGCCCATGAGATCCGCAACCAATATCTGGTGGCTTACTCGCCCACGAATCCCGCCATGGACGGGACCTTTCGTCAGATCAAGGTAAAGGTGTTGGGATACGAAAAGGCGACCGTGCGGACGCGCAGTGGTTACTACGCGTCGTCTGAATCGTCAAAGAAAGCAGGAGCGTTCACGTCGAAATGATGCGGATTCAATGCGATCAAGCTAAACGGGTCCTTCTGGTTCTGATGTTCGCCGGAGTGGCCGGGGTTTGGGCACAGGATCAGGTTCCCACGTTTACCATCGACACTCGCGAAGTGGATTTGAACGTCAGCGTGACCGATAAGAATGGCAACCAGATCGCAGGGTATTCCCGAGAATGCATTCAAGGTGCTCGAAAACGGCGTGGAGCAGCCCATCAAGGCCTTACACCCATGTGGATGTTCCGGTTTCGATGGGGATCGTGATCGACAATAGCGGCAGCATGCGCGACAAGACAAGCCAGGGTTAACGCCGCTTCGCTGGCGCTGGTGAGGGCGTCCAATCCACAGGACGAGGTGTTCATCATCGGGTTTAACGACCAAGCCGTACCTGGACCAGGATTTCACCAGCGACGTCAAGCAAGCTGGAAAAGGCGCTGGATAAGACCGAAATCGCGCGGCGGGACACTGATGCGGGACTCCATTCATCTGGCGCTGGAGCACATGAAGAAGCCGGCCAAGCACGACAAGAAAGTGATCCTGGTGATTACCGACGGCAACGACAACATCAGCGACGAAACGCCGGAGCAACTGGTGCGCGAGGCTCGCCAGAGCGGCGTGCTGATTTATTGCATCGGCTGTTGAACGAGGAGGATCCCAAGGACAAGCGCGAGGCGCAGCGGGCGCTGAAGGCGCTGGCCGACGCCTCCGGAGGCCTGGACTATTATCCCAAGAGCTGGCGGAAGTGGAGCGAGTGACGCCCCAGATCGCCGACGAGATTCGCAAGCAGTACCTGGTCGCCTATACGCCGATGAATTCCGCGCTGGACGGGACCTATCGCAAGGTGGAATTGAGGCTGGCGGGCTTTGGAAAGCCCGAACGGTGCGCTACCGCAACGGCTACTACGCCACCGCCGACGCGAATAATCTTAGGTCTCCCGCCCGGATCTCGCCGGCCAACTGAGGATACATGGCAAGCACGAACGATCGGGGCTAGGGCCTCGCGAAGGTCCTCTTACCGATCTCCACGTGCACGCGTAAAGACCCGATCCATACGGGACCGCGATCACGATTGTAGGCCGGATTGACCACGTATTGGGCGTCGAGCGAGGTGGTCAAGCCTTCGCGCAGCCGGCCGTCGCCGATCAGAAAGTCCAGGCCTCCCTGCGCCAGATACTCGGCGTGAACTGCGGAGAGCCCGTTCACCGTCAGCTCGCTCGCCACTGTATCGTTGGACCGTCCCCAGCCTGAGCCCTTTAGCGAAGCGCCCCCGGTCGCGAGCCGATCGATCGCGGTGAAGACAAAGCTCTCGTTTTCCCGTCGTTCCATCCCAGCCTCCCGAACACGCCCAGATCCCTGGTGAACTCCTGGTCCACGCTCAGCCCGAAACCGTACTTGAGCCGGCCCACTTCGCGCGTGTCATCGATGTTGGGGGTGGTGCGGGTTTGCGCCGCGAGCTGCAGGGCCTCGCCGTAGCTGCCCGCATCGGCGTGTTCCAGATACATCAGCAGGCCCGCCGCGCCGGGATGCCGGTGCGGACTGTAGCGCCGTTCGCCTTCGAAATCGTCGCCGCGGTCGCGGAACAAGCGGCGGTCGAATTGTTCGCCGTTGGCGACCTTGGGCTCGGCTGCGCCGGCGTAGCGCACGCTCCAGTTGCGCGTGTGAAATTCATGCACCCAACCCCAGGTGGGGTCCGACGCGCCCTGGGCGTCAACCCTCGCGGCGGCCAGTAACAGCAACCACAAGGGTGCGCTCCAGATCCTTACTGTACTTCCGCTCAGCACAAGCGCCAGGTGCGTGTAGCGTTATTCATTTGAGCCGCTCGAATCAGGAGAATGCGCTCAGCAGCCGGAGTCACGCACATGATCTCTTGATCATGCAGCTTGCGCCCCAGAGCTGCAAGGTTTAAATGATGGACAAACTCGCATGCCTGCTGAGCGGATAGATTCTGCTTATGGGCGGAGACGCGGTTTCGCAACTCACCAAGGCGGAGGGAGTGTCCCGTGGCAGGAGCACCTTATGACGAGGGCCGAAATCCTTCTGCCACGGGACATTTCGCATTATTTGGTCTTAGCTGTAACAGCGGCGCCTAGTTCAACGGTGTGGGCAACCAGTTTTTCGTTTACCTCCTCAGCGTGGATGACGACGCGGTCTCCGGCCTTGATGTCGGTTTTCTGAACCGGTTGGTCGGCGCGAGAATACGTCGTTTTGGCATCAAACCCGACTTGAACCGTTTTTCCATCCGTTGTTTTGACAGTCACGGATGTTGCGGATACTTTCGTGACGGTGCCGATGACGTGTTCCTCGCCGCCGTGCGCTGATGCGAGGGTGGGTAATAGCGCAACAGCCAGAATCGCGAGGATCGCGATCTGGGTCTTGAGCCTAATGGTGATGTTCTGCATGTTCATGTGACTCGCCTCCATTCAAAAACTCCTTTTCTTCCTGCTCCTCTCTCAATTCGTCGGGACTCTTCGGATTGAGTGTTTCCATTTCGCGTTCTTCCGCCGCGGTTAGCTGCGGGAGATGGCGGATGAAGCGGACAAGCTTCCATGAGTCCTGCTCGTCGTGCTGCGAACCGCTGCCCCAGGCGGGCATGCCGGTCAGTCGAATACCGTTCTGAATGATAAAAAACAGCTCGCCGTCGCTCATTTGTTGGGTTTTCAGGGACCGCATATCGGGGGCTTGCGGATACATGTGCTTGCCCATTTCCATGTCGCCGCTGCCGTTGTTGGCGTGGCAAGCAGCGCAATGATCGGCCCAGTGGGCGCGTGCCTCCGCGAGAACTTCGGCGGAATCGGTAACCGGATTCGGTCGTTATCGCGCATCCGCCGGTAGGGCGAACTGACGGGCACGCCGCGCGGCCCAGCGTTCGAGCGGACTGGTTTGTTCGCGCGCGCTGAAGCCGTGCGCACTCATCAGAAAAATGCCGCCCACGACGAGAGTCAGCGCAATTACCGAGAGCCCACCCACAAAGAACAGGCCAAGCTTGCGCATCATCCCCTCATTGAGCGACCGGCTCAATTGAGCTCACCTTGATCGTTTCGGTCTTTTCGTCGTAAATGCCCACGACCTTGACTTTTTGTGCGGCGAACTTCGCCGGCGTTTTCTGGTCGCTGAGCTTCAGAACCCGTTGACCGTCGAACAAGGCATACTGGGCCGATCCCTTCACGCACAGCTTCACGCAGTCGGCGTCCGAGTGCCCTTTCATATCGTGCTTGATGCCGCAGTGCGTATCGGTGATAACGCCCGTGAACGTCTCTGGCGCTTTGGCGGCACTGAGGGCCACAGCCAGCGCGAATGTCAGATAAAGCATTTTCATGGTTGTTGGTCTCCTTATTTTTCAGCCGGCCTGAGCCGGAAGCGGATGAAAAGGTTGCCGCCGACGGGATGGTCGCCGTAATACGGCTTGATCGCGTTCGGCAGAGAATATGCGGTGAAGTTCACGCCGATTCCGGTCTCGACAGATCGGAATTGGCCGATGTCTCGCGTGTACCCGAGCGTATAGGCCCCGATGCGGAACGTGCTGCCGTACAACTCATCGACATGCTGTTCCAGATCCAGGTCATTCGCGAACAAGTCATCCTTGTCCACCAGCTCCCAGCGCCCGGTGATGAAATTCCGGCGGGTAACCGGCAAAACGGATTCGGCCAGATAAGAATTCAAGTTGCGCTGCGTTGCCGTGCTGTGGATGCGGCCCCACGAAAGCGTGGACGCCCAGCTTCCGCCAGGCATGGGCAGCGTGTATTCCGCGGAAGCCGTCACTCGCGTCTGATCGCCCGGCTCAAGCGCCTCCGGGTGGGCAAGGCGCCCGAATGACACCTGCGTAGCCCAATATTTCGTCGGAAAGAACCACAAGCGGCCGGACCAGGAATTGATCGGACCTTGCTGAATGATCCAGCGGTTCTCGCCCGGCTCGGAGCCGTAGAATCCGCTGCCTTCGAGCCTGAACTCGTGGTACTGCAGTCCGACCGTCACGACGTCATCCGAGATGTGGGTCGAATCCTGCCAATGATGCGAAATCGGCGCTTCCGGCAGTTCCATCGCCGACGCACGATGCGGATACGCGGTAGGGCCGAGTGCCGGGTCGCCCACGGGCGCGAAGTACAGGTCGAGCATCGTGTCCTCGGCAAGCTGGTGCACGTAGTGAAATCCCAGCGCCATGATGAAATTGTGCGGATGCTGGCCGTCGACAATCGGCATTCCGTACGCGGTTTCGCCCGTCTGAAAGAGCAGCGGGTAACGCCGGTCGGTAATCGTGGCCGGTTCCAGGCTGAGCATAAGTTCGGCTTGGAACGCGTCGTTGGCTCCCACGCGATGCTCGGCGGCAGCCATGAACCAGTTGGTCGAGTACAACTTGTCGCCGCCGCGCGGGCCGGATTGCTGAATGTCGGAGACAAAGCCCAGACCCATGAACATGGCGTTCCAGTTGCCGAAATGCCGCATGATCATCGGCATGGGCCATCCGGCGGGATTCGCCGAGGTGCCCGAAGACAGATTCATCAGAAACATGCTCGCGGGATTCATATCCACCATTCCCGCGCTTGAAGTCGATGGTTGCTGGTGATCGTCGCCGGGCGTATCCTGCGCGTCCATGCGCGACACAACAAAGAACCCCAAAAGGGACACGCACAGGAGAACGCGCAGATGCATTCGTCTTCGCACAACCGATATTCCTTTCTCCAAAAACCAAAGCCCGCGGCGCGCACACTGCGGCCACGGTCGCTAGAAGAATTTCAGGAGAAGCTCAGATTCGGAGGATGACGGAGGAAACAACTGCCAAGCCTGGCGGCCAGGAGACAACACGGGGCGTCAACGGGTGAGCGCCGGACGGTGAAAGAAGCTCAACATGCGAGACGACAGGAACAATCGTCGCAGCGATGCTGACGCCAGGAGCCGACGTAACGGACGATTGCGGCACATCGGCTTGCGCCAACTGCTGATGTTGACAAGGCACCGGGGTCTGGTTGCTCGGAGCATGGCGATGGTGGCACGGCGGATCGGCCGGAGTGACAGGCGACGCCTGGCCCGCACACGGTTCGCTGGCGCACAGCGCCGCGCACTGGGTGCTGGTCCACAGGAGGGTGAAGGTCAGCACAGCGACGAACTTTGCCTTGGACAGGCCCATCCCAAGAAGATCATAGCACCATTTCCGTAAATCGAAATCAAAAAGAATCGTGGCCGCCGCCTCGGAAAGTAGCTTGCACAAACGTCAGGAGTGCAACTTCCGGGCATCGCTCCCATGAGCCGTCCGCAGGCATGAACGAGCCGCTCACATCAAAAGGCTTGGGTGGACCGCAAACGCATGATATTCAGAGATACCAGAGATCATTGATGAAAATTCCAAACACCTCGTTGAGACAACTTGATCACGCCGGAATAGCGGCTTCAGTGTTGTGCGCCATCCATTGCATCGGCTTGCCTCTTCTTCTCGGAGCGTTAACCGCCGGAGGCCTGACCGCCACGGGAGTGGCATGGCTCCGCAATGAGTGGGTTGAGTGGTTCTTCCTCGCCAGCAGCTTGTCGATCGGCGTGTTCGGATTGCTGCCGGGGTATCGGGGAGTCCATCGGCACAAGCGGTGCCTGTGGCTCTTCTCCATTGGTGTCGTTAGTATCCTCGCGGGCAGATTGGCGAGCGCCCGATCCCTCCCGGATACACCTTTCATCGTAGGCGGAGCGGCGCTTATCATCTCGGCCCACGCCGGGAATCGATACCTGTGCGCGCGCTGCAGTCGTTGTGCTGCTGAGGAGCATAGCCCGGAATGAGCACAAAACATCCCGCTCAGGCTGCTTTTGAATCCGGCCACCATAAAAAGTTTGGATCGGCCAAGAAGTACGCGTAAGATTCGAGGGATGAAGCCTTATCTTCGGACTCGCGTGATTCTCGTCGTGTCGGGTTTGAATCTGGCGGGTTCTCTCGTGGCCGCCGCTCAGGACCATGCTTCCGCGAGCAGCGCGTTGGTCGAGCGGGTAGGATCTACGGGCTTCATCCAGATCGAGGCCGGAAGCTTCAAGAAGCTATCGCCTCGTCAACAGGCGCTGGCCTATTGGCCTATGGGGAGTCAGGGCAACCCGGATCACTCCGGCGCGGGCGTCGGCCTGAATAACGTCAGACGGCGTCTCCAGCTCTGCTTCGGGATACACGTCGATCTGGTCATGGAATCCGGCCCCACCGGAACACGTGTGGGATTCGCCGTTCCATTGGGCTCGCCGCCGCGCCCACCGTCTGACCGCGTAGTCGCGCACAGCACGCTGGGGTAGCCAATCCGTTCATCCGAACAAATTGGCCGCCTGCCTGAACCTTCAGGCAACTCACAATTATTCCCTGCGGCATTCGAAAAAACTGTTGTAAACGTAAACATGGCTCGCCGGGTGATGAAGACTCTGATCGTCGATGACGAGCCGATCGCGCGCCAAGTGCTGCGTGAGGAACTCGAAGCAGTTTCAGAGATAAAAATTGTCGGAGAGGCGGAGAATGGAAGGCAGGCTTTAGAACAGATCGCGGAGCTCAAGCCGGATTTGGTTTTCCTGGATTTGCAAATGCCGGTCATGGGGGGATTTGAGGTTGTTCGGAACCTCGGCGCCGGGAACCCTCCTGTCATCGTCATTGTGACTGCGTTCGACCAATACGCCATTGAGGCCTTTGACAAGGGAGCTGTGGACTATCTGCTGAAACCGGTCGGCGAAGTCCGGCTGCGAAAGGCCGTGGAGCGTGCGCGCCATCTTTTGAACGACCCCCTTGAAGTCGCCAACGATATCGCAAAGATAGCATCCGCCGCCCCGCCGCCGAGCCCTGTCACCAATCGAAAAATCGTGGGGAGAAACGCCGGAGAGTATTTCCTCTTGGACGCGGACGAGATCGTGGCCTTTCAGGCGGAAGGAGAGTTGGTGTGGCTTGTGACCACCAAACTCCGGCTCCTAGCGACTCAAACGTTGGGTTCGCTGGAACAGGGCCTCAAGGATCAGCCCTTCCGCCGCGTGCATCGCAACGCCCTGGTAAACGTGAACCACATTCGGAAGATGAGCGCTATGAGCAGCCAGCGCTGGCTGCTCACCTTGAGCACCGGCCTACAAGTTGTGGTGAGCAAGCGGCAGGCTCACACCATCCGGCAGATCCTGCATTGGTAACCAGTACGGCAAGTCCGCTCATCGGCGTTCATTGGCCTCTCATTGACAAGTGTTCGCCGGTCGCAAGAATTCCTTAGGTCACGGGCCCGACCCTCCCCCATACTGACGCAATGAAAAGAATTCGGCATTCTTTCTGTGCTTTAGCTTTCCTACCAGTGTGCTTTTCGGCTCATTTACTCGCTCAAGCCACCAGCGCGAATTCAGGTACGGTCCGCGGCTCGATTGTGGACCCCTCCGGCGCCGCTATCCCAGGCGCGTCGGTCGAGATCCGCAATCCCGTCTCGGGTTACGACCAAAAGACCACCGCCGACGGCAAGGGCGCCTTCGAATTCGATAACGTGCCATTCAACCCCTATCACGTCAGCGTGATCGCCGCGAACTTCCAATCGGCCGAGACTGATGTGGACGTAAAGGCTTCAGTCCCGATCCAGCTCATGCCGATCGGTCTGAAAATCGGAACCTCTTCCACCACAGTCGAAGTAGTCGAAGCCGGTGATCTCGTCGAAACCGATCCCGTCACCCATACTGACGTTGACCGCGCTCTGTTCGATAAGCTCCCGCTCGAGAGTCAATCCTCCACGCTCAGTTCTCTGGTCACTTTGGCCTCGCCGGGCGTTTCCGCCGATTCCAACGGACTCTTTCATGGCTTAGGGGATCACGCTTCCAACTCCTTCTCCATCGACGGCCAGCCCATCACCGATCAGCAGAGCAAGGTCTTCTCGAATCAGTTGCCGGCAGATGCGGTGCAGTCCTTGGAGGTGATTGAAGGTGCGCCACCTGCGGAATACGGGGACAAGACCAGTCTCGTCATTGTCGCCACCACCCGTTCCGGCCTCGGATCCACCACGCCGCATGGCGATGTCACTAGCTCCTTCGGGAACTTCAATACGTACAATGGAGCTGCCGATTTGAGCTACGGCGGCAAGTCCTGGGGCAATTTCATCGCCCTCAACGGCCTGGATACGGGCCGGTTCCTGGACGGTCCCGAGTTCACCGTGCTGCACGATCAAGGCAACGAGGAAAATGCCTTCGACCGTCTGGACTTCAAGCCTTCCGCGGCTGACACCATCAACCTGAACTTCCAGTTCACCCGCTCCTGGTTTCAGACGCCCAATTCCTTCGACGCCCAGGATGCGACGGCGTGGGGCGGTCCGGTTTGCCCGCTGCTCGGCTATTCGACCGCTTGCAACGGCCTCGGCCCCAACGGCCAGGTGGTCGGCCCGCAGGATCAGCGCTCCAAGATTCGCACCTACAATATCGCCCCAAGCTTTACGCACACGATTGGTTCGACCGCGGTGCTGACCGTCGGCGGATGGGCCCGCCAGGATCAGTATAATTACTACCCCAGCCGCGATCCCTTCTCCGATTTAACGCCTTATCTTCAGACCCAGACCGTCGGCCAGAACCGCACGCTCACCAACCTGGGCGGGCGGGCGAGCGTGTCCTACGTCAAAGGCATCCATAACCTCAAGATCGGCGTCAATTATTCGAACACCATCCTGACCGAGAAGGATTCGATCGGTGTTATCGATCCGACAGCCAACGCCGTTTGTCTGAACTCCGACGGCAGTGCGGACTTGAATCCGTTACTCACCAACCCCAACAACTGCACCGGAGCGCTCCAGCAGAATCCCAATTTCAACCCGCTGCTCGCTTGTTACGACCTGAGCCGCACCGCGCCGCTTCCGGCGTCCGACGGCTGTCCCAGTTCCACCAGCGGCAACTACCTCTTCAACGGCCATGCCGATATCCGCGAAACCGCCCTGTACATTCAAGACACGATCAATACCCACAACTGGACCTTCAATCTGGGATTGCGCGGCGACATCTACAACGGCATCGCCAGCCAGAACCAGGTCGAGCCGCGACTAGGGATCGCGTACAACGTCAAGCCCACGAACACCGTGCTCCGCGTTTCTTACGCCCGCACGATGGAAACCCCGTTCAACGAAAATCTGGTTCTTTCGAGCCTAGGATGTAATGACCCGGTGATCAGCGCCATCATGGCATCGACCATCAGTCCCTGCGTGTCAACGGTACCGCTGGCCCCCGGCTGGCGCAACGAATTTCACGTCGGGCTCTCTCAGGCCTTCGGCCGCTATTTCGTCGTGGACGCCGAGTACATTTGGAAGTACACGCACCGGGCGTACGATTTCAGCGTACTCGGCAACACACCGATTACTTTTCCGATTGAGTGGGCCAGCTCCAAGATTCCGGGCTACGCCATTCGCGGCACGCTACCCAATTTCCACGGACTCACTGCCTACGTCGTGATGTCCAGCGTGGCCGCACGGTTCTTTACTCCGCAAGTCTCGGGAATCGGCTCGGCTCCCGGCGGCGCGAGCGTTTTCCGCATCGACCACGACGAGAAGTTCAACCAGACCACGCACCTGCAATACCAGCCCAAGAAGAGCCTGCCTTGGATCAGCTTCAACTGGCGCTATGACAGCGGCCTGGTCGCCGGACCGGCCCCCTGCGCTGGAGGCAACTGCGCCAATGGCCCGAACGGCTCCGATTCGATCGTCGACGCGTCCATCCTCACGCCCGATCAGCAGTTCCAGGCGGGACTTTACTGCGGCAGCGTCTACGCCACACCAACCATGCCGATCAGCCCGGACAGCACCTGCGCAGCGTCTCAGTATGGATCGAAATACCTTTCGCTTCCTGCGCCGGGAACCGAGAACGACGACCACAACCCGCCGCGCATCGCCTCGCGCAACCTCTTCGATCTAGGGGTGGGACATGACAATATTCTTCACGGCGATCGATACAAAGTCAGCGCCCGCCTGACCATTGTCAATCTGACCAACAAAGAGGCGCTCTACAATTTCATTTCGACCTTCAGCGGCACACACTACGTGACGCCCAGGGCAGTCACGGGCCAGATCGGGTTCCATTTTTAGCCCCGCTTGTGGGGGATCGCGATCAGCAGGCCACCGCTTACGCCCAGCGAGCGATCATGCCCCTTGCCGAAACTGTAATCGAACCCCGGCTCCAGGTACCAGCCAAATTTGTGTTTCGCGGACGGCCAGAACATAAAATCCAGCACGGCCTCGCCGCCGAGTGAGTTTGTTGTCATACCGTGTTGGCTCGTGTGAATCCACTCCGGGCCAGCACCGAACATAAATTCCACTTTCTCGGAGATGGTCCAGGGCTTCTTGAATAATAAGTCTGTATCCCATTCCGTCGAGTGACGTGTCAGCAGCGGCGTTGTACCAGCCTCAAGTTCTAGCCAGTTTTCGATCGGCGTGATCTCGGCCGCGAGGTCCGGACCGAAGCTCGATCCGCCGTCTTTGAGATTCCAGCTTGCAGCTCCTCCCAGCTCAACGACAGCCGCAGGCTCGTCGTCGGCTGACTGCGCGATGGCGTTTGTAGAGGAGAGTAACAAGGATGCTAACAAAAGGGACTGAGCGGCGTTCATTCGTACGGAGGAGTGTAGCACCTTCTCTGCGCCACTCGCGAACGGAAGATGTCCGCTCACCGTAGATGTCGGTTCTTTCACGAGTTAAACCTTGCACGGCGCGAGTTCGCGGCGCATCATGGCACATGCGGCGAGTCGCTCCGAGCGAGGCGGAATGGGCATCGAAATAAGCACTCCTGAAGTAACTGAATCACTTCCTCCCCCACCGGACGTTACCCGGGATCCTTACCGGGGAGTGATCATTGTGCTGCTGGCGGCAGCGCTGGTAGGGTTTGTTTCCGCCGTGACCGGCGGCTTTGTGCTCGCAAGCAGCGCGGTGTTGGCTGCAGCCGTGACTCTCGGACTGGCAAGCGGCGTTCTCGCCGGCGTGGCGGCAGCGCAAACGGCGAGGGCAAGGCCACCCAAGCTAGCACAGCAGGAGCTACAGCGTCATGAGGAAACTTCGAAGCGACCGACATCTCTTTTAGATCGGATTGCCGTTCTTCTACGCGGCGAACCTGGGAGCCCTACGGCCGCGCCTGACGCGGGCGCCCCTAGCACTTCCGAAACGCCCGCTTTGCGCCAAGAACTCAGCTTGGTTGGGACGATCCGGATTTCCACCGCAATGCTGGGAGCGGTCGCAATCTGGCTCTTGGTGTTTGGCAACTTCCCGGAGGCTCTGCTCGCTCCGCTTCCAGCCGCAATTGCGGCGGTGCTTACCCTTGTTGGAGCTGCGCTGGCCGCGACTGCGACGCGGTATCTCGCCGCCATCGACCCAGCGCAACTTCCAGAGGCTCCCGGTCTGTGCCGCGGCGCGCGCCTGACCGCGTGGGTCCTGGCGCTTACAGCAATCGCGATTGGATTTTCGTGGATGGACCAGCAGACCATTCGCCGAATCTTGTTCTTTGCTGTTCTGGCGATCAATGCGGCAGTCTGCTACGGGCTCTTCACGAGCAGGCCTTCGAAGAGTGACGCCGGCGAAACCTTCCCTCTGGATCTCGGTGTGCTCTCGATCCTGGGAAACCGGGCGAACATCCTGGCGAGCGTCCTCGACTCCGCGGAACGGCAGCTCGGAATCGATCTTCGCTCCACCTGGGCGCTGACTGTCGTCCGGCTCACTGTGGAGCCACTGATCATTTCTCTCTGCTTGCTGGGCTGGCTTTCAACGTCGCTCACAGTAGTTGGAATCGAAGAGCAAGGTTTGGTCGAACGCCTGGGCGTGCCTCTGGGAGGTCAACCGCTTCAGCCCGGGCTTCATCTTCATTGGCCTTGGCCGGTGGATCAAGTGTTCCGGATTCCGATGCAACGCGTACAGGCGTTGACGGTCGGCCACGAGGGCGAAGAGGAAGGCGGACCGGAGAACGTCCTCTGGTCTGTTGAACACGCGGCCAACGAATACACCCTCCTGCTGGGCAATGGCCGGGATCTGATCACCATCGACGCAGCGGTCCAATACCGCATTGTGGATGCCTCCGCCTGGCTCTACCACTGCCAGAATCCGGCTGACGCGCTCAAAGCCATGGCCTACCGCGCCGTGATGAGGTCCACGGTGAATCGGACCCTTTCCGATGCGTTGTCCGAAAACGTCACGACGCTGACGGCGGGAATGCGCGCGATGGTGCAGCAGGAGGCCGACGCGCTTGGCCTGGGTGTCGAGGTCTTGGGGTTCACCGTGGGTGGGATGCACCCGCCCGTACCTGTCGCTCCCGACTACCAGGCGGTGGTCTCGGCGGAGTTGAAGAAGGTCACGGTGGTGGTGAATGCCCAGGCCTTCCGTAATCGCACGATACCGGATGCGCAGGCGTCCGTGGTCACCGCCCAGAACAGGGCGCGCGCGGACGGCGCCGAAGCCCTCGCCCGGGCCGCGGGCGAGGCGTGGAGTTTTCGAACGCTGGAATCCCAGTATCGCGCCGCGCCCCAGGAATTCTTCTTCCGGCGCAGACTGGAAACGCTAGAGCAGGACTTGGCCAGCCGCCGCTTCACGGTCCTGGATTCCCGGTTCCAGCGGGATGGAGGTGAGTTGTGGATCGTTCCTTGAAAACCCAACGCTGGTTGAGAGCCGTGGTCGGTATCCTGGCGCTGGCAGCTATCGTCTTCGATGCAACGGCTGTGGTAGTCCGGGAGGGGCAGGCGGTGCTCATCACTCGCTTCGGCCGCCCGCTCCGCGCCGCGACCCAGCCAGGCTTGCACTGGAAACTTCCTTGGCCTATCGATCAGGCATCTTTGCTGGACATGCGCCGCCGCGTGTATGAAACGGGTCATACGGAGATGCTCACGCGCGACAAGAAAAACATCATTGCGCGCACATTTGTGGTGTGGAGGATCGGGGACGCTCTCGCCTTCACGCAAGCCGTCGGAGTGGAGGGCAGCGGAGCCGAAGGGAAGCTCGATGGGCTGCTCACCAACGCGGCGATCGGGACCCTGGGAGGGCACGATCTCTCCGCGTTAGTGTCCACCAACTCCGGCGATCTTCAGATGGATCAGATTGAATCTGAGCTTCTCGCCTCCACTGCGCCGGTCGCCCTCCGGAGCTATGGCGTGACCATCGAACAGATTCGCCTGGAGCGCATTGCGCTGCCGGAGGAGAACGTTAAAGCGGTCTTCGATCAAATGCGCGCCGAACGGCGTCAATTCGCCGACAAGTTCGAGGCGGAAGGGCAACTGGAAGCCAGCCGCATCCGCGCGGAGTCAAGCCTGGAGGCAGCTCAAATTCGCGCGAAAAGCGCGGAGGAAGAAGCACGTATCCGAGGTGAATCGGCGGCCCAGGTCGCCAAGACTTATGCCGATGCCCATCGCGTGGACCCGGAACTGTATCAGTTCACGCGTTCGCTCGAATCCCTCGACAAACTGGTGTCCGGCAACGCGTCGTTGATCCTGCGAACCGATTCCGAGCCGTTCTCGCTGCTCCAAAACAAATGACGATACGCATCGAGGAACGACGGTGAGAAAACTGGGACCTCCCTCCGAGATCGGCCGTCTGGCCGCGCCGCTTTTGCGAGTGCTGGACGGCGCCTGGCAGCGGATGCACTGGTGGATCGCTTTATGGCGCTGCTTTACGTTCTGTCGGGAATTACCGTCGTGAGGTCCGACGAGGTCGCGGTGATTCTGCGGTGGGGACGACTGGTGGGAGACACGCCGGCTTTGCAAGCGCACGGCCCCGGTCTGCTGTTCGCTTTCCCCCGGCCCGTGGACCAGGTGATGCGAGTGCAGGTCAAGCACGTATGGGAGGTCCCGGTCGAACACGCTCGCCGCTGGGCCGGCCAGCGCGTCCGACGACAATACGCCGACAGACACGCCCACGCTCGATCCGTTGACGCAAGGATATGCGCTAACCGGTGATCAGAATATCGTTCATGTGACCATGGTGGCGCGTTACCGGGTGCAAGACCCGGGCGAGTGGGCATTTTACGGCCCCAGAGCCGAGGACGTGCTCCGCGTGGAAGTCACGGCCGCGATGGTTCGGTCGCTGGGGGAAATGGGAGTCGACCGGGTGCTTTCCGACGGACGCAAGGAGCTCATCGCGGCGGCGGCTCGCCGCGCCCAGGCGGGCCTGGATCTAGCCCACTCCGGGCTGGAGTTGTCGTCGCTCGAACTCACCAATCTCACCCCGCCGATGGCTTTGGCGGACGACTTTAACGCGGTTCAGAGCGCCTTTATCGAAGCGGAGACGAACCGGAAAGTAGCTCAGGCCTTCGCCGCGAGGGCCATCCCCGATGCTCAGGCAGTCGCGGACGACGCGCTACAGAGCGCCCGGGCCGCGGCAGCCTCCGACTTGAGCAAAGCCAAGGGCGATGCCGAGGCTTTTCGAGCGCTGGAGAAAGAGTATCGCGCGAACCCTGTGGTGGTGAGGGAGCGGCTCTACCGCGATGCCGTCGAACGCGCCATCGGCGGCGCCGGCAGTGTCCGCTGGTTGCCTCCACCCGTCGGCGGGACCTATCACGGTTTCCGCATTACCATCCCCCCGGCTGGGGGCTCGTCTCAAACCACCACCGCGGCGGACGAGGACTAGAACGGTGGCCATACCCGGCATTATTTCCGCGCCTGAAGCGTTGCCCGGCGTTCTCGCGCCGGAAGAGCGCCGCCGCATCAGCACTCGCCTGATTGCCGGATTGGTAGGCATCGGCTTACTGGTGCTGGGCACGCTGCTGATCCATCTGGAGCCGGACCAGTGGCAGATCGGAGAGTTGTTCCGAGGGTTGGCCGCGGCCGTCGTCGGCATCCCGACCCTGATCTCCGGCATCCGCGGCGTGGTGACCGGGGACACGCGCCGGGCAACGGATCAGTTGGTCGCAATCGCTGTGCTCGCCGCGGCAGCCAGCGGCGACTTTGTCACCGCCACCCTCATTTCACTATTCCTCGAACTGGGGCGCCTCTTCGAGGAGCGAAGCTCCCTCGGCGCCCGGGCTGCGATCGACGGAATTCGTGCGCTGGGAGCGCGGCAGGCCGTACGATGGCGCAATGGCGTCGAGGAACGAGTCGATCCCAATACCCTTTCGCCGGGCGACGAGATTCTGGTCCGGCCCGGAGAACGGATCGCAGTGGACGGCACCGTGATCGAAGGGCGGGCGGCGGTGGATCAGTCCGCCATCACCGGGGAATCGCTCCATGAAGACGTCGCACCGGGCAGCCCTGTCTTCGCCGGCACGGTCGCGCTGGATGGACTGCTCCGAATTCAGGTGCGCGGAGCGGGCGTCGATACCGTACTGGGACGCGTGGTGCAACTTCTGGCGGATGTGGAGCGCACCTCCGTCCCGGTGCTCCGGCTCTTCGAGCGCCGCGCCGGCGTCTGGCTGCCGCTGGTGCTCACCCTGGCGGCGACCGTGCTTTTCTTTACGGAGAATCTCTCGCGTGCGATTGCCGTGCTGGTGGTGGCGACTCCCACGGCGCTGGTGGTGGCGGGTCCAGCCGCGGTGGTAGCCGCAATGACTGTCGCCACGCGCCTTCGCATCCTTATTAAAAGCACGGATTTTCTGGAACGCGCCTCGGATGTCGACACCCTGATCCTCGACAAGACGGGCACCGTGACGGTAGGAGCGCCAACGGTTACGGAGATCCGGCCCGCGCCGGGTGAATCTGAAACTTCGCTGCTGGCCGTGGCTGCCGCCTGCGGTTTTGGGTCGCTGCATCCCGTCTCTCGCGCCGTAGTGGCCGAAGCTTTGACACGCGGTATTATCAGCACCCCTCCTCAAGACCTTCAAGAGCGGCCGGGTCTTGGCGTGGTCGCTGTAGTCGACGGCAAGCGAGCCATGCTGGGCCGCCGCGAGCTGCTGACGAATTTCGACATCGATACGGGATGGGTGGATGATGAAGACGTCTCGCAGGTATGGGTCGCCCGCGCCGGGAAGTACCTCGGTCGCTTTATCCTTCGCGACCAGCCTCGTGCCGAGGCTCGTGAGGCGCTCGCAGCCATGCGTGCTCTGGGCATCGATCGACTGATCCTGCTCACGGGCGATCGAGCAGCCGTGGCTCGCGAAGTGGGCAATGCCCTCGGAATGGACGAAGTGATCGCTGAGGTGCTTCCCTCTCAGAAACTGGATGTGGTAAGGGCCGAGCAGGCCGAGGGGCGCACCGTCATGATGGTGGGAGACGGAGTGAACGACGCGCCGGCCCTCGGCGGTGCGGATGTGGGAGTGGCGATCGGAGCGGAGCTCAACGAAGTCGCCCTGGGCGGTGCCGATGTGGCTCTCCTCGGAACCGACTTGGGAAGGCTTCCCAAGCTCATTGGCCTGGCCGACATTACACGGAGCGTCATTGGCCAGAACGTGTGGCTGGCGTTCGGCCTATCCGTGCTTCTCATCGCACTGGCCGCTGGTGGAATCCTGAATCCGCTCACCGGAGCTCTTACCCAGAGCGCGGCCGTTTTCGCCGTGGTTGGTAACAGTGCCCGAATCCTGCGGTTCGCGGGCCCCGCAACGCCACTCGACTCTGATCGGCAGGCCTAAAATGGATACACTGCTTGCGTTCGCGAAAGGTAACCGATGAAACGTCTGCTCGCCGTCCTTCTTACGACTTCGGCGTTGGGTATCGCCGTCATGGCGACTTTGCCAAGCCGCGTCCGCGTGCTGGCGCAGAATCGCATGAACTACTCGATCGTGGACCAGAACAACGGCCACGTCGCTCTCGGCCTGGCGATTCGCAAGCTCGGTGTTTATGGCGCGTTTCTGCAAGCCCCGGCGCACCCCGACGATGAGACCAACGCGTTGTTCGCCATGTTCACCCACGGCATGGGCCTGCGTTCGATCGACCTGCAGAACAACCGCGGCGACGGCGGACAAAATGAAATCGGCCCGGAGCTGTTCCGCGACATGGCGGTCCTGCGCACCGCTGAGCTGCTCTCGGCGCACCGCATCGACGGAGCCGAACAGTATTTCACGCGAGCGATCGATTACGGCTATTCATTCGACCCGCAAGAAGTGATTCGGAAATGGGGGCGCGAGGACATCGTCGGCGATTACGTGCGGCTGCTGCGCACGCTTCGCCCCGACGTGGTGCTGACGATGAACATTCAGGGCAGCGGCGGCGACCGCGCTCACGAGGCGAACACGATCCTGTTCCGGGAAGCCTACTACGCGGCCGGTGACCCATCGAAATATCCCGAGCAGGTCCGCGAAGGGCTCCGGCCCTGGCAGGCGAAGAAGCTGTACTTCGCCGCTCCGCCCGGCGCAGGCGGCCGTGGAGGAGCTGGGCGTGGCGGAGCAGGCCGCGGCGCAGCAGCGTCCCAAGGAGCCCAGACCGCGCCGCCAACTCCTCCGGTGAAGCTCACTCCCGCGAATACGAACCTGTACGATCCGCTACTCGGCCGCACCTATGCCGAAATCGGCGCCGACGCCCGCAGCAGTCATAAATGCCAGGGCATAGGCGGCCTCCCGGCCCTGCCCGGATTCAACGCTGGGCGCGGTGGTGGCGGGGGAGGAGGCGGATACCAGCTCATCGACAGCACCATCCCCGGCGAGAAAGACAAGACCGAGACCTCGCTTTTCGACGGCGTGGACACCCGATTGGAAGCGATTGCCCAGTATGCGGGCGCGAACCCGCCCGCGGCTCTAGTCTCCGGGCTAGGCGCAATTGCCGCCGACGCCAAGGCCGCGCGCAACGCGTTCGACTCAGGCAACGACGCAGCGGCCGCGCAACCCATCGAGGCCGGTCTCGCCGCCATCCGCGCCTTGCGAGCGCAGCTAAGCGGCATGGGACTGGATGAATCTGCCCGCTACGAAATCGACTTCCGTCTCGGCATCAAAGAACGTGATTATGAGGACGCCGTGCTGGCCGCGCATGGCCTTTCCTTCGACGCGGTAGCCGACGATGGGCTGGTGATCGCCGGACAGCCGGTGAAGCTCTCGATCCTGGCCGCGAATCATGGCGCGTCGGATGTCAGCGTGACCGGCGTGTCGATCGCCGGCTTCGACGCACCCGTAGCCTGTGCACCAGGCAGCGCGAAGAAGAATGCGGTCTATACCTGTACTTCCGACACGCACGTTCCGAAAGACGCCAAACTGACGACGCCATACTTCACCGACAACTACTGGAAGCATCCCGAAAACCAGGCGATTCAGATTTTCGAACCCGGCGTCGAGTTCGGGGTTCCGTTTGCCCCCACGCCCTTCCGCGTAACGTTCCATATCAAGGCGGGCGATGCCGAGGTGACCCGCGAGGTGCCGGTCGAATTCCGCTACCTGAAGGATCTCTACCTCGGCGACAAGCGCATGGAGCTGAACGTCGTGCCGGCCTTCTCGGCGAGCGTGACGCCAGCGCTCGCGGTCTTCCCCGCTTCCAGCGGCGCGGGGGCCGCGCCGGTCAAGCGCGAGGTCCATGTCTCGGTAATCAATGACACGAAGCGTGCGGTCGAGGCTTCGGTGTCTCTTGATCTGCCCGCTGGTTGGAAGGCGACTCCGGCGAGTGTGCCGCTCAGCTTCGCTCACGAGGATGACCCGCTGTCGGCCAGGTTCGAGATCACCGCTCCGCCGCAGGCTAAAGCCAGCCAGTACACACTGCGCGCGATAGTCACCTCGCCGGCCTTCCCGAACGAGAAGTTCTCCGAGGGCTACGAAGTCATCGAATATCCGCACATTCAACGCCGCCAAGTGATCAAGCCGGCCGAAGCTGCACTCAAGGTGGTGGATGTAAAGGTGACTCCGAATGTCAACGTGGGCTACATCGTCGGCGTAGGCGATCAGGTACCTCCCGCGCTCGAACAACTGGGCGCGAAGGTGAGTTTCATCGAACAGGACGAACTGGCCTGGGGCGACTTGTCCAAACACGATGTGATCGTTACGGGCGTCCGCGCCTACGAACGGCGGGCGGATCTGCGCGCCTACAATCGCCGTCTTCTGGATTACGTCTCGCGCGGTGGGACCGTCATCGTGCAATACAACAAGACCGAGTTCAATCAGGCGGAGTACGGCCCGTATCCGGCCAAGGTCAGCAACAACCGTGTCTCCGACGAGTTGGTCCCCGTCAAGATACTGGCGCCCGCCGACCCGGTATTCAATTTCCCCAACAAAATCGGCCCGCCGGCGTGGTCCGGCTGGGTGCAGGAGCGCGGTCTTTATTTCCTCGGGGACAAAGATCCGAAGTATGTGGACCTGGTGTCCATGACGGACTCCTTCAAGGACAACCCGGGTGAAAAACTCGGATCGATGGTCGAGGCCAACTATGGCAAAGGAAAATGGATCTACCTTGGTCTGGGGCTGTGGCGGCAACTTCCTGCCGGTACCGACGGCGCTTACCAGCTTCTTGCCAACCTGATCAGCCTGCCGAGAGCGAAGACCACGGAACCGGCGCGTTAGTTACCGATGCCAGCCGGGACGCGTCGCCTCCAGTGGAAATCCGCCGTACTCCTATGTGATCCTCAGCGGTAGCCTTCCGCCGGGCTTCATTCCGAACGGCAGCACCGGCGTAATCAGCGGCGTGCCGACGTCGCCCGGCTCTTATACCTTTGCCGCCCAGGCAACCGATGTCTTCGGCGCAACCGCGACCTGCGTCGCCGCGATCGTGGTGGCAGCTCCGGCGCGAACTACGTGTATTGAGACTCAGCGGAGGATCGATCCACGCTCACACATCATGATCTGCTCCAGCGAAAGCAGTTCTTCATCCCAGTTAGCCCATCCCACGGAACGGTTGACCAGAAGACGGAAGGGTTTCACTTAGGCCGGCGTCCATTCATCGCAAAGGATCACCGGAATCTCCGCGATGCCGAGGTTACGGGTCCGCAGCAGATTTCATTGCTCAGGAGTGAGTGTGCACGTATCTCAACTTCAGTCGGAGACTCCGGCCAACGCAACCCTGAAGATCGGTTACTGCCCGATCGACAAGCTGGCGGCTTACGCCCGCAATGCGTACAAGAATGATCAGGTTGTCGATCGCAGGGGTGCGGGGACCGGTGTTCGCGAGGCGGTGCGCGGGTGGTGTGTTTCTCGCCACTGCGCTCACGGTGATCATCAACTGGTTCCTCGGACAACGTAGTCTGGCGCCAGCAGCGATTTAAGATCCTCAGTTCTCCGGAGTCTTATCGTCGCCTACAGTGCCGCCCCGCATACCGTCCGATTCCTTCGGAACGGATCGAAACGGGAAGCATCCGCGCTGGCTGTCCGTACAAAATGGAGGCAGCGTGTCCAGATCGAGCGGCGCGCCAAGATATACGTGCTGCACGACTGCCCTGTCATATGGCAGTGCCGGCGCGCCCGCTCGGATGTCCCGGCCGATCTGCAGAATCCGCGGCAGCTTGAAATAGTTCATAACGGTTGTTGGGTTGCCCGGCGCGAAATTGTGCCGCAGACCGAGCGCATGGCCAATTTCGTGCGCCACGGCGTATCTCAGATGGTCGTTCTGTTGTTCCAGATCGCCGTCCGACATGGTCTCGGGCAGGACGAAGACATGCGCGTGTAGGATTTGCCCCGTCAACGGATCGCTCTGGATGTATGACGTGGACTCGAAGGCGCCGGATGTCACCCACTGAATCACGTTGTAGTCCGGGTTCGGTGCGTGGATGCCCGGCGGCGCATCGATCACCCGAACTAGCGATCTCCCAAACGCCTGGTTCCAGTACAACACTCCGTCGCGCGCAGCAGACCGATAACGCTCCGGAATCGCGGACGACAGCGCGAAGACGATCGGCTCATGGACGTCGAACTTCATGGCGTAGAGAACCCAGCGGTCCGAGCGCCATCGAGGATACGTTTCGTAGAAGCCGAACCATCGCAGGTTTTTCATCTCGAACGCACGAAAATCTGGGCGCGGACGATATGGGCTCAAATAGTAGTGAACGACGATGCGCTGGCCGTCCTCAGTCCGGGCTTCCTGGTCGAATACCAGTGTCGCTTCGTGGTAAGAGAGGGATATGGGCCTCCGCTCAAACAGCCGAAACACGTTAGTATCGTGGCTGTCGATCCGGCCGAAATAGTCTTCCCCTGTACGGTCTTCCTCGCGGGAGACTGTATCGAATCCGGCATTCAGATCGATATCGAGAGTGCTGTGCGTTTCACTGGTTATGGGGATCGTCGCCAGGACGCGCGCGGGATCGCTCCCTTGAGTACCCAACATGTCGAGCATGCGCAGGACTGCATCCTCGCGGTCGAACGTGACAATGCGGCTGCGGCTCGTGTTGAAACCGATATTCTTCTGTTCATAGCTGATCTGCAGCAGGAATCGTTGCCCGAGTTCGGCCTTTTTCAGGGTGGCCGGTTGCACCGCCGCAGCTTGGGGGCTTGGCCAAAGAGCCGCGACGAGGAATCCCGCGGTGAATAAGCGCAGTAGTCGCATACTCCATCACTGCCATCAAGTGCCGAAGGCCATTGTATCGGGGGGAAATCCCTCGGCAGGATCAGGCCGCTCACGATATCGCGGGCGCCAGACGCCACTGCAATCATCGTAGCGCAGTAGTGCACGGCCCGCGGGAGCCAGTCTGTCCGCCCATCACTCATTAGCCGCCGAGTACGACGAAGACAAACTGATCACAGTCTCCGGCTCTGTGTCCAAGTTCGAATGGATCAACCGCGCTGTGGCGGTCGTCACATGCATGGCTCCGTTCGGCGGAAGCAGTCAAGGCGTTCGCGTCGGCGCTCCGCTACGGCAGGAGAGCCCTCACGAGCCCACAGTCGGGGTATTTACGACCACGGGATGGAGCGGTGTCACGCGTGAGAGGATCTCCCTCGTCAGCTCATTGGGTGCGCCGAGATCTGAAAGCGCGCCACGCAGATGCTCCACGAAGGCATCAAAATGACGATTCGCGATCTGCAACTGGCTATGGGCGGCGGCCAAAGAAGGGCCCGAGTATTGGTGCGGCCCACCAAGGGCCTGCGAAATAAACGCGTACTGATGTGCTTGTAGGCGGGCTACATCGACATTTTTCAGGAATGGCTGGAGCAACGAATCAGCCAAAGCCCGCGCGTAAAGGCCGTCCAGCAGCGCGGCAACTGCTGGCTCGCCGCCAAGTCTGTCATACAAAGACAATTACGTGCTCCCAGTCGTAGAGCCAGGGAGCGTACCGAACGTTTCGCGATTGTACCGGCGCGCGGTGACCATGGCCTGATCGCGGCAGCAGTCAAGGCGTTCGAGGCTGGGGCTCCGCCGGGTTTCCTACCGATAAGTACACATAACAGGGGCATGAATTTCCTCAAGGTCGCCGTCGAGGTCGCCGGGGGCTGCGCAACCAGCGATCTCACTCCGAAACCAGTGGCCTTCTGGCCCACCGCTCCCTCCGGAGCGCCGCCGCGAAGCGTGCGCCCAGCACGCGAAGCGAAGCGGCGGCGCGGGAAAACGGCCTCGCGGTCTCAGGATGCGCGCGAATGCGCGCCGACTGAAATCCTATCTTCAACGAGAAAATGATAATCGGCTTGGGATGTGGGTTTCTCCGCTACAATTTCGGCCTGGTTAAAATCAACCCTAAACGCCGTCACTGGCTCGGCCGTAAAAACCGTTACCGGCCCGATCAAGGATGTCTCGGGGACCGCCAAGGATGTCACTGGCATCCGCAAGGACATCGTCGAAACCAAGCTCGCCCAGATCAAACTTGAAGAGCAGGAAAGTCTCCGGGTTTCTTGGTGCACTAATTGGCGCTGCAGTAACTGTAGGTGGCATCGTCTACAATCAGGCGCCGCGGAACGGAGGCCCTCCGCCGTTGGTTAGCCGAAGCACACTTCGATCTATTTCAAGATGTGTCCGACTGCGCGTCTGAATACGAGAGAAACAGTGACTTTGGGATCTTTGGGGAACCACTGAGCGCTCAAGTGCGAGCGCTGAGAGACGGTCTATACCGAGATGCGACCGGCGGCCTGAAGAAGGAAGAATATCGCCGGATATCGGAGCGGTTATTCCTAAGGACTATGGCGAGCCTTGCGCTAGTGGCCCTGATTGTTCGGGATTATGACCCCGCCATTCGGTTTTTCGTTGATGTGCTGCAATTCGAGTTGGTCGAAGATTCACCTTCGCTGACAAACGAGGGGCGTCCAAAGCGCTGGGTCGTTGTCAGGCCGCCTGGAGCCCAGACGGGCATCCTCCTTGCCCGTGCCGATGGCGAACATCAAATTAGCATCGTCGGACACCAGTTCGCCGGTCGCGTTGGCCTCTTCCTGCGGGTCGATGATTTCGGCGCGTCGTATGACCGAATGATGGACGCCGGGGTGCATTTTGTCTCCGCACCTCGCGTCGAGCCCTACGGCAAAGTGGCGGTATTTCTCGATGTGGAGGGAAACCGATGGGACTTGCTTGGACCGGAGCTTGGCCAGAATCAGGTAACCTAGCGCTTAGTGCCCCGGAAACATTTCGCTGCCTTCCTGTTTTTTCTCGCCCTCGCCTCCTTGCGGCCCGCCGCATCTCAATCTGTGACGGCGTCGGCAGCGACCGCGAACTCGCCCAAGATCGGCCCGCGGGCGCTCTATCCGAACCCGTCCCTAACACGCGGGAAGGCGGACACGCTTAATGCGTCGGACCTGACGCGGCAATGGCCCTGCCCGGCCCAGCTGCGCAAGCCGTCGTGCTCCTATTCGCAAGCCCACCGAGAGGTGCCTGCGACCGAGAAGCGCCGCGTCTATTTCGAATATGGTGTCGATCCGCAGAATCATCCGCCCGGCGAGGTCGATCACATCTTCCCGCTCTGCGCTGGCGGCAGCAATGACATCACCAACCTATGGTTCCAGCCGGAGATCAACATGTGGAACGGCAGGAACTTTGGCTTCCATGAGAAAGACGACTTGGAGGCCTGGGTGTGCGCCGACATCAAGGCAGACAAACTCAGCTCACGCGGAGCGTTCGACCGGATGACCGCAGACTGGGTCAAGTTCTATGAGGAAGTGAAGCCGGGCCATCAGGGCGTGCGGGTGGTGGATTTAAATCAGCCTGAGCGCATTTGGCCCTGACGGATGCGACCAAAGACAGGCCCACTCACTTTACGCCCCAGACTACGGTGACCTACTCCCCGACGCTAGGCGATGTGGTCACAACTCGGGTGAAATCCTGATTGAACCGGCGGAGAAGATTGCTGCCAAATGGAGATGATGATGACGCGCATGATCGCGGCCGCCCTGTGCAGCTTCGGATGCTGGGCGCAGCCGACTATCGGTGGCTGCAACGTCTTCCCGGCCAATAACGCCTGGAATATGGCGGTGGACAAATTGCCGGTCGCTCCGAATTCGACCACGCTGGTCAATACGATCGGATCAAGTGTCACGCTCCACGCGGATTTCGGTTCCGGTCTGTGGGACGGCGGTCCCATTGGAATCCCTTTCATTACGGTTCCAGGTTCGCAAACCAAGTATCCGGTCACCTTCGAGTACGCTTCCGAGAGCGATCCAGGCCCGTACGCGATACCGTTGAATGCTCCCATCGAGGGCGGAAGCTCCAGCACGGGCGATCGCCACACGATCGCCATCGACACCGATAATTGCATTCTCTACGAGCTGTACGACGCCTACCCACAGTCGGCAAGCTGGCAAGCGGGATCTGGTGTGATCTTCAATCTCAGCTCCAATGCGTTGCGGCCCGCGGGTTGGACCTCCGCCGACGCCGCCGGTCTGCCGATTTTTCCCGGACTGGTTCGATACGATGAAGTTTCCGCTGGGGCGATCAAGCATGCGATCCGTCTCACGGTTCCGCAGACTCAGGATGCTTATATATGGCCCGCCCGGCATGAGGCGTCCAGCCTGACAGGGTCGCAGTATCCTGCCATGGGTCAGCGGTTCCGCCTCAAAGCGAGCTTCGACACATCGTCCTACCCGGCAGACGATCAAGTGATCTTACTTGCCCTGCAAACCTACGGGATGGTTGTGGCCGACAACGGCTCGGCCTGGTACATTTCAGGAGCTTCGGATTCCCGTTGGAATAACGACGATCTGGCGCTGCTGGGAAATCTGACTGGATCGGATTTCGAGGCGGTGGATGACACGGTTTTCATGATCAACTCTAACTCCGCACAGTCGGCCACTTGCGACTTGAACGACGACGGCGTCGTCAACAGCGCGGACGTGCAGATCGCGGCCAACACGGCGATCGGGCTGGCAACGTGCGCCGCTGGGGATCTGGACGGAAACGGCGTTTGTGATGCCGTGGACCTTCAGCGAGTGATCAACGCCGCACTAGGACAAGCCTGTCGTCTCGGTCCCTGATCCGCGTGGTGCTTTCGGGACCACCTGCCAGTGCGAATGGCAATCTCTCATCAAACGATGGCTGTACCCGGTGCGGTCTGCACGTGCCCATCCGCTGACCGCATCCTGCGAGCACGTAAACTGAGTCAGGAACGAGAGCGCGAAGGCTCCGCGACGCGCACCACCATGACCAAATAGGAGAGCTTGTGGCGGGTCCAGCCACCGGCCCACGTCACGCGCCACTCCCCAAAGTACGAGCCAACGGTGACGGGCGTTTTCAATCGGAGAAATTTCGTTTCGAGTTGCATGTGCCAGCCGCGCGTTCGCGGTCGACACATCCATTGTTCGAAGCGAGGCCCGCCGTCAAGTTCCCGAAACGTGCCTGTTATCTCGTGTTGATCGGCATAGGGGCGGCGGTCGCCCGCCGACCCCTGCCACACCACCGTGCATACGGGTCCGTACACGGCGATTCGAGTCGGTTACGCTAACACTCCTCGAACAATGACGGAAGTCCGAGCGATCGGAAGTAAGCATTCGAAAGCCCGAAGGCAAGAGCCTTGGCCCGTGCGAGGTACCAAGGGCCGCGCCCGCTGCCAGCCGTATTGCGGGCCGGCCGCGGATGCACCCCCAGTTCCAGCAGCGCCGCCCGGCGACGGCGCGGTGTTTTCCACTGCCGCCACAAAGCCGCCCTGAGTCGCAACCGGACCCAGCGGGTTAAGCCGATCAGCACCTCGGGCGTTTCGCAGAATCCGAAATAGCTACGCCAGCCCCGCATATACGGGGCTAGTTCCTCCATCGTCGTCTCCATGCTAACGCCCTTTGCCCGTCGCGTGATCTCCCGGATTCGCTGCTTAAACCGATTCAAAGCTTTCGGCGCAACGATGCGCTTGACCTCCGGACCGGCCGTAAAGCTGAACCCGAGAAACTTCCGCTCCTGCGGTCGCGCCACCGCACTCTTCGCCTCATTCACCTTGAGCTTGAGCTTTTGCGTGATGAATCGCGTAATGCTCTCCATCACCCGTTGCCCCGCCCGCTCGCTGCGAACGTAGATATTACAGTCATCCGCATATCGAACGAAGCGATGGCCCCGGCGCTCCAACTCCCGGTCGAGTTCGTCGAGCACGAGGTTACTGAGCAGTGGCGAAAGTGGACCCCCTTGCGGAGTCCCTTCCACGCTCGGGCTGACCAACCCGTTCTCCATCACCCCAGCATTCAAGAATGCCCGGATGAGCTTCAACAGCCGCTTGTCCTCGACCCGTTTGGCGATCTGACCCATCAGTTTGTCGTGATTGACTCGATCGAAGAATTTCTCCAAATCGAGATCAACGCACCAGCCGTGGCCTTCGGCGATATATTGCTGCGCCTGTGCCACCGCGTGATGAGCGGACCGTCCCGGCCGGAACCCATA
>CAWISY010000062.1:0-75419 GCA_963838455.1 Bryobacterales bacterium
CAGTTTCTCGAGGGTCGGCACCACCACCGTCAGCAACTGCAGGATGATGGACGCCGTGATATAGGGCATGATGCCCAGAGCGAAAATCGTCAGCCGGCGGAAGCTGCCGCCGCTAAACAGGTCCAGATAGCCCAGGAACCCGCCCTGGTTCTGGCCCACGAAGTCCGCGAAACGGTCGGCGTCGATCCCTGGAATCGGGATGCGGGCTCCCAAACGGTACACCGCCAACAGCGCCAGCGTGAACAGGAGCCGCTTGCGCAGATCCGGTACTTTAAAAATGTTCGCTACCGCTTCGAAGAACTTCATAACTCTCCCTGGCTGACTCTTACATGAGCCGACTCTTGCCTGAGCCGACTCTTACCTCGATCCGGTCGTTAGCTCTTGGCCGCTCCGATCACTTCCACCGATCCGCCCGCAGCCTGGATCTTTTCCTGCGCCGACTTCGAGAACACATGCGCCTGGACGGAAATCTTGCGCTTCAACTCGCCCGATCCCAGAATTTTGAGGCCGTCCTTTAGTTTATGTATTACGCCCAGCTCGATCAACCGCGCCGGAGTGAAGGTGTCGCCCTCCAGCGCCTCCAGCCGGCCCACGTTGACCAGCGCGAACTCCTTTTTAAAGATATTGGTGAATCCCCGCTTGGGCAGGCGGCGGTGCAGCGGCATCTGGCCGCCTTCAAATCCGCGCATGCGGGAGTAGCCGGAAATCGACTTGGCGCCCTTGGCTCCGCGGCCCGAATACTTGCCGCGCCCGGTGCCCATGCCCTGGCCCACGCGCTGCTTCTTGTGCTTTTGCCCGGCGGGCGGCTTCAATTGGCTGAGGTTCATATGTGTATCCCTAATCTACGATTGCCAAAAGGTGCGGGATCTTCTTCACCATGCCGCGGAAAGCCGGCGTGTCCGGCCGCACCACCACCCGGTTCATCTTCTTCAATCCCAGCGCCCGCACAATCACCTTGTGCTTTTCCGGAGTGCAGATTGGACTCCCGATCAACTTGATTTTGATAGTCCCCGGCATGCGTGTTCCCGTCCTGTTAACTGGCCTTCCCCGCGGTCAGGCCGCGGATGGCGGCCACTTCGTTCTTATCGCGCAACTGCTCCAGCGCGTCGATGGTCGCCTTCACCACGTTATGCGGATTGTGCGAGCCGAGCGACTTGGTCAGCACGTTCGCAATGCCCACCGCCTGGATCACCGCGCGCACCGGCCCGCCGGCGATCACGCCGGTTCCTTCCGGAGCCGGCTTCAGCAGCACCTTGCCGCTTCCGAACTCGCCCAGCACCACGTGCTGGATGGTGGTCGCCAGAACATTCACCTTGCGCAGATTCTTCTTGGCGGCCTCGATGCCCTTCTTGATCGCCGCCGGCACTTCCTTGGCCTTCCCCGTGCCGTAGCCGACAATGCGCGCTCCCGGATCGCCCACCACCACCAGCGCCGAAAAGCTGAGGTTCTTGCCGCCCTTGACCACCTTGGTCACGCGGTTGATCGACACCACCTTCTCTTTCAAGTTCAGGCTGCCGGCCTCAATGCGTTTTTTTGTCACCATGCGTTAAAACTCCAGACCCGCTGCTCTGGCAGCGTCGGCCAGCGCCTTGACGCGGCCGTGATACAAATACCCTCCGCGGTCGAACACCACCGCTTTGATGCCCTTGTCCCGCGCCCGCTCCGCTACCAGCGTGCCGATGGCCTTGGCCCCGGCCAGGTTCCCGCCGTTTTTGCCGTTCTCTTCGTTGGAAGAAGCCGCTACCAGCGTGTGGCCCTTCACGTCGTCGATCACCTGCGCGTAAATATGCTTCAGGCTGCGGAACACGGCCAGCCTCGGCCGCTCCGCCGTGCCCGTCACGCGGGCGCGAATGCGGGTGTGAATCCGGACGCGGATGTCTTGCTTGGATGCCTTCGGCATATCTTACTTTCCTCCGGACGCGCCGGTCTTCCCGGCCTTCTTCCGCAACGGCTCATTAGCGTAGCGGACGCCCTTGTTCTTGTACGGATCCGGCGGACGCAGAGCGCGCATGTTCGCTGCCACCTGCCCCAGCAACTGCCGGTCGGAACCGGTCAGGATCAGCGGCGTCAGGTTGTTGGCCGGCTTGTCCACGCGCATGTCGATTCCGTCGGGAAGATAGAACTCGATGGCATGCGAATACCCCAGCGTGAAGGTCGCGATCCGCCCCTTCACCTCGCATTTATAGCCGACGCCGAAGATCTGCAGCTCGCGCGTGAAGCCGCCCGAGACGCCCTGCACGGCGTTGCCGGCCAGCGCGCGAGTCAGCCCGTGCAGCGCGGCCTTATCGTTGCCGTCGCGCTGGACCTGCAGATTCCCATCCTTCTGGTGCAGCGTGATTCCCTGCGGAATCGGCACGCTCTGCTTGCCCTTGGGACCTTCCACCAGCAGCTCTTTGCCGATAGTGAGTTTGACGCCCTTGGGCAGCGGAATCGGTTTGTTGCCTACTCTGGACATAAGAAAGACTCCGTTACTTTACCACTCGCGCACAACGGACTCGCGCCTGTGCGCGTTACCACACCACTCGCGCACAACAGACTCGCGCCTGTGCGCGTTACCACACCACTCGCGCACAACAGGCTCGCGCCTGTGCGCGTTACCACACCACTCGCGCACAACAGGCTCGCGCCTGTGCGCGTTACCACACCACTCGCGCACAACAGACTCGCGCCTGTGCGCGTTACCACACGTGACACAAAATTTCGCCGCCCACGTTTTCCTTGCGCGCGGCGCTTCCCGTCATCACCCCGCGAGGAGTGGTCAGGATGTTGATCCCCAGGCCGCCCAAAACGCGCGGCACTGCCTTCGATCCCACGAATACCCGGCAGCCCGGGCGTGAAACCCGCTCAATCCGCGAGATGGCCGGATCATTTCCCGGGGTGTATTTGAGGTAGATGCGGATCGACTTGCGCGTTCCGTCCTCGGTCAACTTGTAATTGGCGATGTAGCCTTCATCCTTGAGGATCTTCGCAATGTCGGTCTTCAACCGCGAAGCCGGCACGTCCACTTTGGCGTGCTTCGCGGCTAGCCCGTTGCGAATCCGGGTCAGCATGTCGGCGATGGGATCCGATGTCGTCATTCTGTCGCGCCTCTCTCCTCTACCAATGCCTTTTTGCCAAGACGCCTACCAGGACGCCTTGATCACTCCCGGAATCTCCCCGGCCAGCGCGAGCTTGCGGAAACAGATCCGGCATAGCTGGAACTTGCGCAGAAATCCGCGCGGGCGCCCGCAGCGGAAACAGCGGTTGCGATGCCGGCAAGCCAGCTTGGGCGTCTTGGCGGCCTGGGCTTTGGCGAGCATTTCGTCTCTGGCGATCTTGGCGGTAGTGGCCATCCTTCGGTTAACTCCTAAACGGCATGCCGAGATGCTTCAACAGCGCCAGACCCTCGGCATCGGTCTTGGCGGTGGTCGTGATGCACACGTTCATCCCCTTGGTCTTGTCCACCTTGTTGTAATCGATCTCGGGGAAAATCAACTGATCCTTCAGGCCCAGCGTGTAATTGCCGCGGCCGTCAAAACTCTTGCTCGAAACGCCGCGGAAATCGCGCACGCGCGGCAGCGCCACGTTCACCAGGCGATCGAAAAACTCGTACATCCGGTCTCCGCGCAGCGTCACCGTGCAGCCGATCGGCATGCCTTCGCGCAGCTTGAACGCCGCAATCGACTTGCGCGCCTTGGTCACCACCGGCTTCTGGCCGGCGATCATGGCCAGCTCATTCACCGCCGGCTCCATCAGCTTCTGGTTCTGCGTGGCCTCGCCCAGCCCGATGTTGACCGAGATCTTCTGGATCTTCGGCACCGCCATCGGATTGGTGTAGGAGAACTCCTTGGTCAGCGCGGGTACCGTTTGCTTCAAATAATGCTGTTTTAACCTGGCGCCCATGACTTGCTTCTATCCCTTCCTCGCCTATCCCTTTTTATCCAGCACTTCGCCGCCCTTGCGCGCGATGCGCACGCGCCGCGTCGCCGTGCCGGAGGTCTCGGTGCGGTATCCCACCCGCGTCGCCACCCCACCCGAGGTCACGATCATCACGTTCGAGATCGCAATCGCCCTCTCGCGCTCGGCGATGCCGCCCTTGATCTGCTTCTGCGGATTCGGACGAGTGTGGCGCTTCACCAGCGCTACTCCCTCCACCAGCACACGAGCCCTTTCGCGGTCGACGTCCAGCACCTTGCCGGTCTTGCCCGCGTCGGAGCCGGCGATCACCTTCACCATGTCGTCCTTCTTGACCTTGACCTTGGAAAAGACGCGCGGCTTGTTCTGATGCCGCTTGGGGATCTTCTTCGGTACGGAAGGCATGGCTTAGATCACCTCCGGAGCCAGCGAAACAATCTTCATGAACTTTTTGTCGCGCAACTCGCGAGCCACCGGCCCGAACACGCGCGTCCCCACCGGCTCGCCGATTTCGTTGATCAGCACCGCCGCATTCGAGTCGAAGCGGATATAGGTCCCGTCGCGACGCCGCGTTTCCTTGCGCATCCGCACGATCACGCAGCGCACCACTTTCCCCTTCTTGATGGCCGAATCCGGCGCGGCTTCCTTCACCGCCGCCGTGATCACGTCGCCCAAGCCCGCACGCAGCCCCAGATCGCCGCCGCGCGGCAAAATGCAGCTCAGCCGCCGCGCGCCGCTATTGTCGGCGACCTCGAGAATGGTCCGCATCCCGATCATAAGTGTCTCCTCGTCAACCCGGTTTTGGGCCCGCCGGCTTTGGGCCCGCAAAGCGCCCGGCGGCTACCGCAGATCCCTGGCATAACTCCGCCGCCGCGCTCGGTTTTGCGGGCCACTTATTGACGAGCCCCTTTCTTCTTGGTAACTCGCTTCTCTGGCCCCGCAATCCCGATCGAGCTCAGATCCGTGGTCACCTGCACCGCCTTGCGCACCACTTCCTTCAATTGCCAGCGCTTCAGCTTGCTCAGCGGGCGGCACTCCACGATGCGCACCACGTCGCCGACCTTGGCCAGCCCCTGCTCGTCATGCGCGTAAAATCTCTTGCGGCGGCTGACGATGCGCTTGTAGGCCGGGTGGGGCACGCGCCGCATCACCTCGACCACAATCGTCTTGGCCATCTTGGCCGATACCACCGAGCCGACCTTTTCGTTCTTATTGCCCACCGGCTTTTCGGTTGCGGCAGCCGCCGGCTTCTCGAGATTGCTATCGCTCATTTCGATTCCTCATTGCTGATCTCGCGCTCGCGCAGCACGGTCAGCATCCGGGCACGATCTTTCTTGAGCGCCCGCACTTTCTTCAGGCCGTCCATCTGCCCCATCGAGATCTGGAAGCGCAGCCGGAACATCTGCTCTTTCCCGTCGCGCAACTGCTTTTCGATCTCGACCTCGGTCAGCGCACGCGCCTTGTCCGCATTCTCTTTCATCGCCCGGCTCCCTTAATTCAGAACACCCTAATTCAAAACGCTCTCGCGCGTGACCAGCTTGGTCGGCAGCGGCAGCTTGGCCGCCGCCAGGCGCATCGCCGCCGTGGCCGTTGCCAGATCCACGCCTTCCATCTCGAACAGGATTTTGCCCGGACGGATCACGCATACCCACTCTTCCGGCGCGCCCTTGCCCTTACCCATACGGGTTTCAGCCGGCTTCTTGGTGATCGGCTTGTCCGGAAACAGCCGGATCCACACTTTGCCGCCGCGCTTGATCGACCGCGTCATCGCCACGCGAGCCGCCTCAATCTGGCGGGCGGTGATCCAGCCGCACTCCATCGCCTTCAACCCGAACTCGCCGAACGAGAGCGTGGAGCCGCGCCAGGCTTTGCCCGCCATGCGGCCGCGCTGCTGTTTGCGATATTTGACCTTCTTGGGCATCAACATGGGATTGAGCTCCTATTTCTTGTCGTCACCCGGCCCGGCGTTCGGAGCATGTCCGGAGCCCTCCGGCTTGGGTTCCTGCTTCCAGCTCGGCTGCGGCGGAGCCATCGGAGGCAGAATCGGGGCCGTCCGCGGCATTTCGCCCGGAGGCAACTGCACCGCTCCGCCTTCGCTCATCGGAGCCGGCGTCGGCTGCGGCCTGGGTCCGCGATCGCCGCGGTCACCACGATCACCCCTGTCGCCACGCTCGCGACGGTCCCGCGCCGGCGCCCGCCGCGGTTCCGGTTCGTTGCGCAGTCCGCGCCGCTGTCCGCCGGGCAGAATCTCGCCCTTGTAGACCCAGCACTTCACGCCGATCACACCGTAAGTTGTGTACGCCTGGCTGAACCCGTAATCGATATCCGCGCGCAGGGTGTGCAGCGGAAGCTGTCCCTGCAGATACCATTCGGTCCGCGCGATTTCCGCGCCGTTCAAGCGTCCCGAGACGCGCACCTTAATTCCCTTGCACCCGAAGCGCAGCGCCGAGTCAACAGCCTTCCGCATGGCTCTTCTAAAAGCCACGCGCTTTTCGAGCTGCAGCGCAATGGACTCGCTCACCAGTTGGGCATCCAGTTCCGGCTTGTGCACTTCCTGAATGTCGATGAAAACCTCGCGCTTGGTTTTCTTGGCCAGATCGCTGCTTCAGCTTCTCGATCTCGGCGCCCTTGCGTCCGATGATGATGCCGGGGCGCGAGGTGTGAATCGTGATGCGCAGCTTGTTGCCGGGGCGGTCCACTTCGATCGCGCTGACGCTGGCGGCTTTTAAGCCGGTCGCGCAAGGCGTCCTTCAGCTCCAGGTCCTCGCGCAGCAGCTTGGCGTAATCCTGCTTGGCGAACCAGCGCGACCGCCAGGTCTTGGTGACGCCCAGCCGGAATCCGTAGGGATGAACTTTCTGTCCCATTAAGCTTTCTCTCCCTTGTCGCCCACTTGCACGATGATGTGCGCACAACCGGCGTTGAACCGGTATGCCCGGCCCATCGGCGCCGGCCGCACGCGCTTCATGCGCGGGCCTTCGTTGACGTAGGCTTCGGTCACCATCAGCTTGTCGACGTCTACTTCGTTGTTGCGATTCTCGGCATTGGCGATGGCCGAGCGCAGCACTTTCTCCACCGACGGGGCAATCCGCTTGTTGGTGGCCCGCAGAATGTTGATGGCGTCGCCGGCCCTCTGGCCGCGGATCAAATCTATCACCAGCCGCACCTTCTGCGCCGACATTTTGATGTATCTGGCTTCCGCTCTGGCTTGCATCGAAATCTCTCTACTTTCCACTACTCGAACCGTGTCGCAACTCCTGCCAACATCCTGTTCCCGCCGCGGCAACTAAGAGCGGCGGAGCCGCCTCTACTTTCCACTACTCGAACCGTGTCGCAACTCCCGCCAACATCCTGTTCCCACCGCGGCAACTAAAAGCGGCGGAGCCGCCTCTACTTTCCACTACCCACGAACCGAACCGTCCCGCAATTCCTTCACACGTCCTCTCATGGCCGCAGCACACAAAGGCGGCGTAAGCCGCTAAGAGGCCGGTTTCGCCGTCTTCTCCGGGGCCGCTTTGGCCGCGTGGCCCTTGAACGTGCGCGTGGGCGAAAACTCGCCCAGCTTGTGCCCCACCATGTTCTCGGTGATGTAGACCGGGATGAACTTCTTGCCGTTGTGCACCGCCAGCGTATGGCCAATGAACTCCGGCAGAATGGTCGACCGCCGCGACCAGGTCTTGACCACCTTCTTCTCGTTTTTCGTGTTCATGGCTTCCACCTTCTTCATCAGGTGGTCATCCACAAACGGTCCTTTTGCTAGGGAGCGGCCCATGCTCTACCTCTTTTTCGCTTTCCGCGTCACGATCCACTTGTCCGTGCGCTTGTTGTTGCGAGTCTTGTAGCCGCGTGTCGGCTGTCCCCACGGCGTCACCGGATGCCGTCCGCCCGAGGTCTTGCCCTCGCCGCCGCCGTGCGGGTGGTCGACCGGGTTCATGGTTACGCCGCGATTGTGCGGGCGCTTGCCCATCCATCGCTTGCGGCCCGCCTTGCCCAGGCTGACATTCTCATGCTCGACGTTGCCTACCTGCCCGATGGTCGCCGCACACTCTACCGGCACCTTGCGCACCTCGCCCGAAGGCAGCTTCAGCAGCGCATACTCGCCCTCGCTTGAAATCAACTGCGCCTGCGAGCCGGCCGAGCGCGCCATCTGCCCGCCCTTACCCGGCTTGAGCTCGATATTGTGAACCACCGTGCCGGCTGGAATATTTTTGAGTGGCAGGGAGTTGCCGACCAGGATGTCCGCCTCCGCTCCCGACTTCACCGTGCGCCCCACCTCCAGGCCCACCGGAGCCAGAATGTAGCGCTTCTCTCCGTCGGCGTAATTCAGCAGCGCGATGCGCGCGCTGCGGTTGGGATCGTATTCGATCGCCGCCACCACCGCCGCGATGCCCTTCTTGTCGCGCTTGAAATCGATCTCGCGGTAGGCTTTTTTGTGCCCGCCTCCGCGGAATCGCGAGGAAATCCGGCCGGTGCTGGCGCGCCCGCCGGTGCGCTTCTTTCCCACCACCAGGCTCTTCTCCGGAGTCTGCTTGGTGATGTCCTCGCGCGACACCACGGTCTGGAACCGCCGCGTCGGCGTAGTCGGGTTGTAGCTCTTTACCGGCATGACTTAGATCTCCGCATACTCCGGCATTTTTTCACCGGTCTTGAGTCTGCACGTAGGCCTTCTTCCAATCCGCGCGGTAGCCCGCGAAGCGGCCGCGCCGCCGCAGCTTGCCGGCCGTAGTCGAAGTTCGCACATCCGCCACCTTCACCTTGAACAGCGTCTGCACGGCGTGCCGGATCTGGGTCTTGTTGGCGTCGGCGGCGACTTCAAAGCACAGCGTCCGCTCGTTCTCTTTCTTGGTGACTCCCTTTTCGGTCACCAGCGGCCGTTTGATGACTGCGTGTAGTTCGGGCATTATTGCAAACCCTCCGAAAGCTTCGACGCCGCGGCTTCGCTCAGCAGCACCTGCTCATGACCCAGCAGATCGTAGACATTGACTTCCCTGCTCGACACCAGCTTCACGCCTTCCAGGTTCCGGCTCGACAGCGTCAGGTTGCGATTGTCGGAGTTGTCGACCAGCAGAACCGTCTTGCTCGCTTCGAGCGTGCTCAGAGCCTGGCGCATCAGCTTGCTCTTGGGCTCGGTGAGCGAGAACTCCCGCACCACCCGCAGTTCGCCGTCGCGCAGCTTGGCCGAGAGCGCACTGCGCAGCGCGCCCAACTGCATCTTGCGCGGCAGATGATAGGCGTAGCTGCGCGGTTGCGGTCCGTGGGTCGTACCGCCGTGGCGCCACAGCGGGCTGCGGATGGAGCCTACGCGCGCCCGCCCGGTGCCCTTCTGCTTCCACAGCTTCTTACCCGACCCGGCCACTTCATGCCGCGTCTTGGTCTTGGCGTTGCCGCCGCGCCGCCCGGCCAGATAGTGCCGCACCGCCTCATACAGCAGCGCCTCATTGACCGGCGCCGCGAACACCGCGTCGGCCAGCTCCAGGCTGCCGACTTTCTTATTGCTCAGATCGAGAACGTCTACGCTCGGCATGGCTTTATCGCTTGGCCCTCCGTACGATCACGTAGCCGCCGTTCGGGCCGGGCACTGCGCCCTTCACCAGCAGCACGCTATCCTCGGTGTCGACCTCGACAATCTCCAGGTTCCGCACCGTCACCTTGGCCGTGCCCATGTGCCCCGCCATTTTCATGCCCGGAAACACGCGCGAGGGGAAGCTGGAAGCGCCGATCGACCCGGGCGCCCGATGGAACATGGACCCGTGCGACTCATCGCCGCCGCGGAAGTGATGGCGCTTGACCAGGCCCGCGTAGCCGCGGCCTTTGCTGACCCCGATCACGTCCACTTTTTCCCGCGGCTTGAACTCGTCCACCAGCACGCGGTCGCCGGCTTTCATGTCGCCGTCCGAGCCGTTCTCCAGGCGAAATTCACGCTGGAACTTGACCCCTTCGGCGCCCGACTTCTTCAGATGCCCCGCCGCTGGCTTGTTGATGCCCGACTTTTTGGCGTACTCCATCAAGCCGAGCTGAACCGCGTCGTAGCCGTCCGTAGCCGGCGTCTTGCGCTGGACCACCACGCACGGACCGGCCTTGAGCACCGTCACCGGAACCACCTGCCCGTCCGGCCGGAACACCTGCGTCATGCCGATCTTTTTACCTAGAATCCCTGGGCTCATCTTAAACTCCAGTCCAAACCAACTTCCGCCGCGGCCCGCTCCAGCCGCACCGGCCCAATAACCCGTCAATCCGCCTCAACCGCCGGCGGCAACAAAAAGGGGCGGAAGCCCCCTACTTGCCTTTTCCAAACGCCTTGATCTCTACGTCCACCCCGGCGGGCAGATCCAGCTTCATCAACGCATCCACGGTGTCCTGCGTCGGCTCCAGAATATCCAGCAGCCGCTTGTGGGTCCGGATCTCAAACTGCTCCCGGCTCTTCTTATCCACGTGCGGCGAACGCAGCACCGTGTACAGGTTCCGCGCGGTCGGCAGCGGAATCGGTCCCGCGATGCTCGCGCCGGTGCGCTTGGCGGTATCCACAATTTCGGTCGTGGACTGATCCAGGATCCGGTGATCGTACGCCTTCAGGCGAATTCGGATGCGATCTTTAAGGCTGCTCATTTTCTCTGCTTCTTATCTCCCCTGCCACTGCGCCGGAGGCGCACTGGCGCCGCGCGAGCGGCTTATTCCAGGATTTCGGACACCGTGCCCGCGCCGACCGTTCTTCCGCCCTCGCGAATGGCGAAGCGCAAGCCCTTGTCCATGGCCACCGGGGTGATCAGCTCGACCACCAACTGCACATTGTCGCCCGGCATCACCATCTCCATGCCTTCCGGCAAGGTCGCCACGCCGGTCACGTCGGTGGTGCGGAAGTAGAACTGCGGACGGTAGCCCTTGAAGAACGGCGTGTGACGGCCGCCCTCGTCCTTCGAAAGAACGTAAACTTCGCCCTTGAACTTCTTGTGCGGCGTGATCGAGCCCGGCTTGGCAATCACCTGCCCGCGCTCGACATCCGTCTTTTCAATGCCGCGCAGCAGCAGGCCCACGTTGTCGCCGGCCCGGCCTTCATCCAGCAACTTCTTGAACATCTCGACGCCGGTTACGACGGTTTTGCGGGTGTCGCGGAAGCCGACAATCTCCATTTCCTCGCCGACTTTGCAGATGCCCTTCTCGATTCTGCCCGTGACAACAGTTCCGCGGCCCTGGATCGAGAAAATGTCTTCGATCGGCATCAGGAACGGCTTGTCGATCTCGCGCACCGGCTGCGGGATGTACTTGTCGACGGCATCCATCAGCTCGTCCACCGTCTTTTCCCACTTCTCCTCGCCGTTGAGAGCGCCCAACGCGCTCACCTTGATCACCGGCAGATCGTTGCCCGGGAAACCATAGCTGGTCAGCAGCTCGCGCACTTCCAGCTCCACCAGCTCGAGCAGCTCCGGATCGTCCACCATGTCGACCTTGTTCAGCGCCACCACGATGTAGGGCACGCCTACCTGGCGAGCCAGAAGAATATGCTCGCGGGTCTGCGGCATGGGTCCGTCGGTCGCGGCGACGACCAGAATCGCGCCGTCCATCTGCGCCGCGCCAGTGATCATATTCTTGATGTAATCGGCGTGGCCGGGGCAGTCCACGTGCGCGTAGTGCCGGTTGGCGGTTTCGTATTCGACGTGCGCCACCGCGATGGTGATGCCGCGGGCTTTTTCCTCCGGCGCGTTGTCGATCGAATCGAAGCTCCGGAACTTGTTCTTCGGATTGTGCTTCGCCAGCGTCTTGGTGATCGCCGCCGTCAGCGTCGTCTTGCCGTGATCGATGTGCCCGATCGTCCCGACGTTGCAATGCGGTTTACTGCGATCGAATTTTTCCTTCGCCATGTTTCGCCTTTCCCCAGCAGACTGAAATCCCTAAACCCTGGAAACCCCGTTCCCTAACAGCCGGCGCCTTTCTTAAGAACCCACGCCGCGCCCCTCGGTGATACCCACCGCAATCGACTTCGGAACCTCTTCGTACTGCCCGAAGTGCATGGTGAACGCCCCGCGGCCCTGCGTACGGGACCGCAGCTCGGTTGCGTACCCGAACATCTCCGACAGCGGCACCATCGCTTTGATGATGTGCGTCGAGCCCAGAATCTCCGAGCCCTCCAGCCGCCCTCGCCGTGAGATCAAATCCCCGTTCACCGGACCCATGTATTCGTCCGGCACCACCACTTCGACGCGCATCACCGGCTCCAGCAGCACCGGCTTGGCTTTCCTGGCCGCTTCCTTAAAGCAGATCGAGCCGCAGATCTTGAACGCCATTTCCGACGAATCGACCTCGTGGTAGGCGCCATCGATCACCGTCACCCGGATGTTCGAAATCGGGTAACCGGCCAGAACGCCGTGCTCCATCGCCTCGGCCACGCCCTTCTCGATCGCCGGAATAAATTCCTTCGGGATAGAGCCGCCCCTGATCTCGTTGACGAAGTCTAGCTCCGTCTCCTTGATCGGCTCCACGCGCAGCTTGCAGCGCGCATACTGGCCGGAGCCGCCGGTTTGTTTCTTGTGCGTGTAATCGTACTCCGCGCTTTGCCGGATGGTTTCGCGGTAGGCGACTTGCGGCTTGCCGACATTGGCTCCGACGCCAAACTCGCGCTGCATGCGGTCGACAATGATCTCCAAATGCAGCTCGCCCATACCCGCCAGAATGGTCTGCCCGGTATCCGGATCGGTCGAAACCTTCAGCGTGGGATCTTCCTGCACCAATTTGGCGATAGCCAACCCGAGCTTTTCTTGATCAGCCTTGGTCTTAGGCTCGATCGCAAGCTGGATCACCGGAGCCGGAAAATCGATCGACTCGAGAATCACCGGGGCCTTTTCGTCGCAGATGGTGTCGCCCGTTGAAACCGACTTCAAGCCCACCGCGGCGCAGATGTCGCCTGCAAGGACCTCACTGATCTCTTCGCGCTTGTTGGCGTGCATCTTCACCAGGCGCCCGATGCGCTCCCGGCGCGACTTCGCCACGTTAAACACCGAATCGCCCGAACCCAGCCGCCCGGAATATACCCGGATGAAGGCCAATTGGCCCACAAACGGATCGGTCATGATCTTGAACACCAGCGCCGAGAACGGCTCTTTATCGTCCGCCTTACGCTCCACCGTCTTGGTGGGATCGGAGATGTCGATGCCCTCAACCGGCGGAACTTCGAGCGGGGAAGGCAGGTAATCCACCACCGAATCGAGCAGGTTCTGCACGCCTTTGTTCTTGAACGCCGAACCACACACCACCGGGAAAATCTTCTGCGTGATAGTGGCCTTGCGGATACCCGCGCGAAGTTCCGCTTCGGTAATCGGCTGGCCTTCGACGAACTTCTCGAACAGATGGTCGTCCGATTCCGCCACGGCTTCCACCAACCGGTCGTGATATTCCTTGGCCTTGGCCGCCAGCTCCGCAGGAATCTCCACGTCGTCGTACTTGGCGCCCAGAGTCTCGTCCTGCCAGACGCGGGCCGTCATCGAAACCAGGTCGACAATGCCCACAAACTGATCTTCCGCGCCGATGGGAAGCTGAATCGGCACCGGCCGGGCTTTCAGCCGGTCCACGATGGTTTCCACCGCGCGATAGAAGTCCGCGCCCACGCGGTCCATTTTGTTGATGAAGCACACGCGCGGCACGCGGTACTTGTCGGCTTGCCGCCACACTGTCTCGGACTGGGGCTGCACGCCTGCGACCGCATCGAACACGGCCACCGCGCCGTCCAGCACGCGCAGGCTGCGCTCGACTTCCGCGGTGAAATCCACGTGTCCCGGCGTGTCGATGATGTTAATGGTGCAGTCCTGCCATTGGCAGGTGGTGGCGGCCGAGGTGATGGTAATGCCGCGCTCCTGCTCCTGCTCCATCCAATCCATCACGGCGGTGCCTTCGTGGACCTCGCCGATCTTGTAGGTCCTGCCGGTGTAATAGAGAACGCGCTCGGTCGTAGTGGTCTTGCCGGCATCAATGTGCGCCATGATGCCGATGTTGCGCATTTTCTCTAACGGAACGGTGCGAGCCATAACTCCTGCTTCTTAGACTTTCCTACCAGCGATAATGAGCGAAAGCTTTATTCGCTTCCGCCATGCGGTGAACGTCGTCCTTCTTCTTAATTGCTCCGCCGCGCAGATTCGCCGCGTCGCTCAATTCGTTGGCCAACTTCTCCGGCATTCCCTTTTCGGGCCGGCTGCGGGCGTTTTGCAGAATCCAGCGGATCGCCAGCGAGGTGCGGCGATTGTTGGGAACTTCCACGGGAACCTGATAGTTGGCGCCACCCACGCGGCGCGTCTTGACTTCCAGCAGCGGCTTGCAATTCTCCACCGCCTTCTTGAACAGCTTCAAAGGATCATCGTTGGAACGATCCTGAATCTTGTTCATGGCTTGATAGAAGATCTGCTGCGAGACCGCCTTCTTGCCATCCCACATCATGGAGTTGACGAACTTCTCCGCCAGCGTCGAGTTGTATACCGGATCCGCCAGGATCTCACGGGTTTCGGGTCTGCGTCTGCGTGGCATGTCCTATTTCCCTCCCTTCGCAGGAGCCGCAACTCCTCCCTTGGGCCTCTTCGCGCCGTACTTCGACCGCGACTGCTGCCGTCCGCTCACGCCTGCCGTATCCAGAGTCCCGCGCACCACGTGATAGCGCACACCCGGGAGATCCTTCACGCGGCCGCCGCGGATCAGCACAATCGAGTGCTCCTGCAGGTTGTGCCCGACGCCCGGGATATAAGTGGTTACCTCAATGCCGTTAGTGAGCCGCACGCGAGCCACTTTGCGCAGCGCCGAATTTGGCTTCTTCGGCGTGGTGGTGTATACACGCGTACACACTCCCCGCCGCTGCGGACAGGCCTGCAGCGCCGGACTGGCCGTCTTGTAGCGCGTGGGGCGCCGCCCCTTGCGCACGAGTTGATTGAACGTCGGCACGAGCTTGTATTTTCTCCCACGCGCCCGCCCTGAGCCCGCACACTCTTACGTCTGAGCACGCCACGGCGAACGCTTTGAAATTCTTTGGATCCACCCAGGGAACAGCGCGCAAAACTCCGCTATCCCAAATTGCGAGGGTATTAGACTTCGGACTAGCCCATACTCGGACGGCGCTTATGTCCGTCAAAGCCTCGGGGCCGGCCCCAGGCCGGACCGTCCATCAGAACGGTGGTAGCACAGGAGCAGAAGACGACTCGCGAAACCTTTACGAATATAGCAGAAGACCCCCGGCGGTTGTCAAATGGAACTCTTATCCGGTAGTGGGTCCATTTGAATATTAAGAAAAAATTAACGGGCTGGTGCTACTTGGGGGCAATTACAGAAGGTGGCGGCGGCGCTGGGATTGGCGCCGGCGGGTGCACGGCCAAGAGGTAGCCCACGCCGATCCCGGCAAGAGCGATCAGAGCTCCCACGATTCCGATCCAGATGCCCTTGACGTGTAATCCAGTGTGGTGAGTCGCTGTTCTGGTAGCTTCGATCTGAAAACTGTGTTGTTTTTCCCTAAAAACCCATTCTTCAATCTCGCCATGAAGGTCGGCGAACTTGTTGTACGCATCAATTAGGGCCGATACGCCGGCCTCCCACTCCTCGTCCCATTGATTGCGCGCCTTGGCTAGCTTTCCGAGCTCGGCCAGCTGATTTATTTCTTCGAGGCGGCTATCAACGGATAGCCGAGCGGGAGCGGTGCGGAAGCCCTCTACTCCTGCCAGCGGTATGACACGTTCCCGATATCCATCATAGATTGGTGAGAATTTTTCACTCAGTGCCGCGACGGCTAATTCGTAGGGCTCAATTGATTGCACGTCGGAGATGCTCCTCGGCGCTCGCGACTTGAGAAGCCCGCTTGTCGGATGGCGTGCCTGGATTTAGGAGCGTAGCAAGATGACTTAAAACGTCCCGCAGGTTCGCAATCCCGCAGGTATTGGCGACTCCTGCTCGGCGCTCCAAGAAGTGCGAAGCCTTGTCCGCCTTTGCATAATTATCGCGGACGAGGATTAGGAACCTCAGAAACAGCGTTACTTCTTCTTGACTAAAATGCGCTAGTGGATCTTCGGGGGTTCCAGGTCCAGCCATACTGAAGAAGTGTAACGCCAAACCACCCAAGACGTGAAGAGTTATTTGGGTCTATTGACGCAAAACTTCCCAGCTGATTGGTACGCGCTTGGTCTAGCGGTGGCGAGAAAAACGACCCAGAAAGCGGTAGGCGGCGGTAACAATTTCCTTGGACTCGTGCGCCGTCAAACCCCTGCCGTTTCTCCTATGAAAACCGCCATATTGCGTAGAAAAATCGTATGGAACGTTGTCGTTCTTGTCTCGAACCCGCCGGATGTACTCCAGGGTCACATCCTCAGGACGAACATGATCCGCCTTGGCGATCAGATCATCGAGCTTTTTTTCAAGAGTTGACATTAGACCCGTCTTTACTTGTTTGCTGAGCACGGGTACCACCGATTATGCACAGGCTGAACGGCCATTCTCAAGGACAGAACGGGTCGAGGGACCCCGACCCAGTAGAACGAAGCGATCATAGACTACAGCGCCAACCCTTGTCAATAGACGGGGCGCAATACAAGTGTAACACGCCGGTGTCGGCGGAGACGTGTTGGATCTTGCTCTTCGTGGCGGTTGGTTCTGTTAAACCACTGCCATCTATTGCTTTTCTGTAGCCGTCGGCGCTCGGTAAGACCGAGCACAGAGACAGTATACATTGGTCGATAAAAAGTTGCTAGTGAAAAACAGAACCGGCAGAAGATGTTTTATTCACCTTCAATGATTTCCGCCCAGCCCATCCCCAAATGGACCTTGATCTTGATTCGGATTCGTTTATCGCTGTCGGAGAGCAAGCCAAACACACCAACCGATCACTTGCTGATCTGGTCGCACTCTTGTCGAAGTACACCCCAAAACTCGCGGACCTCATCAAGGCCTAGCGTTAGGGCATACCTTGCTCAGGCCTTTGCCGCCGGTTGATTTGAACAGTCCGCCATTGCTACTATCAGCCTGATCCTCCTGCATGGACCTTTCCGCAGCCCGAGAAAAACTGATCCTCGCCCTCGACGTCGCCGACGTCCCTGCCGCGCGCAAGCTGGTCCGGGACCTCGACGGCGTGGTCGACTTCTTCAAAATCGGCCTGGTCCTGCAGCTCGCTCCCGGGGCGCAGGCGTTTCTTGAGGAACTGCTCGCGCAGGGCAAGCGCGTCTTTCTCGACTACAAGTATCACGACATCCCCGAAACCGTCCGCAAGGCCGTCGAGCGAGCCTCCACCATCGGGGTCGAACTCCTCACCGTTCACGGCTACACCAAGGTCATGCAAGCCGCAGTGAAGGGCCGCTCCGGTAAGCTTAAAGTGTTTGCCGTCACGGTCTTAACCAGCATGGATCGCGACGACATCGCAGAGATGGGCTACCCCGGCCATTCCGTCGAGGACCTGGTCCTGATCCGCGCCCGGAAGGCCCTCGAAGCCGGATGCGACGGCGTCATCGCCTCCGGGCAAGAGGCTCGGGCAATTAAGGAAAAGGTCTCGAACAAGCTCCTGGTGATCACTCCGGGTATCCGGCCAGGCGGTTCGGCCACGAACGACCAGAAGCGGGCCGTCACCCCCGCCGATGCCATCCGAGCCGGCGCGGATTACCTGGTGGTCGGCCGTCCCATCACCCAGCCGGATCAGGGCAAAACTCCTCGCCAAGCGGCCGAAGCGATCCTCGCCGAGATTCAATCGGCCTTGCACCCGGCGTAGCCACGCGTCGCCGCGGCGCCGAGGCATGCCAACCTTTGGCGCGAATTTCACGTCTAGACAGGATTGAAAGTCGGTTTCGAAGGTAGTGGCCATCGCCTGAAAACTGTGCCATACTCGTAGGCCGACGCAATTTGTTATGCCGCAAGAACTCGAACTCCCCCTCCCTTCCACAAGCGCCTCCAGCGCGGCCGGCCCGAGCCGCGGTAACGCAGCCCGCTTCCTGCCGGTCCTGCTGATTCTATTCGCCGGCAGCGGTTGCGCCGCGCTGATCTACGAAATCGTCTGGTATCAGATGCTGCAACTGGCCGTCGGCTCAACCGCCGTGTCCATGGGCTTTCTGCTGGCCGCGTTCATGGGCGGGCTCGGACTGGGCAGCATCGCGTGGCCGCGCCTCTCGCGCTATGCGCAGGTGCATCCGCTGCGGATCTACGCTGCGCTCGAAGCCGGCATAGGGATCCTCGGCCTGCTGGTGCTGTGGTACATCCCGCTGATTGAGCGAGCCTACATCGCCGGCTTCCAGGAGGGTCTCTCCAATCAGGTTCTACGCGGCTTGCTCGCCATGGTCTGCCTGCTGCCGCCGACCGTGCTGATGGGCGCTTCGCTGCCCGCGCTCTCGCGCTGGATCGAGATGAACCAGCGCGGCGTTTCCTGGTGGGGCCTGCTCTACGGAGGCAACACCGCCGGAGCCGTGTTCGGATGCTTGCTGGCCGGTTTCTACCTGCTGCGCCTCTATAATGTCGCGACCGCGACCTACGCTGCCGTCGCCATCAATTTCGCCGTGGCCGCGCTCAGCTTCCTCATGGCCAGCCGCCTTCCGGCTCGCTCCGATCTCGCAGATTCCTCCGGCGCGGCCGCCGCCGAGCCATCTCTCCCAGTGGAGGCGCCCGGCAAGTATCAATGGACCATCTATCTCGCCATCGCCCTCTCCGGCGCCGGTGCTCTGGGCGCGGAGGTGGTGTGGACGCGTCTGATGGGGATGCTGCTCGGTTCCACGGTCTACGTTTTCTCCATCATCCTGGCGGTCTTCCTGATCGGCATCGCTCTCGGCAGCGGCACCGGAGCCTGGATCACGCGCTCAGTCCCGGCGCGAGCCGCGCTGGGCTGGTGCCAGATTCTGCTCGCGCTGGCCGTCTTCTGGAGCGCGTACATGATCGCCGATTCGCTGCCCTACTGGCCGATCAACCCCATGCTCTCGGTCAGCCCGTGGCAGACCTTCCAGCTCGATATGGCGCGCTGCCTGTGGGCGATTCTCCCGTCGGCCATTTTCTGGGGCGCAAGCTTTCCCCTGGCGCTGGCGGCCGTGGCGCAACCGGGCGCCGATTCCGGAAAACTGGTGGGAGGAATCTACGGCGCCAACACTCTGGGCGCGATCGTCGGCGCACTGGTGGTGAGCCTGGCGCTGGTTCCCTGGATCGGGACGCAGGATACGCAACGGGTGATTCTAATCCTGGCGGCGCTGGGCGGCGCGGTGGTGCTGGGCCCGTATGCCTGGGAGCGCTCCTCCGCTGTGACCGCTTCATTGCTCACGCTGGCTCTGATCTTGGCCGGCTATCTGGCCGTGAACGTCGACCAGGTCCCGGGCGAGCTGATCGCCTACGGCCGCCGCATCGCCGTCTCGGGCGAATCGAAGGTTCTCTATACCATTGAGGGCCGCAACTCTTCGGTGGCGATCACGCAATATGGCGACGGCGCAATCGAAGTCGATGTCAACGGCCACGTGGAAGCCACCACCGAAATCTTCGACATGAAGCTGCAGCGCATGGTTGGCCACTTGCCGGCCCTGCTGCATCCGGATCCGAAATCGATCTTGGGAATCGGATTCGGCGCGGGCGTTTCCGCCGGAACCTTCACGCGCTATCCGGGCCTGCAGCACATCACCGTTTGCGAGATCGAGCCTGTGATTCCGCCCACCTCCACCCGCTTTTTCGCCAAGCAGGATTACGAGGTCTACCACAACCCCAAGACGCACGTGGTTTTCGACGACGCGCGCCACTACATCCTGACCACCAAGGAAAAGTACGACGTGATCGCCTCCGATCCCTTGGATGTATTTGTGAAGGGCACCGCCGCGATCTATTCGGTGGAGTACTTCAACATGATCAAGTCGCACTTGAACCCGGGCGGCTATTTCAGCCTGTACGTGCCGCTGTATGAAACCGATGAGCGCACCATCAAGAGCGAGATCGCCACGTTCCTGGCCGCGTTCCCCTACGGCACCATCTGGGCCAACACGCGCAACGGGCTAGGCTACGACATGGTGTTCCTGGGGCAGAATGAGCCGCTCAAAATCAACGTCGATGAGATTCAAGCCCGGCTGGATCGTCCCGATTACGCGCCCGTGGCGGAATCGCTGCGCGAGGTGGGCATCGGCTCCGCCATCGACCTCTTTTCCACTTACGCCGGCGGCCAGCCGGATCTGGGGCCGTGGGTCAAGGATTCGGACTTGAATACGGACTCCGATCTGCGCCTGCAATATATCGGCGGCTGGGGCATCAATTCGCAGCTCGAGGATTATCTGTACCAGCAGATCATGAAGTATCGCCAGCTTCCGCAGGGCATGTTCTCCGGCTCGCCGGGGATGATGCAGGCGGTGCACGATGCGCTGCTGTCGGTGCCCGGGGCTCGCAATCAATAGGAGACCGCGCAATCAGTGATTCAGTAGATCTTCGGTCTTCTCATCCCAGTTAAGCGAGCAGGTATGCTGCGGTGTGCCTGGATTCTGAGAGCGTGTTAGGCGGGAACATTCTGCCAGGCCGTTGGCGAAGAAATAGACTCCGTTGAGACTGCGCGGCAAGCCGGCAATAGCCGGCGGGTTGGAGCAGGCTGCAACCGCCTCACAGACGGTCTTCGATTTCGCGGCCACGTGCTCCCAGACGTTCAGATTGTGCACCAAAGCGGCAAGGCTGAATGCGAGCATGACGGCTCCAGCCGCGTAACGGAATTTTGGCGCCGAGGTCTCAATCGCCGCGGCGGCAAAGAGACAGAAGCCTACCGACGGCAGGTACAGCAGGCGGGCCTTTTGGAGATCCGCGCCGATCAATAACTGCCCCACCGGTGGAATCGCCGCGGCCAGGACTAGGAGAAAGACGAGAGTAATTGCACGTCTGTCGGCCACGTTCCACGCCGCCGCCAGCCACACCAGCGCAAAGGCGGCGAGTGCCACCAGCAGCCAGACCGAGGGCGGCACGGCCCAATCCACGGGGAAAAAAAGGATGGCCCATAATCGCAACAGCAAAGCCTTCGCGAGCGTTACAACGTTCAGCGAGAACATCTGCGGCGAGCCTTCCGGCGTGAGGTAGCCGCCGATCCCTCCCTGCAACACCCATCGATACGCGAACAATCCGGCGGCAAGTAAGAAGAACGGAGCGAGGAACCGGATTCCACGTTTCCACTGCCGGCCCGGCTCGACCGCCACGAACGCCGCCATCATTAGCGGCGTCGCGTAGGCCGACTCCTTGGTTAGAATCCCCGCCGTCATGGCGAACGCAGCTACGCACCCCGCGGGCAGCGAGGGCTTCTCCCACAGACGAATAAACGCGAGTAGCGAAACCAGCACGAAGGCGGTCGACAGAACATCGAATCGCCCCGCCACCCACACCACCGCTTCCGGATGCGCCCCGTGCAGCGCGAACAGAGCCGAAGCCAGCCAGGCGGATGCGCGCCGCAGCCCGACTGCGCCGGCGAGCAAATACACCAGCGCGGCATTGGCGACGTGCAGAAGCAGCGCAACCGAATGCCAGCGAGCCGGGTCCGTGCCCGCCCATGGCCAAGTCCAGTACAGCGAAAGATAGCCCAGCGGCCGGAAGAAGCCGTCGCCGCCGCCGCGCGTGAATAGCCCGCTATGGCTTCCCGGCGCGGTGGTGACCAGAATGAAGTCGTCAGAGAGGAAATAGGAGTGGAGCGAGCGACAGAAAACCAGGATCGTGAGCACGGCGACGGCGCTCATTCCGGCGAGGTCGCCCCAGTTGAGTTGGAACCTCGGAGTGCGGGACGCGGGTTGACTCTTCCTGCGGGCGAACAGAAGGATCAGAATCGCCAGGGCGACGACGGTCTCCAGGTTTAGGATTGAGCGCCCGGAGACTCCCATCACGCTAAGTCATTCTAACGGTTCTGCTGGCTTAAAAGCACCACCTCGGTGCTTTTCGGACAGATCACATACGCGGGTTGGCCCGCATTGTCAATAACTTGTGAATGGCACAGGACATGCATTTAGAGGAGGCAAGAGAGGCGCGATCAATGAAATCGGGATACAGAATCGCATTCAGTTTACTCGCCACAGCGAGCTTTGTTTTGGCACAGGATACTTCGGCCGGATGGAAACCAGTTGGCGGCTCGGCTACAGGCCAGGCGCCTGCCTTGCAGCAAAACGGTCCTCCGACGGCCTTTCAAAATGCCCCTCCGCCACAGGCGGCTCCTGCTGCCCCTCCCCAATTGAATCTGAAAGCGGGGACTTATGTCACAGTGCGGGTGAATCAATCTTTGTCCTCGGACAAGAGCCAGCAAGGCGATACTTTCACGGCGACCCTGGTGCGGCCGCTGGTGGTGGACGGCTTCGTGGTCGCTCAGAGCGGCCAAACCTTTGCTGGACGAGTCGCCGAGGCGATCAAGGCCGGTAAAGCGCAAGGCACTTCGCATCTGGAATTGCAGCTTACCGACCTCATGTTTGTCGACGGCCAGCATGCGCCAATCCAGTCTGAACTGGTTTCCATCATGGGACCGAAGTCCTATGGCCACTCCCCGACCACGGTCAATACCGGCGCGGCGGGCAACACTCCCGGAGTACTGCTGACTCACGGCAAGGCGACGGTGGTGGGGCCGGAAACGGTTCTGACGTTCAAGGTCAACTCGGATGTGAACATCGCCACGGATCGGGCTCCGCAGGCGTTCCGGCCGGTGGGTCCGAATGATTACACTCAACCGCAGGCTCGGCCTGGGTACGCGGCGAGTCCCTACTACGCCGGTGCCCCGTATGGCTACGCGTATCCTTACGGGTATCCGTATTATCCGTACTGGGGTCCTGGAGTCGGTCTCTACTTCGGTGGGGGCTGGGGACCGGGATTCGGCTTCCGTGGCCGGTGGCGCTAATTTCTCCTTGTGAAAGAAAGAACGCCAAAATGAGAACGCCGCGCCAAGCTCTTTACCGGAGCCTCAGCGCGGCGTTTGATTCTTCCCCAGAGCTTGAAACTAAGCTACTTGGTGGTGTCCTTCTTCTTGTTCTTCCCTGAACCCTTGCCCTTCTTGGTCGTGGTGGAGCTCTTTCCGCCATCCTGAGCGAACGCAAAGCTGACGGCGCCCACGGCCAGCGACAGTCCAAGTACTAAACCCATCATCTTCTTCATCGAATTAGTTCTCCTTGTCAATCTATGAGCGGCCGAGAGCCGTCTCCAGGATTGATCATCTCAGCCGTACATGAACCAGGGCTTAACCGATAATTAAAACTAATTCATCAGAAGCGCCCGTATCCACCGGCTTTCGGAGCAAAAGCAGCTTAATATCAATAAGTTATGTGTATTCTTCGGTTTTGCGTTCCGAACTTTCCCCTTAAGGTTAAGTGTCATGAAGCACGAGGATTTAACGCGTTCCGTGGCTCAAGCCAACCATCAATCCCCTGCCGAGGCTCGCGATGAGATCGACGAGCTGGTGCACAAGATCCTCACCGCGCTGGAACGGGGCGAGCCGGTGGAGCTGCCGGGCGTAGGAAAACTGGTAAACACCACCCCAAAGCGCGTTCCGCGGCGGAAGCCTTAAAAGGAGCGCCCACTTCAGTGGAGCGGATTCTTCAGACCGTCCGAATCGCGTTAGACGCAGGCCGGATGGTCGAGATTGAGGGCCTGGGGCGGTTTCGCAAATCGGACGGGCGGTACATGTTTGAGGCGCAAACTTTGCCCCGGATTTTCGTGGCTTACGCGGTGGAGGATCTGGCCTACGCGCGGCGCCTGTGCCGGGCGCTCGATCGAGCCGGCTGCGCGCCGTGGCTGGATAAAGAAAAGCTGCTTCCGGGGCAGAACTGGCCCAGGGCGATTGAACGGGCCATCGAAATCTCGGACGCGTTTGTGGCCTGCTTCTCGCCGCGGTCGACGGTGAAGCGAGGCCAATTTCAGAGCGAGTTGCGCTATGCGCTCGACTGCGCCCGCAGGCTCCCTTTGGAGCAACCGTTCCTGATCCCGGTACGTTTGGAAACGTGCGCGGTTCCGCGGCGCATCGCCGAGCAGATCCAGTACGTCGACCTATTTCCGGATTGGGACCGCGGCGTCAGGAAACTGCTGCGAGCCGTGGCGCGCAGCACGCGGCGCAAACCAGTGCCGAGCCTGTGCGCCTGACGGCATCCTTAATTCAACCCCGGCTTTATTCCCGCCTCAGAATCTGCCAGATGTTGCTATAGTCGTCGGTCCACGGGCGGAATCCCGGCTTGACCACGGTTGGTGAGATGTCGGCTCCGGCGAAGGAGTCGGAGTTGAACCATTGGGGCTGAGCCGTAACCAGCACCCAGGTGGACGAAGAAAGATAACTGCCGCCTTCGCCATCATCGCTCACGGTGCGAGCCTCTTTGTGAAAATATTGCGCTCCCGCGGCGCACACTGGAGCCAGATCCAGATAGCGGTTGGAGATGTGGAGCGCGAGGATTCCGTCCGGCTTCAAGTGGTGGAAATAAAGGTCCAGCGCTTCACGGGTCAACAAGTGGATCGGAATCGCGTCGCTGGAGAAGGCGTCCACCGAAAGAACGTCATAGTTCTGCGGCCCGGTTTCTTTGAGTTGCCTTTCCAGCGTCAGCCGGGCATCACCCATCAGGATGTCTTTGTCGGCCGCCGCGTGGTTATAGAAATAGAACTGCGTCTTGGTGATGGGAGGAACTAGCGGGTTGATTTCGTAGATACGGAGGTAATCGCCCGCGCGGCCGTAGTTGGCGAGTACGCCGGCGCCCAGGCCGATGCTGCCGATGCGCACCGGTCCCCGCTCCCGCAGGGCGCGAATGGCGCGGCCCACTCCCGATGTTTCCCCGTAGTAAGAAGTCGTGATGTAGCGCTTTTCCGGATCGAGAAGCTCGGAGCCGTGATTGATGGTGCCGTGGGTGAGGTTGCGCAGGGCGAACGGATCGGGATCCTCATCGCTCACCTTCAGCGCGCCGTAGAAGTTGCGGACCATCACGCGGTATCCCTTCGCGGCTTCAATCTCATGCCGCACCAGGAAGCCGGAAAGAGCGCCGAGCCCCACGCACAGAGCCAGGCGGATCGGCCAGGGACCGAAACGCGGAAGCTCGATGTCCCAGGTGGCGATCACGGTGAGCAGCGCGCACGCCACCAGACCGATGGGCACCTCCAGAAAGCTCTTGAAGACGTTGGGTGCGACCAGGGCGACGAAGATGCCGCCCAAAGCTCCGCCCAGCGAGACCATGAGGTAGAACAGGGTGAGGTGCTTGGGCGCGGGTTTACGCTTCGCCAGTTCCCCGTGCATCACCATGCACGCCACGAAAAATCCCCCGGCGTACAGCGGGATGATGGTCTTGATGTTGGTGTTGCCGGAGTCGGTGTAGATGTAGTACGCCATGTAGCCCAGCAGCGGCGCCAGCGCCGGAATGAACAGCCAGCGCTGATACATCTTGTCGCTTTCGAAGCACAGGATGAAGCTCAACAGGTAGAGAGCCAGCGGAATCACCCACAGCAGCGGAATGGGCGCGACGTTCTGGCTCAAATGATTGGTCAGCGACACCAGCAGCACGGAGGCGCAGGCGGCGAGCGAAACCCACAACGTCAGCTCCCGCCAATCCGGCGCGGGGGCATCCTGCACTGCGGGAGCCGGAGTAGTTTCCGGGCCGGCTGCCGATTCAGGAAGAGCCCCGGCTTCGGCCGGCGTGATCCGCTCGCGCGAGAGATACGCGACGGTGATGCACAGCAGCACGAAGGCCACGAAGATGAAGCTCCAAGTCCAGGCCTGCTGGCGCGAGGCCAAATTCGGCTCGACCCAGAAGGGGAAGGTGATCAGGCCGAGCATCGAACCGAAATTCGAAAGCGCGAACAGCTTGTAGGGAACCTGCGAACCTGTCTTGCGCACGTACCAGGCTTGCAGCAGCGGGCTGGTGGAGGACAGCAGGAAGTACGGCAGTCCGATAGTGGCCGCGAGCAGGGCGAGAATGCGCAGGGTGGGATCGCCGACGGCGGTGGGTTTCCAGCTCGACGAAGGCAGGATCGGCAGCAGCGCCAGGCTGACCGCCAAGAGCGCGCCGTGGATCTGCCACTGCCTCTTGGGATTGACCTTGGCGATCAAGACATGCGCGTAGGCGTAGCCGGCCAGCAGCGAAACCTGAAAGAAGAGCATGGCGGCGCTCCAGACGGCGGCGGAGCCTCCGAACCACGGCAGAATAATCTTGGCGATGAGCGGCTGCACCTGGAACAGGAGGAAAGCGCTCAGGAAGATGGTGACAGCGTATAGGGTCATGGGGTTTAGGGGATCGCGGCCTTGAGCCACTGCGGCAGGCCGGTGGTGATGCGGACAATGTTGGAATAATCGTCGGTCCAGGCGCGGAAGCCGGGATCGATGCGCATGGGCCGGATCGAGGGATCCTGAAGAAGCGGGTTGTTGAAGATGCTCGGATCGCGCGAAAGGACCATCCAGGTGGAGGCGACGTAGTAGGATTGCGTGTCGCCCTCATCGGCGACGGTCACGCCTTGGAAGCCGTTCTCGTGGGCCACTTGCGAGACCACCGGCTCCAGATCCAGATAGCGGTTGGAGATGTGGAAAATCAGAATGGCGTCCGGTTTCAGGTGCCGCAGGTAGATCTGGAACGCCTCGCGCGTGAGCAGGTGCATTGGGATCGCGTCGCTTGAAAACGCGTCGACCGCCAGCGCGTCGAGATTCTCACTGGGGCGGCGCTCCAGCGTGAGCCGGCCATCCCCCATCAGGATGGCTTTGTCGGCGGGACAGGCAGGATAGAAGGTGAAGGCCGTATTGGCGATCTCGCGGATCAGAGGATTGATCTCGTAATAATGCAGTGTATCGCCGGCGCGAGCGAGCGAGGCCGTCACTCCCGCGCCCAGTCCCAGCACGCCGATATGAATCGGGCCCTGCTGGCCCTTGGCGCGGATGGCGCGATTGATCCCGGAGTTCTGGCCGAAGTAAGAGGTCGCGATGCGGCCGGCGTTGGCCGCTGCAAGCTCAGTCCCGTGGTTGATGGTGCCGTAAACCAGAGTCCGCTCACCCGGATAGTTTTGAGTGGGATCGGGCGGATCGTCGCGGACGCGCAACAAGCCGTAGAAATTGCGTACCGAAAACGTGTACAGACGACCGTCGTCGAGCTCCAGCCGCCCCAGGTATCCGGTCAGGCCGGCCACCGCGGCCATCATGAAGGTGACGCGCCACATGCTTTGGCGAGCCAGGAATCCCACCAGCACTCCCACAGCGATCGCGGCCAGCGCGTGCAGCCACATGCTGCTCGCGAGGACATTCAGGTTCCACAGCGCGACCGCTGGCGTCAAAGCGCACACTGCCAGACTGACTCCGGATTCGTCGTCCCATAAGGCGATCGCGGCCAGCAGCGCGCAGCCGGCGACGGCAATCGGCAGTTCGGTGTAGTTGTGGAAGACGCGCGGCGCGATGAGAGCGACAAAGATCCCACCCAGCGCTCCGCCGATCGAAACCATCAGGTAGAACTGCGTCAGGTAGCGCGGGTGCGGCTTGCGGCGAGCCAGCTCCCCATGGCAGACCATGCAGCACACAAACAACGCGGCACACAAGCCGGGAATCAGTTTGCCGATGACGTCTTCATTCGACTGAAACTGGGCATTGCCGCGCGTGAACAGCCACAGCGATCCGACCAGCAGCGGCATGAAGATCCAGCGCTGGTACAGCCGTCCGCTTTCAAAGCACAGAATGAAGCTGAGCAGGTAGATGCTCAACGGGACCACCCACAGCAGCGGGATCGGCGCGACGTTCTGCGTCAAATGGCTGGTGGTTGCCAGCAGCAGCGTGGACGCGCAGGCGGCCAGGGCGACCCAAAAGATCATCATCTTGGGCGTGGGCGGTTTGGCGTCCGAGTCCGATTCTGAGGTGCTGGCTGGAACTAAGTCCGGAGACGACGAACTCTTCCAAGCCGCCGCCACGCAGGCCAAGGCGAAGGCGACATACGCGGACGACCAGATCTTGGCCTGGAGGCTCAGAGCCAGCACCGGCTCGATCACAAAAGGGTAGCTGAGCAGCGCCAGGAACGATCCGAAATTCGATAGGGCGAACAGGCGGTACGGCAGGGCGCCATGGTTGACCCGCACATACCAGGCTTGCAGCAGCGGGCTGGTGGCCGAAAGCAGCATGTAGGGAAGTCCGATGACGGAGGCCAGCAGGACCAGGATCTCGAAGGTTGGATCGCCGACCGAAGTCGGCTTCCAGCGCGTTGAGGGAATGATGGGCAGCGCCAGCAGGCTTACCGCCAGCAGGCCGCCATGAACCCGCAATTGCATTTTCGGCTTGAGATAACGGATCAAAACGTGGGCGTAAAAATATCCGCCCAAAAGCAGGAGTTGAAAGAAAAGCAGCGCCGCGCTCCACACCGCCGCCGAGCCTCCAAACCAGGGAAGAATGAACTTCGCGATCAGCGGCTGCACCTGGAATAGGAGAAATGCGCTCAGGAAAACGGTAGCGGCGTAGATCAACATCGACCGCCTAGCATACCGTAAAGTCGCGCCGATCCAGATGAAGGGAATTTAAGAGACGTAGGGAATTGAAGGCTCTGGGCGGATCGCACGATCTTAGGGCCCAGAGTTTCGCGCTGGTGCAAAGGGCCATTCGACGCGCCGAAGGTGAACATGAACAAGGCGACGGCGATGACCGTCGCCGCGGCGGCCAGCCACGCCGGAACCCTGCGGTGCGTGAGCACGAGCATTACGTGGGAGCCGCGTGGCTCCAGTTCCATCGAGACGATGGAGGAATCGCGCAGCGAGAATTCGATACTGCGGAGCGGCTGGCAGCGGGTGACCGCGCCGAAATCTTCGGCCGACTCGGCCAGCCAGGTGCGGCGCAGATCGGGATGGGTAAGATAGTCCCAGACGCGCTCGACTGGCCCGGGGAGCAGGCGCTCAAGACGGACCGATTCAGGATGGGTAAGGGCTTGGTTCACTTGGATTTCCTGGCGCGTTTGCGCGGTTTGCGAAGCTGGTGGGCAAGTTCCTGCTGAAGCCGGTCGAGCTTGGGCTCCCAAAACCGTTGGACGCGCGCGACCCATTGTTCGAGTTCGGCGAAACCGGCGCGATCGATGCCGTAGATGCGGCGCTGCGCGTCGGCCCGGACCGAGACCAGGCCGGCCTCGCGCAAAACTTTCAAGTGTTGCGAGATGGCAGGCGCGCTCACCTCAAAGCGGTCCGCGATCTCTCCGGCGGCCAGGTCGCGCTGGGTCAGCAGCTCGACGATCTGACGGCGGGTCGGGTCGGCGAGGGCGGCGAAGGCGAGCACGGAGGGTATTATTGCGCGGAGGCTTAAATAAGTCAATACTTAAGTCAGTACTGAAAAGTTAAGCCGCGAAACTTACGGGAGCGGGAAACCTATGGGACGGGCGCCACGGCCACGGAGCGAGCCAGGTCGCGGCTCACGCGGACCGGCTGGCCGCTCTCGGCCAGGCGCAAGAGCACCGCCGGATGTTTCCGCTCCACCACCACTGGCACGCCGGGCCGCAACCCCAAGCGCTCCAGATCACGCAGCGCAGCGGGATCCTTGTCGTCCACGCTGCTGATGCGCGCCCGCGTACCCACGCCCCAATCGAGCAGCGAAACCTCGTTGGGAAACGAACCCTCCTCATGCTTGTGCGGAATCAAGTGGCCGTGCGGATCGATTTCGGGATCGCCCAGGATCGCCGCGACGCGGTCTTCGAAACGCTCGGAGATGAAGTGCTCCAGGCGCTCGGCCTCCTCGTGGACTTCGTCCCAGGAATACTTGAGGACGTCGTGGAGGAACAATTCCAGCAGGCGGTGATGCCGCACCAGCTCCCAAGCCCGGCGCTTGCCCGCGGCGGTCAGCCGCACGCCATGGTGTTTTTCGTACTGCACCAGCGGCGGATTCTGCGCCGCCAGCTTCTGAAGCATGCCTGTGACCGAAGCCGCGCGCACATCCAGCCGCTGGGCCAAAGCGTTGCTGGAGACGCGCTGCTGGTCGGCGCCGCCCAGGTCCAGGATGGCCTTCAAATAATCATCGACGGCTTCGGAGACCGGCGGGGCTTGGCGGGGAGCCACAGCCTCCATGGTAGCCGACGGGTGCTTGAACACGAGCGCCGGAGTCAAGTATTCTTTTAGGTATGCCTAAATATGTGTTTGGGGCGATTCTTTGCGGCGTGCTGGCCGCCGGACAGGGGGAAACTACCAGCGCGATTGCGGGCCAAGTGTTCGATGCCGGCGGCGGAGCGATCACGAGCGCCAAAGTTGTCCTTAGGGGCGCCGAAAACGGTGCGATCCGGACCGCAACCACCGACGCAGCGGGACGGTTCAACTTTCCGCAACTGGTCCCCGGCAGTTACGACGTAAGCGTAGAAGCAGACGGGTTCGCCCCGCAACGGAGGGATGCTGTGCGGGCGGGCCTGGGGCAGACGCAGATCGTCAATTTCACGCTGGCTGTGGCCGCCGCGCGCGAGGAAGTGGTGGTGAATGGAGAGGCGCCGCTGGTGAACACGGCCAATCCCAATACCTCCACGACGCTCGACGCCGTCTCGCTCGAAAACCTGCCGAATCCGGGCGGAGATCTCACTTATCCACTACAGTTCGCCGCCGGCGCGCTGATCAACACAGCGGGTAGCGGAAATGATTTTTTAGGCAGCACGAACGGCTACGGCAACGTCCAGTTCAACGGCTTGCCCGCTCTGGCGAACGGCTACATCGTCGACGGGCTCGAAAGCAACGACCCTCTGACCAATCTCAACAGCGGACTCTCCACCAACCTGGTGCTGGGATTGAACTCGATCGCAGAGGTGACCGTCAACACGCTGTCTTACTCGGTGGATCAAGGGCGTTACGGCGCCGCGCAGGTGAATTACGTGACCAAGTCAGGGACCAATCAGTTCCACGGCAACGCCTACGAGTTGTGGAACGGATCGCGCTGGAATGCCGCGGATTTCTTTACCAACGCGACGCCGGGCAACCAGAAGCCGAGGTCCGTGGTGAATCACTTCGGAGGCAGCCTCGGCGGGCCCATTCGCCGCAACAAGCTTTTCTTCTTTGTTGACGCGGAGTGGATGCGTATCGCTCTGCCGATCGTGACCCCGGTGACTGTCCCGACCGCTGCGTTTCAAACCTACGTTCTCGCGCAGCTTCCCTTGGGAGGCCGGGACTCGATTACGGGAACCGAATATCAGCCGCAACCGCAACTGGCGCCGTTCTACGAAAAGATGTTTTCGCTGTACCAAAATACGGTGGGGACGCCGCTGGCGCTGCTGGGGTGTCCTTTTAACGCGGGTGGAGTTGCGGCGGCGGGAGGCCCTCCCGACGGCAACGGCTGCGCGAACCGCCAGAGCATCTCGCACTCCAGCGACGATCATGAACAGGTGCAGACCGGAAGGATCGACGACAACATCGACAACAGCAACATGGCGTGGATCCGGCTGCAGGCGGATACGGGAGTGCAGGCGGCCTTCACCGATCCGATCAATCCCATCTTCAACGCGGTATCCTCGCAGCCGCTGTATTCGGCCGCGGCGGGGTACACGCACGTGTTCACGCCGCACCTGGTGAACTACTTCAATCCCGCATTCTCCTGGTACCAGAGTCTGTTCGGGCCGCAAAATCTCAGCCAGACGCTCGCGGCGTTTCCGGAGGTGCTCGAAGGGGTGGGAGGGAATGCGCCGTTCACCACGCTGGGGGGGCTCGATAATACATGGGTGCAGGGTCGGCGAGCCAGCCGCTTGTTCCTCAACGACAATCTGGCGTGGAGCAAGGGCGCGCACGAGTTGCGCTTCGGAACCAACACGCGCATCTTCCGCCTGAACGATTACGATTTCGGCGAGGGAACCGTCCCTACGGTCACCTACACAGATCTCCCGCAGTTCATCTACGGCGTGGCGTCGACCGCGACGCAGACCTTTCCGGTTGCGAATTCCGAGCCGTTTCGATTTCTCAACCTGGATTTCTACGCGCAGGACACGTGGAAGGTCACATCGAGGCTGACCTGGACCTTCGGACTGCGCGACACGTTCAATTCGAATCCACTGAATCCGCATGACGTGGTGGCGCGGCTGCCGGGCGCCTTCGATGCAGTCTCGCATAACGTGAATCAGCCCTTGAGCGGATTGATTGAAACAAACGCCGGGCATTTGTTCGCGTCAACGCCTTGGGCGATTCTGCAGCCGCGGTCGGCTTTGGCTTTGCAGGCCGCTCCGAACACGGTGCTGCGGACCGGATTCGGCTTGTTCAGCGACCTGCTGCCGGGGAGTGTCGCGGACCTGCTGGGGGCGAACCCTCCTTATGTGAGCTCGTTTCAGGGCGGGCTGCTGGGAACCGTGGGAGGCACGGCGATCGCTGCGGGAGTTCCTTCCAGCGCCATCGATGCGCTGTCGGCGGCGAACGGGAGCTTCCTCCGCGGCTTCGCGCAAGGCGCGCTCTCCTGCGCCTCGCCACTGGCGAATCCAGCCGCCTGCCTGCCGCCGGTTTCGATGGTCGCCGCGCCGCAAGGCGAACTGCGCGCGCCGTACTTCATGCAGTGGAGTTTCGCGGTGGAGCAGCAGGTGGGGAACGCGCTCGCGCTGCGGGCGCAGTATGCCGGCACGCGGGCGGTCAATCAACCGTACACCACGCAGGTCAACGGCTATCAGGCTGTTTGCCCCGGCTGTTTCGCCCCTTTTCCGTATGGCCAGCCGGTGGACCCGCGGTTCGCGGCTGTCACACAGTTGAGCACCGGCGCCAACAGCCACTACGACGGTCTACAATTGACGGCGCAGAAGCGCATGGGACGCGGGCTCCAGTTTCAGGCGAATTACACCTGGAGCCATTGCATGGACCAGGTTTCCAACGGCGGCTTCCTGCCCTTTTCCGCCGGAGCCGTGCTTTCGCCTCTTCCGGACGATCTGCGCCGCGACTACGGCCCCTGCGATTACGACGTGCGCCACAACGTGAGCGGGAACTACACGTACGAGCTGCCGAAGACGCGGCGGCGCGGCGCCGGCGTGCTACTGAATGGATGGCAGATTTCCGGGACGGTGTTCTGGCACAGCGGTCTGCCTTTCTCGGTCCTTAGCACGCCGTATTCGGCGAACGGCCAGGGGATTGTCCAAGGCAGCGGACCGCAATTTGCCAGCGTGGTCCCGGGCGTGCCGTTGTACCAACACAATCCAATTCCAGGCGTAACCCAGCCGGGCTCGATCCAGTGGCTCAATCCGAATGCGTTCGTTTCGGCGGTGGATCCGTCGACGGGCGCGTGCAACGGAGGAGATTCCCCGCAAACCTGCCAGTTCGGCGACCTGGGACGGAACGCTCTGCGCGGACCCGATTTTTTCTGGAGCGACCTGTACATCACGCGCTGGTTCCCGCTGGGCGAGCACGTGAAACTGCGCCTCGACGGCCAAATCTTCAACCTGTTCAACCATCCGAACTTTGCTCTACCATCGAACGTCTACGCTGGCATCCCGGGCAAGCCTGCGACGCAGACCGGCTTCGGAACCCTGACCTACACGACTTCGCCGCCGACGGGCCTGCTGGGTGTAGGATTGGGCGGAGACAGCTCGCCGCGGATGATTGCGGTGCAAGGACGCGTGGAGTTTTGAAAGTCGAGTTTTGAAACGTGACCAGTGAGGATTTTCGCAGGATCGCCCTCAGCATGGATGGGGCTTCCGAAGGCGCCCATATGTCCCACGCGGATTTCCGGGTGCGCGGCAAGATCTTCGCGACGCTCGGGTATCCGGATGCGCGCTTCGGGATGGTGAAGCTGACGCCGGAGCAGCAGCGGGCGTTCGTCGCATCCGACTCCGCCGGGTTCGTTCCCGTCAAAGGAGCCTGGGGCGAAAAGGGAGCGACCAGCGTGCGGCTGTCCGCGGCTCGGGAGGAGCTGCTCGAAGAGGCGATGGCGGCGGCGTGCGCGAATGTACCGCGCGTCAGGGGATCATCGCGTAAATGACGGTGTAGAGAAGGAAGCCTCTAGTGACTCGTATCAGGAGTCCGTTAGCACGCGCCCAACCGCTTCCTTCGGTCGCGGCTCTGTGTCGAAGGCGTTCCGAGCCGCGACCACAGGAAGCGGTACCGATGTTCCGGTCGAGACAGCTTGGCCGCAGTGTACCGCGTGGAGACCAAGGCCCTCAATCAAGCCGTACGCCGCAACATGGATCGGCTTCCGGAGGATTTCATGTTCCGGCTCTCTAGCGTAGTGTCCAACAAATAGCTGGACAATCAGGCTGGGGAAGCCGGATAATGGGGCATGCCTCGTTCGGGGACTCCGCTGGTGTTTTCGGAGGATCAACAGAATCAGATCGAGCAGTGGCTGGCAGCGATGGGTACCCCGCAACAGGTTGCCTTGCGGTGCCGCATTGTACTGGCACTGGCGCGCGGAGAATCCGAGGCATCGGTTGCCGCCGGGCTGAAGATAAATCGCAAAACCGTCCGCCTGTGGCGAGAGCGTTTCGCCGAAGAAGGACTGCAGGGTTTGTGGGAAATCGCGCCGGGGCGCGGCCGCAAAGCGACTTATGGCCCGGATCGGGTCAAGGCAGTTCTGGATGCGACCCTGCAATCGAAGCCGAAGGGCCAGACGCACTGGAGCTGCCGCCTCATGGCAGCCAGTCAGGGCATCAGCAAGTCAACTGTCAGCAATCTTTGGAAGAGCCATAACATCAAGCCCCATCGCACAAAGACGTTCAAGCTGTCGCGCGATCCGAAGTTTCTCGAAAAACTGACCGACGTAGTTGGTCTCTATCTCAATCCGCCCGACAAAGCCATCGTTCTTTGCGTCCATGAAAAGAGCCAGATTCAGGCGCTGAACCGCACTCAACCCGGTCTGCCTCTGAAGAAGGGCCGCTGCGGAACCATGACGCACGATTACAAACGCAACGGGACGACCACTCTGTTCGCCGCTCTCGATCTGCTGCAGGGGAAAGTCATCGGCGATTTTTACAAACGGCACAGACACCAGGAGTTCCTGAAGTTTCTCCGGCGGATTGATCGCGAATTCACGGGCGGCGATGCCTTACACGTTGTCATGGACAACTACGGCACTCACGGCACAGCGGAGGTGAAAACCTGGCTGCAGAAACATCCTCGCTTTGTGATCCACTACGTCCCAACCAGTTGCAGTTGGTTGAACCTGATTGAACGGTGGTTCGCTGAACTAACCAACAAACGCATCCGCCGCGATTCTTTCTTCAGCGTCGACGAACTCATCGCCGCAATCAACGACTTCCTGGCAACGTGGAACGAAAATCCGAAGCCTTTCGTCTGGACCGCGACGGTCGACTCCATCGTCTCCAAGCTTGCCCGTTGCCGCCAAACCCTCGAACAGATCCAGCCCGGTTGTACTGCCCCGAAACGCCGCAAACGCCTGTCCAGTTAATTCGTGGACACTACACTAGCGTGGAAGCGAAATCTTTGAGGTCACAGATTGTGACCTCAAACACCCGGCGGGGTGGGCGCTATGCGGCCTCGGTTATCGAGGTGCTGGTGGAAGATATCGACTGCCTGGCCGGCGAGGTTAAGCAGATGAAGGCGCTTCCCTCCCCGCCCAAGCGCCGGATCGGGTTCCAGCCGCGGGATGAACACAAATGACGTAGTACACAGCGCCGCTCAGTGCGTCGTCGCCTGAAAATGACGCTAATGCGTCATGGCGTACATAATGTAGTTAACGCCGATGCGGATGCCGAGGTCGGAGAATCGCTCCGGGTAAGACGGCGAATCGGCCCACTCCCAGGAATCGCCCAAGTCGGAGTTGACCACGATGGCGACCATCACGCGGCCCTTGTCGTCGAAGATGGCGCGCCAATACGGGGTCACGCCGTCGCCTTGATAGGCGCCCCAGGCGCCCTCCACGCGATAGCGGTCACTGAGGTCGTAGATGGTGTGGAAGATCTGGTCGCTGTTTTTGAGATCCACGGGCTGGCGGTCGGGAAAGACGCGGCGCATGCTGGCCATGAAAACTTCCCATTGATCGGAGCCCCAGAAATCGTCGGCCATGAAGAAGCCGCCGTGCAGAAGATAGTCGCGCAGCTTGGCGGCCTGCTTGTCGGTCAGGTTCCATTCGCCGGCGCGGACGGCGTACAGCCACGGCCAGTTGTAGACGTCGTCGCCGTCGTCCAGGTTCACCGGTTGCTCCACCGAGCGCGCGTGAATCCGCGTGAGCCGGCGCACGGCCTGCAGAAAATGCCGATCCGCGCGCGGGTAATCCTGGGTCCAACTGGAGTTGCCCTGCGCCCAATACCTGCCGGCGCGATCAAACTGCGCAAAAGGAGCCGGCGGATACATCAGGCGGGCGAAGGCGAACTCGGTCTTCTCCTGATAGTCGTCAGGAAGCGGGAAATTGTTGTATTCGACCGCAGGGTATTCGCGAAAGGCGAGTTGAAACGCGCACAAAGATCCGGCAACTGCGCCCATCAGCAGCGTGGCGCCCAGTAGCACGCGGAATCCGCGGCGCAGATTCACATCCCGAGCATACCACCGGCCCGAGCGCGTAGCGCGTGTGTGTAGGCGAGTCAGTAGGGTTCTCTTGCGCCGGGCATAAGGCAAACTCGCGGCTGTAAGATGCGGCCACTTAGCGCAGTACTAGGGTTTCACAAGTACTGCATTCGGTCGCGGCGGCGCGCATACTCGAACAACGGCATACTCGAACAAAAACAAGGAGACGCCCGTGCCTCAAGGACTTGCTCAAGCGCGGCTGAAGGTAATCGAATCGCTCGAAGCGCGCCCCGATCTGGCGGTCATTCTGGATTCGAGCGGCGCCCCGGGCTCGCGTCTGGAGGCGCGTTTTCGCGGCCACGACGGCGAGGTGATGAAGATCCAGCTCGGCACGGCGCTGGGCGCGGGGCTGCTGGTAAGCGTCGCCGGGCAGGTGGATACCAAAACCGGCGCGGCGCCGGTGCTGGGCCAGTATCGCGTGAAGGCCTCCCGCATAGCAGGCATCGGCAAGTATCACGCCGAGCTGACCATGGAGACTCCGCCCGCCGAGTTTCGAGTGGAAGAGGAAGCCGCCGGGCCCGCCGGGGGAAGCAACGCGCAGCGACCGTTCTCTCCCGACGCACGCCTCGATCCGGACGAAACCGACTTTTACGAAGTGCTGCAGGTGAGCCGCAACGCCGACCTGGACACGATTCATCGCGTGTTTCACGTGCTGGCGCAGCGCTACCATCCGGACAATCGCGAAACCGGCAACGATCTGCTGTTCCGCCGCGTGGTGGAGGCGCATGCGGTTTTGAGCCACGTGGAGCGGCGCGCGGCGTACGATGTGCGGCTGACGGCTCTGGACAAGTCGCGGCTGAAGATTTTCGATTCCCTGGAAAGCACGCAGGGGGTGCAGGCCGAGATTCGCAAGCGCTGGGGGATTCTGCGGCTGCTCTACACCAAGCGGCTCACCGACCCGCAGCAGCCCGCGATGCGCGGCCGCGACCTGCAGGAGCTGCTGGGGTGCCCGATCGAGCACCTGGAGTTCAGCCTGTGGTTCCTGAAGGAGACCAAGCAGATCGCTCGCGCCGACAACAACCAGTTCGAGATCACTTACCACGGCGTGGAGGCGTTTGAGGCAGACGAGTCGAGCTACGCGCGCAAGCAGCACTTGACGCTGCCCGCTCCGGCGCAGGCGTCGGCGTAGCAGGACGCTGAAAAAGGGCGAGGACCGCTTGCTGGCGCGCGCGGCTCGGAAATGCACCAGCGTGATTGCACCAAACTGCCGAGCCGCGACCGCGAGGGAGCGGTTGCGGGGAGCCCTTTTCAGCATCATGCTGGACTTCCTTAGAATAGTGTCGTGGCGAGGGTGAGTAAGGAGCCGAATGGCGCACGCGATCCAATGACACCCGCGATCCATCGAGTACATTCCTTTGAGATCGTGGCGCCGTATACGCTGAGCGTTCACTTCGAAGACGGCGTCGAGCAGACCATTGATTTTCTGCCGGTGCTCGCGGGAGAGCTCTACGGGGCACTCCGCGATCCCGAACTATTCTCCCAAGTACGAGTGGACCCCGAAGTGAAGACGCTGGTGTGGCCGAATGGCGCGGACTTCGATCCGGCTACGCTCCATGACTGGCCCCAGAACGAAGCCGCCTTCCGGCGGGCCGCAGAGCGTTGAGAAAAAGTCAAAGCCTAAGCGGGAAAAAGTCAAGGCCTGAGGGCCTCCGCGAATCCTACCAGCTACACAATCCAGCCGTCGGCGATCTGGATGACGCGGTTGCCGTAGGCCGCGTTATCTTTCGAGTGGGTCACCTGGATGATGGTGGTGCCGGCATCGTTCAACTTTTTGAACACCTCCATGATCTCCTTGGCCTGCGAGGAGTGGAGATTGCCGGTGGGCTCGTCGGCTAGGATCACCTTGGGGCTGGCCACAATCGCGCGGGCGATCGCCACCAGTTGCTGCTGGCCGCCGGAGAGCTGGTTCGGGAACAGATCCTTCTTGCCGACGATCTGGAAGCGGTCCAGAATGTCGCAGACGATGGCGTCGCGCTCAGATTTTTTCACGTTGCGGTAAGAGAGCGGGATCTCCAGATTCTCGTACACGGTGAGCGAATCCAGCAGATGGTAGCTCTGAAAGACGAAGCCGAAGAATTTCTTGTACAGCTCGTCGCGATCCTTCTTCTTGAGCCGGTGAATGGGGAAATCCAGCAGGTCGTACTCGCCGCTCCAGGCGCTGTCGTGCATGCCGATGACGTGCAGCAGCGTGGATTTGCCCGCGCCGGAGGGTCCCATGATGGAGACGAACTCGCCCTCTTTGATGGTGACGTTGACGCGGCGCAGGACGAAAGTCTTGGTGGGACCGTGCTCGAAGTATTTTTCGACGTTCCGTAATTGGATCAAAGTTTTTCTCGCAGCAGTTTATTGACAGCGGCCGGATCGGCCTGGCCGCGGCTGGCCTTCATCACCATGCCGACGAAGAAGCCGAGCACGGTGGTTTTGCCGCCGCGGTACTGCTCGACTTGCTTGGGATTGGCGGCGATGACTTCGTCGACGATCTTGGACAGCGCGCTCACGTCGCTGATCTGGCTGAGGCCTTCGCGCTCCATAACGGCTTCCGCCGGCTCGGCTGCCGCGAACATTTTCGGAAAGATCTCTTTGGCGAGCTTGCCGCTGATCTTGCCTTCTCCGATCAGCGCGACCAGACGGCCCAGGTTTTCCGCGCTCACCGGCGATTCGGCGATATCTTTGCCGGATTCCTTGAGCGCCGCGGCCAAGTCGCCCATCACCCAGTGGGCGATGTTGTGGGCTACGCCATGAGCTACGGCATGAGCTGCGGCGCCAGCATCGCCCGCCGCTTTCGCGGCATCCTCAAAGTAATCTCCCAGCGCGCGCGTGGCGGTGAGCACCTGCGCGTCGTATTCGCGAAGCCCGTAAACTTCCATAAAACGGGCGCGGCGCGCGGCCGGCAGCTCCGGCGCAGCGTCGCGGATCTGCTTGAGCCACGCCTCGCTGATGCGCAGCGGAACCAGGTCAGGCTCGGGGAAATAGCGATAGTCGTGCGCGTGTTCTTTGCTGCGCATGCCCACGGTCTCGCCGGTTTCCACATTGAACAGGCGCGTCTCCTGCATCACGCGTCCGCCGCTTTCGACGATCCCCACCTGGCGCTCGATCTCCTGTTCCACTGCCATTTTCAGGAACCGGAAGGAGTTCAGATTCTTCACCTCGGCCTTGGTGCCGAACTTCTCCGCGCCTTTCAGCCGCACGCTGACGTTGGCGTCGCAGCGCAGATGGCCTTTTTCCATGTCGCAGGTGGAGACGCCCACGAACTGCAGCACCTGCTTGATTTCAGTCAGGTAGGCGTAGGCCTCATCGGCGCTGCGCATATCCGGCTCGCTGACGATCTCGATCAAGGGCGTCCCGCAGCGGTTGAGATCGACGTAAGTGTATTTGTCGGAATCCTTGAAGCCGTCGTGGATGCTCTTGCCTGCGTCATCTTCCATATGGACGCGCGTGACGCCGATCCGTTTTCTCACGCCGTTGACTTCGATGTCGACGAAACCGTGCTCGGCCAGTGGCTGATCGTACTGCGAAATCTGGTACCCCTTGGGAAGGTCCGGATAAAAGTAGTTCTTGCGGGCGAAGATGGAGCGGGGATTAACCCGGCAGTTCAACGCCAGGCCGGCTTGAATCGCCAGCTCCACCGAGTGGCGGCTGAGCACCGGCAACGCCCCGGGGAGTCCCAGGCACACCGGGCAGACATTAGTGTTTGGCGGCGCGCCGAAACTGGTGGGGCAGCCGCAGAAAATCTTGGTTGCGGTGGCGAGCTGGACGTGAACTTCCAGGCCGATCACCGGCTCATATTTGGCGAGCGCTTCGGGGCCGGGCATTGCGATGGCACTGGGCGGCATGTATTTAGTCACCATTATAGCGGCGGGCTGCTTAGTTTCCGCTTGCGGTCGATCCGCATAGCTGCGTACTAAGGTACTTCTGCCGGAGTTTTTCCGCTCCATCGACTAATGGAATTTCCGATATACACCGAAATAGAGGTCAGAGACACGTATGCGCCAAAACGCTCATCGCTCTTCCCTGCTCTTGCCGGCGGCAAGACTGTCGCTGCTGGTGCTACCCCTCCTTCTGGCCACTCCTTCCAAGGCTTCGGCTTACGCCGACCCGGGAACCGGAGCGTTTTTGTACCAGGCTGCCTACGCGGCTTTCCTTGGCGGAACGTTCTACTTCCGCAAGTTGCTGAATCGCTTCTGGCCGAAGCGCAAGCGGTAAGATTCGAGCCCCAAACGTGGGTGCCATGATCACGGAGGCTGCCCCCATACCGGCGCAGGGATCGTTTCGCGACCCCGGCGGCAGGCTGTACCGCTTTCCGCAGCGCATCCTCCGCGCGGTTGAGCCGTCGCACATCCCCGATCTCGAAGGCTTCCTGAACACACGAGCCGCCCAAGAGGCCATCGCCCAAGGGCGCCTGGTCCGCTCCACACCGATTCCAGCAGGCGAGCTGCGGGGGCTGGGGCTTTCGGAAGCCGCCGCACCCGGCTCCCTATGGCTGGAGCATGAGCGCATTTCCTTCCCCAGCTTCCCTTACGAGTGGCCGCCCGAGATGCTCTACGCCGCGGGTTCCCTCACTCTCGATCTGGCCGAAGCCGCTTTGGAGGAAGGCTTCGGACTCAAAGACGCGACGCCGTATAACGTGCTGTTTCGCGGCTCCCAGCCGGTGTTCGTCGACGTGCTCTCGTTTGAGCGGCGCGATCCGCTGGATGCCACCTGGCTGGCCTACGGCCAGTTCGTGCGCACCTTTCTTCTCCCCTTGGCCGCGCATCGCTACTTCGGGCTGAGTCCCAGCTCGACTCTCGCCTGCCAGCGCGATGGCATCGAGCCGGAAACGATGTATCAGTGGGCCGGTTGGCGCCGCCGCCTGACGCCGCCGCTGGCCGGGCTGGTGAGCTTTCCCAAGTGGCTCGGCGGACGCAAAGGCAAGGAGGGTGCGGTTTCCTATCGGACGCCCCCGGCGAGATCGGAGGAGCAGGCCCGCTTCGTGCTGGGCGGGTTGCTGCGCAGTTGCCGGCGCCAATTACGGTCGCTGGCTCCCAAGCCGAGCCCCGACTCCACCTGGAGCGGTTACCTGGATCACAAGTCGCTGTACTCGCCGGCGCAGCTCCAACAAAAGGAGCGCTTCGTCGAGGAGGCTCTGGAGCTGGCGCGTCCGCAGCGGGTGCTGGATATCGGCGCCAACGAGGGCCGCTTCAGTTGCCTGGCCGCGCGGAAGGGCGCGGAGGTGGTGGCTATCGACACCGATCCAACCGTCACCGGTTCGATCTGGAAGCGAGCCGCGGCGGATCGCTTGAATGTGCTGCCTCTAGTGATCGATTTCACCCGCCCCACGCCGGCCATTGGCTGGCGCAACCGGGAGTGCCCGTCGTTTTTAGAGCGTGCCGGCCTCGAGCGGGCCGGGAACAAGTTCGACCTGGTCATGTTCCTGGCGGTCGCGCACCACATTTTGGTAACGGAGCGAATCCCCCTAGAGGATCTGCTGGACCTAGCCGATGAAATCTCTAGGGACTATGTTCTGATTGAGTTTGTGGCGCCCGAGGATCCCATGTTCCATTGGATCGTCCGCGGCCGCGACCGGCTCTACGCGCATTTTTCCCCGGCCTGGTTTGAGGCGGCGGCTTCCGCGCGCTTCGAACTGGTGCGCAGCCAGAAACTCGACGGATTGCATCGATGGCTCTATCTCTTTCGCCGGCAGCGCGCCACCAGTTAACCAACCTGCTGACTGCGTTCTCCCTCGGCACGCTGTGCTTCATCCGCCGCTGGTACGACCTGGAGAATCTGCAGCCGCGGGGGCTGGATTATTTCCGTAACGCGCCCGGTGACCTGACGCTGCTGGAAGCGACCATCGTTGGCGTGCTGCTGCTCACCGTGGTCTTCTGGGGCGCCTGGCAACTGGTCGAACGGAGCTCCGGCTCTTTTCCTTCCCAAAGCAAGCGCCTGCGCACGTTTGCCCACTTCGCCTTCCTGCTGGTGTTGATGTACCCGATAGAATCCGTGCGCCGCTACTGGAACACGCAGACCGACCATTTCGATTACGGCAGCAACATCTCTCTATGGACGGTGGAGGCGATCCTGGCCGCCGGAGCCGTGATGGTGCTGTTCGGGAACCCGCGCATCCTGAAGCCGGCGCGCCACGTGGCTCTGCTGCTGCTGCTGCTGTTCCCGGCGCTGATGATCGACTTCCTGACCAACCGCCTGGGCGCGGAGCAGCCCGAGGTGTATCTCCCCCAGCCTCCCGCACCCCTGCTGCAGCAGCGAGCCCTTGACGCGCCGCGCGTGGTGTGGGTAATCTTCGACGAACTGGATCAGCGCCTGGCCTTCGATCACCGCCCGGATTACCTGCAGCTCCCCGCGCTCGACCGGCTGCGCAGTGAGTCGGTGCATTCGGACCATGTGATGGAAACCGCCACGTTCACCGCCATCGCTCTGCCATCGCTGATTTCCGGCCGCATCTACTCGAACGCGCAGGCGCTGGACGCCAACACGCTGGAGCTGGTTCCGCACGACTCCACCCAGGAGGTGAACTGGCGCAATGAACCCAACGTGTTCACGCGCGCCCGCGCCCTGGGGGCGAATTCGGCTCTGGCCGGGTGGCACCATCCCTATTGCCGGATCCTGGGCAAGGAGCTGGTGGATTGCTTCTCTCTGCCCAGCACCCACTCCAGCTCCGCACTGGCGGAAGAAGACGATGCTTCGAAAGACGGTGTGTGGAAAACCGTGGCCTGGCTGTTCAAATGGCAGGCCGTGACCGTGCGCAGCATCCTGACCGCGGCAGATCCCGGCTCCGAGGTGCTGCGCGACATCGAAATCCAGAAGGGCCAGCAGCAGCAATATTTCGGGATTCGCGACCAGGCCTACCGCTTTGCCGCCGATCCGCGCATCGATTTGGTGTTCATTCACTTCCCCACGCCGCACCTGTTTCCGATCTACAATCGCCGGGAGCAGAGCTTCCATCTCGACGGCCCGCTGGACTATTTCGATAACGTGGCGCTGGTGGACCGGACGGTCCGGGAGCTACGGCAGGTGATCGATGCGGCGGGATTGTCCGGCCGCACCACCTTGCTGCTGACCGCCGATCACGGCTTCCGTCCCGGAGCCTGGTTCGGGCGCATGGGCTACACCCCAGAGATCGATCGCCTGACCGGTCGCCAGCCTCCTTCGACCGTGCCGTTTCTTCTGAAGCTGCCGGGCGAGGACCGGGGCGTGGAGGTCGCCAAGTCGTTTTCGAACGTCGCGGCCGCGGACCTGGCTTTGGCGGTGCTCGAGGGCAAGGTCGCCACACCGGAGCAGGCGGCGGAGTGGATGAATCAGCGCGGCTCGGAAGAAGGCCGCGTCGAGGCTAAGGCCCCGGCGGGTTCGGTTCGCTCTGCCCAGTAGGGCGCGCCGTTGGTAGTGGGTCGAATTGGATCAAAGTGCTTTACAGTCCACGGCCACGCTTGAACGCGCTAGCATTGCGGGCATGGGATCAGGGGTTACTTCCGTCGCCGGGCTTGCACTCCTGGTTGGCATACTCGCATACGCGCAAAGGTTAGGCGATCACAAAAACGTTCATGTTTCCCGCCTCCTGCTTATGGTAACTGGTGGCATGGGGATCGCTTGGCTGTTTCTATTCGTTCCACAAGCGTTAGCATGGATCGGCACAGTTATAATCATGGTTTTGGTTGGTCGGCCACTTCCAGCCTGGATGCGAGACTGCCTCGCGGAGCGCGCGACCGCAGTCTCGAGACCGAGGCCACCTCTCGAATGCGTCGGTAAGTTCGCTGGCGATTGGTCTTCGTACATATTTAGGAAGCCATACGTAGCTGAAATCAAAAACAACACGTCAGCCAAGCTTACGGCGGTCACGGCTGGTTTGAGGCTAGAAAGTGATCACGGCGTATACTTGGCCGCTAACCGCCTAACATGGCTCATGAAACGACAGGAGACAATTACTCCCGTGCCTGGCGTTATGCACAACCGCGCCACGCATCCATTCACCGTGGTGTCCACAAGTCTGAGGGATTCAGTGGATCTAAACGCAGGAGAAAGCCAACAAGTCGTGCTCATTGTAGAGCGCCAGGACAATCCAGTACGACAGGTATTTGAAGGGGACTTACATACGCTTGTCGGCACGCTTTCGCCGGACAAATGGAACGGGACTATTACGCTATCGACTGGCACTCTCTGCGCGGAGCACGGCTTCTACTTTGAATTGACCGAAGACAATCGCCTTGTGCCCTTACGTGGCGATAGCTTGACTGTGATCGGCCCGTGCCGTCAAGGGGAGAAAATTTCAAATTGACCCACTACCGCGCCCACCTTACGTAACGCAGATTGTCGCCGAGTTCGACCGAGAACGCCCCCGCTTTTCGCAGCCGCTCTGGCACGCTATTATCTGAGCTGAGAGAGGGCGGCGACTCAGACAATACAAACAAGGAATTGTTGCCCGGCCTGTTGCGCGAAAGGGAATTGGGAAATGAGTAAGTCTTTCCGCAGCCTGTGGGTTGTTGGCTTCCTACTCGCCTTTGTGACTGCCGTATCCGCGGACAAGTTGGACGCCCGAGGCAAGGAGTGGCTGGATGCACACAAAGATCCTGCCGGCATGAACGTCAGCGGCAACTGGGATTCGGATTTCGGCCTGATTCACCTTGTCCAAGAAGCAGGAAGCCGGGACGTTGCGGGAGGTGAGGTGGGTATGCGCTGAAGGGCGTCGTCAGCGGCAAGACCCTTTACATGCTTTTCGTCACCGGCCGCCTCGGCTCCGTGGATTATTGTGCGGTCTTGAGCTCGGATGGCAACACCACTCTGGTCGGCTACTATTACTACCGGGTTTCGCGTTGGAAGCACGGCCTTTGTCAGGAAAATGGCTACTTGTTCGACATGAGGAAGAGAGGTGCCCCCGTGATCGCCGCGCCGCAGGTCACAGCGGTCACGGCGCCCAGAAGGACCAAGACTGGTCAGACGCTCGATAACAGCGCAATTCTTGAGATGGTCAGTCGGGGATTGAGCGAGAACACCATTGTTGCGACGATTAACGAGCGACCAGGAAACTACGCGTTGTACCCCGATGCTGTCCTCGCCCTGAGAAACTCTGGCGTGCCTCAAGCCGTGATTGTCGCAATGTCTCTGAATAACGATACTCCCGTTCGTGGTCCTACCCGCTAGACGGTTGGGCCAGTGCCAGAGGAGGGCGAAGCGGGGACTTACCAGCTATATTTAGTACCTCTATATTCAGATTGTGACGTCTTCCTGCCGGAAAACGTCACAATCTGAATATAGAGGTACTAAGCGCGAGATCGAGATAGGCAGCGTCGTAAGCTGTCAACCCGTGGCGGTCGGCCAGGCTGAAAACGGCATCGTGCGAGCGAGGATCGAAAAGTTGAACGTCAAGGTCGTTCAGGAAGACCAAAAGCTTCTGGGATACGTCCTTGGTGATCCGTCCCCGCTTCACTCCCATGAGGATGGCATTCCGGATCTCGTAGGCCCACAGGCCAGGCGCAATCGGCTCGATGGCGTGCCCCCCACAATCCGCAGGACACCGTTGGTGTAGCCGGTTTGCTCACCGGGAAAGCACCATGCTGCCGCGAGCGATGCGTCGATGACAAGCCGGGCCATTTAACGGCGGCCGTAATCGATGTAATCGCGGATCGTCCAGTCTTCGGGATCTGGCTTGACGCTCTTCTGAAGTTCGAGAATCGCCTCGGTGGCGGCGCGGGTTTTCGAGCGTCGTGTGGCCCCGTTGGCCTGGGACTTTTCAAATGCCAGTTCTTCAACCCGCTCTTCCAGGCTCTTCCCGTGGGCCGCAGCCTGCTGGGACAACAGGGCAGCGCTTTCCTCGGAAATTTGGATGGTCCGGCTCATAGCGTCGATTATGCGATCTGTCTCAAGCATATCAAGCCAAAAGCCCGTCTCGCCCTGGCTACTGCCGGGCTTTCTTCAATGCCGCGAGTTGCAAAGCGGGTTCTGATTGCCGGTCAAGACGCGGGCATTGCCGTACTTCACATGCGCCATTTACCGACCGCGGGTCTACTTTCGATGACCGGGCATGTGTTCACGTAACACGGAGTTGATGAGCATCTGCCAGCCGCGGCCCTCCTGCTGGTAGGCGGCGAGCACATCCGGGTCGAGGCGAATCGTCTGGTTAACCTTGCGGGCTGCCTTCGGGGGGCGGCCCTTGCCGCGCCCAAGCAGTTCTTCTGTCGCCTTCGCGCCGATGAGTCCCGGCAGCACCTCAGCCGCCGGCCGGGCTTTGGCCAGATCCTCCCGCGTCCATTCGGGATTGTTGGCGTTTGGCCGCGAGGGGCTAGGTTTTCGAACGTCGCTCATCTCGGTCCGCCGAGAGCCTGCTCCAGCGTCAAGCGAATGAAACGCTGATAGGGAACACCTGCGCGGGCGGCGCGTTTGCGTACAGCGTCGTAAAGCTCGCCGGACAGACGCAGGTTGATGGATTTGTCTTTCGGCTTGATCTCAAAGCGGGTCAACCTCGCTCCTGAAAGGTCGTATTGGGTAAGGTCGGCCTTGTCAACGAACGCCGCCGCCGCACGGTCGCTCTTAAAGGCCGGGATTTTCTTTTTCATACGCATCGATCTCCTTCTTGTGCATGTAACGGGCGCTAATCGGCCGGATGAGCAGTTCCTCGCCTTTGCGCCGGACCGTGAACACGAGGAACACGCCCCGCCCCTTGTCCGTTCGGCCTATGGCGCGAAAGCGGCGCTCGCGTTGCGAATGCGCCACATCGGGGAGAATGGCAAGCGGCCGGATGAAAAGGCTTTCGATAACGGAAGTCGAAAGCCCGTGCTTCTCGCACTTGCCGCGGTTGCCCTTATCCCAATCAAAGCCATTAGCCTGCAAAGTCATGGTAGCAGAAAAGATAGGCAATTGTATAGGCAAGTGTCAAGGCCCACGGATGCCGCGGCTGGCCGGGGCCGGATTAATCCTCTTCTGATTCGAGCCTTTCTTATCGGACGCTGGCCGCGAACTTGCACCATTTGCTGCCAGCAATGGCAGCTCCTACGCAAGTCGCGCCGATTTCCGCGAACGCTCCGCGCTCGGCTGGTGCAAGCCTGGCAACACGGGCAGGCGCTTCGAAGGCTAAGCCGGCGCAGGTGGGGATGAAGCCGCCCTCATCCCGATTCGGGAGCATTTCCGAATTGGGCGTGCCCCTTGCCGTTCTGGGAATCGTGATGGCGATGATCATGCCGATGCCGTCCTTCCTGCTGGACGTGCTGATCAGCGCCAACATCACGGTGTCGGTGGTGGTTCTGCTGGTATCGATGAATATCACCCGGCCGATCGAGTTCAGCATTTTCCCGACCATGCTGCTGCTGCTGACGCTTTTCCGGCTGGCTCTGAATATCTCCTCCACCCGTCTGATCCTAATCCACGGAAATACCGGTACCTCTGCGGCGGGCGAGGTCATTGAAGCCTTTGGGAATTTTGTGGTCGGCGGGAACTATATCATTGGCGTGGTTATTTTCCTGGTCCTGATCGCGATTCAATACGTGGTGATCAACCACGGCGCGGTGCGCATCTCCGAAGTGACGGCACGTTTCACTTTGGACGCCTTGCCGGGCAAGCAGATGTCGATCGATTCGGATCTGAACTCCGGACTGATCGACGAGTCCGAGGCGCGCAGCCGGCGCAAGACGCTGGCCGCGGAAGCCGAGTTCTATGGGGCGATGGATGGAGCCTCGCGGTTCACGCAGCGCGACGCGGTAGCCAGCATCCTGATCACGACTATCAACATTGTCGCCGGCTTCCTGATCGGCGTGCTGCAGAACGGCATGGAGCTGAAGCGCGCGCTCTCCACCTATACCGTGCTTACCATCGGCGACGGGCTGGTGACAGTGATTCCGGCGCTGATGGTGTCGGTGTCGGGCGGCATGATCGTGACGCGGACCAGCTCGGAGGATCGCTTGGGGGTGGACGTCAAGCGCCAGTTGTTCGGCAACCCACAGCCGTTAATGCTTTCGGGAGGTGTGCTGCTGGCGATGGCGGCGATCCCGGGGCTTCCCACCGTTCCGTTTCTGATGCTGGGCTCGGGCGTAGGGTACGCCGGGTTGCGGCTGCGCCAAAAACTTGCCGCTGCCGAAAATGCGGCGCCGGCCACGCCCGCTCCGTCGGCGGGCAAGGAAAACCTGGAGGCAATGTTCAAGATTGAGCCGTTGGCAGTCGAAGTGGGGCTGGGCCTGGTGCGAATGGTGGAGGGCGGTCAAAGCTCTCCCCTGCTCAAACGCATCGCGGCGATCCGGCGGCAGATGGCTGCGGACCTGGGCTACCTGGTTCCTCCGGTCCGCGTCACCGACAATCTGCAGCTCAAAGCCAACGAATACGTGGTGCTGGTCAAGGGCGCCGAAGTCGGACGCTTCGAGCTGATGCAGGGCCGCGATCTGGCGATTCATCCGGCGGCGTCCGCCAAGGGCGCTCCGGCGGCGTTGCCGGGGCGCTCGAATATGGCCCCGGTGCTGACAGGAATCGCGGGCCGCGAGCCGGCCTTCGGAATGCCGGCGGTGTGGATCGCTCCCGAGACGGCGGATCATGCCCGCACCCAGGGCTACACCGTGGTCGACGCGGTGAGCGTGCTGGGAACACATCTGGCGGAGCTGATTCGCCGCCATGCCGCGGAGTTGCTCTCGCGGCAGGAGACCAAGGTAATTCTGGATCGCGTTGCCGAAGACAACCCGAAAGTGGTGGAGGATCTGGTTCCGAAATTGCTCCCCTTGGCCACCGTGCAGAAGGTTTTCCAGAACTTGTTGCGGGAGCGGGTTTCGATTCGGGATGCGGTGACCATTCTCGAATCGCTCAGCGAAGCGGGCGCGATGACCAAAAATCCGATCCTGCTGACCGAGTACGCGCGCCAGGCCATTCGCCGGCTCCTGGTCAAGCCGTATCTGAACGCAGCGGGCGAACTGCCGGCCTTCTTCGTCGACACGCAGATCGAGCAAGCCATTGAAGGCGCGATTCAATACAACGAGAACTCTTCGCATCTGAATCTGGCGCCGCAAAAACTGCGCGAGATTTTGGATCGCGTCACGCGCTCGGTGGGGGTGACGGATTCGCCGGTGGCCGCGGTGACCAGTTCCTCGGCGCGCTATTTCCTGCGGCAGATGGTGGAGGGCCAGTTGCCTAACTTGTCTCTGCTTTCGCATAACGAAATCCCGCCCGGGGTGCGGGTAGTCTCTCTCGGTCTGATTCAGTGAGAGCACGTAATCCAATGAAGGGCCTAGGAAGGCTGGTGAAGGGTGTATGAAGCTAAAGAGTTATTTCTCGGGAACGGTGGAGGCGGCCATGGAGCTGGCGCGCCAGGAACTGGGCGAGGAGGCGCTGCTGGTCAACGCACGCCCAGCGACGCCGGAGACGCGCTACCTGGGAGCTTACGAAGTGGTCTTCGGCATTCCTCCGCGCCAGATGCAGCCTGCTGCTATGACAGGCAAGGCTGGGCCGGAACTAATTGGCGGCTCGGGAAACGAACGGCTGGCGCAGGAGGTGGCAGGCCTGAAACGCGAGTTCGAACGGATGATGCGGACTCTGGCGGAAGCACGGCCAGAGACGGTCGCGCAGCCCTCTCCCGCGCCGCACAGTATTGTCGAGGAACCCCCTCTGCCGCGCTACCGGGTTGACCCGAGCCTGGGTCGAACGGGCGCCGCGCGCGCCATCGTGGCCCTAGTCGGACCTCCTGGTGTCGGCAAGACCACCACGCTGATCAAGTTGGCCGCGCGCTATGGATTGACCTCGCGCAAACCCTCGCGCATTCTCTCGACCGACGTCTACCGCATCGCCGCCGCCGACCAGCTCCGCTCGCTGGCTTCGATCCTGGGCATCGGCTGCGACATCGCCGAGACGGCCGGCGCGCTGGCGCAGTTGCTCGAGGAGCACCGCGGCAAGGAACTGCTGTTTGTGGACACCCCTGGCCTCGCTCGCACCGAGATGGAGGACGTCGCGGATCTGTCCGCACTGCTGGCATCGCACCCGGAGGCCGACACGCACCTGGTGCTGCCGGCGTTCATGCGCCCCGATGACATGAATCGCGTCATCGCGCAATACGCGGTGTTTGCTCCGCGCAAGATTTTGTTCACGCGCGTGGATGAAACATCGAGCCCGGCCGACATGATCGCCGTGGCCGCGCGGGCCGGCCTGCCCATCTCCTTCCTCGGCACCGGCCAGCAAATCCCCGACGACCTGGAGCCGGCCGAGACCGCTCGCATCGACGCGCTGCTGGGCATCCTGCCGGTGGCCGGCGCTGCACTGCAGATGCGGGGGGCCGCGGCGTGAAGCAAGCAACCCAGCGAGAGACCGAGGCCCACGCGGTGACCAATGCCATCAACGACGCTGTGACCAACGCGACGAATAACCCGTACGCCCAGCAGCCGGCCGAAGACTCCACGTTGAGCGCGGAGGAGCGGGAGCGGCTGATCCTGGAACATCTTCCCCAAGTCCGGCTGATCGCCCGCCGCATCCATGAACGCCTGCCCGACAGCGTAAGCCTGGACGACCTGATCTCCACCGGCACGGTGGGCCTGATCACCGCCATCGACCGTTTCGATCCGACTCTGGGCGTCAAGCTCAAGACCTACGCCGAATACAAGATCCGCGGCGCGATCCTGGACAGCCTGCGCGGCCTGGACTGGGCGCCGCGCCAGCAGCGCAAGCGCCACAAGCAGATCGAGGCTGCCATCTCCAGGGCCGAGCAGCGCCTGCACCGCACACCCAGCGAAGAGGAGATCGCCGCGGAGCTCGGCATCGGTATCGAGGAGTACCACGAGTGGCTGGTCGAAACGCACGGCCTCAACCTGGGAAGCCTGGAGGTGGCCGCGCCGAATAATGAGGAATCCAGCCGCGACCTGCTCAACTACATCGCCGACGACGAGGAGGCTTGGCCCTCCCGCATCGTGGAGCGCAGCGAGCTGCAAAGGCTGCTGGCCGAGGCTATCACCAGCATGCCCGACATGGAGAAAACCGTGCTCAGCCTGTATTACTACGAGGAACTGACCCTGCGCGAGATCTCCAAGGTGGTGCGGCTGCACGAATCGCGGATTTCGCAACTGAAATCCCAAGCCATCCTGCGCCTGCGCGCCTACATGGAAAAGCGCTGGCCGGGCGTGCGGAGCGCATAACGCATAACTATGGAAGCCGACCGACAATCTATCTTGAACTGGTACTTCGAACGGCTGGCCGACCGGCTGGCCGAAGTGTTCGAGGCCATGTCCGGGGTCCGTCCCGAAATCAAGCCGGCCGGAGCGCCTGCGGCGGCGCCGGAAGGCGGTCTGCGCTGGCGCCAGACTTTTGATGGAGCCGCAGGAGCCGCGTGGATTCAAGCTTCCGAACGCGATTGGAAGGCAGCCAGCAACCAGATTCTGAGCGCGGCCGGCATTGAGAACCCGGACCAGGAGACGCTCCTGTCCACCTGGACCGAAACCCTGGGGCAGGCTTTAGCCGCGGTCGCGCGAGATTGCTCCGGCCGTCTGGCGAGGGAAGTAACTTGCGCCGCCGGGGAAGAATCCGCCGCATCGGGACCGGCGCGATGGACCGGCCTCGCGATCCGGTTTCCCAGCGCAGCGGGAGCGGCAGAGGCGGCGGGTGCGATTGAGATTGCGGCCTCGCTCGACGACTCCCTGATCGAAGCTCTGAAGGTGCTTCCGGCGGCGAAGGCCGTAGCCGCGTCGGCCTCCGGGCACGAGCCTTCAAACGCCCCGAGTTCCGCGCGGGATTCCATCTCGACCTCCTCCAAAACTTTCGATCTGCTGCTGGACGTAGAGCTGCCGGTCAGCGTCTCGTTCGGGCGCGCCCAGGTCCCGCTCAAAGACGTGCTCAAGCTGACCACCGGCGCGATTGTGGAGCTGAACCGCTCGATTTCGGAGCCGGTCGAAGTGATCGTGAACAACTGCGTCATCGCGCGGGGAGAAGTGGTGGTGGTGGAAGGCAACTTCGGCGTGAAGATCCGCGAGGTCATCAGCCGCCAAGACCGCTTGCGGACGTTGAACTAAATCATGATTCCTGCTCTTGTGTTGTCCGGACTCTTCGCCTTAGGCCTGATGGCCGCGCTTGCGCTGTTCTTGAGCCTCAAGGGGGAAGTGCGCCGCCAGCTCCGCAAAGACCGCGCCCGCATGGACGCCCTCGCCAAGCGGATGGATGACGAAGCCGAGCGGCCAGTGTCCGTTCCCGATGCAACACCGGAGGCGGAGCCGCTTCTCCAGCCAGTTCTCCAGCATGTCCCGCTCCGCTCCGGAATGAACCTGAGCAAGCGCGTGCAAGCCGTGCGCTTGCTGCGCCGGGGCGAGGATGTGAGTCATGTCGCCGCGGCCCTGGGCGTGACGCGGCGGGAAGTCGAGCTATTGATCCGGGTGCAGAAACTCAGCGGGCAGAGAGCCGCAGGCGCGACCCGTTAGCAGCCCGTGGTATAAACCGCAGTCGCGGCTCGGTAGCGCGCATCTACTGCGCCGCGCGTGCCAGCAAGCGGTTTTTTCGGAGGTCAGATTTCCAGTATCAACTTACCCGTGGTCCTGCGGCCTTCCAGGTCCAGATGCGCCTGGGCGGCGTCGGACAACTTGTATTGATGCTCGGCGCGCAGCTTCAGCTTGCCTTCCACGATCCACTCGAAGATGTCGCTGGTGCTCCGCTCGATCTCCGCGGCGCCGATGTGATGGGCCAGGGTCGGGCGAGTGACGTACAGCGATCCCTTGGTGCTCAGCAGCAGAATGTCGAAAGCCTGAACCGGCCCGCTGGATTGACCGAAGCTGACCATGAAGCCGCGCGGCCGCAGGCAATCCAGGCCTTTCAAGAAGGTCGCCTGGCCGACCGAATCATAGATCACGTCGACGCCCGTGCCGCCGGTCATCCGCTTCACTTCGGCGGGCCAGTCCGGCTGCTGATCGTACAGGATCACTTCACTGGCGCCGGCTTCGCGGGCCAGCGCGGCCTTGGCCTCGGTGCCCGCGGTGGCGATCACCTTCGCTCCTGCCATCACGGCCATCTGCACCAGCAGGCGTCCGGTGCCGCCGGCCGCGGCGTGAATCAATGCGGTATCGCCGGGTTTCAGTGGATAGGTGGAATGGGTGAGATAGTAGGCGGTCATGCCTTGCAGCATCACCGCGGCGGCATCCCGCAAATCGACGGCAGCAGGCACCCTCACCACCAGCCGCGCCGGCACCGCTTGATATTCGGCGTAGGAGCCGCGGGCCATGGCGAAAGCCACATGGTCGCCGGGACGGAAGCCGGTGACGCCGTCGCCTACCCGCTCCACGATTCCCGCTCCTTCCGACCCCAGAATGGCGGGCAAGGGAAGTTTGTAAAGTCCGGTGCGGTGGTAAGTATCGATGAAATTCACGCCGGAAGCGGCCAGCTTCACCAGCACTTCGCCGGGGGCGGGTTCCGGCTTGGGGCGCTCGCCATACATCAGTACTTCCGGCCCGCCGTTCTGTTCAATGTAGACAGCTTTCATAGCATCAGTCTGATCCTTCTTCGTAAGTGTACCGTGCACGCATAGAGGATCAGGTAGGCGAGGGTCACAGGGAACAGGAAGAACCGGACCAGCGCCGGAACTGCGGCGGAGCCGGTCAAGCCCGCGCGATAGGCAGCGAACTGCAGGATAGTTCTGCGGCGGTCCCAGTCGAACCAGAAGTAGTCGCCGTTTTCGTTGAGGATGAAAATCTTCGACTGAAGCTGCGAAGCCAGCCACCATTTCCACTTGGTCATCACCGGCTCAGCGGCGCAGATCATCCCGGCGATGCCATATTCGCGCGCGGCCAGATCGGAGCGAAGCCGCGCACGGCCGGCCGCGCCCTCGCGGTAATCGGCGATGCGAAAAACGCGGCCGTCGCAGCCTTTGGGCACGCCCGGGAAACAGGTCACCAGATCGATTTCGGTGTGCTCTCCGAAACTGGAGCGCAGCAGCGGAATTACGCTCTCGATCAAGTGGCGCGATCCGCTCTCAATGAGCAGGATGCGTGAGCTGGGCGGTAAGCTGCGGCGGAAGAAATAGCGCAAACATCCATTTTAACCGCGCTCTCCAGTCTTCCCGCACGACGCGAGAGGGCTGAAAGACACCGGCGGGCCGAAAGACGCTGCGCGCGGGGTTGACCAGCGGCTGCGCTGGTCCCGCCGGCGACGCTCCCGGATATAGGCTGGGGGTGCTGTTGAACTTGAGGCTCTCCACCATCAACAACGGATACATCTCGGAACCGGCTGGCGTGTGCTGGAAATATACTTCCTTCTCACTTCCGCCGGCGTAGGCTCCCAGGATCACGGTCCCGTCGCGCAAATGCAACTCATCAGCGTACAGAGCTGAGGCAGCCAGCGCCGCCAGGAACAAACTTCGTCCCCACCTTTGAGGGACTCGCCCGCACAACGGAGCCTGTCCCGGCGGAATGCTGGCGAGTTTCTCGTTGTTTGGAGGGCCGGGCCGGCCCTGTGCGTGCTTCATATTCACCTTCTTCTGTTTCCGGTCGCGGGCGCTTCCGCGCGGCTTCGGGAGGAGCGTTGCGCAGCGGAAGCACCCGCACCCCGGAAATCTCGGACCCAAAATGAGTCGCCGGCCCGCAATTAGCGAAGATCGATCGATTCGACCTTCACCATCTGTCCTTCCAGCGAGCCGTTGACCGTGGCATCGGTCTTGGTTGGGTCGCTCTTGATTTTCTCGGCGGCCTTCATGTTCCCGGAGTTATCCAGACGGTAGACCTTTCCATCCGGGGTTTGAATCGCGAACACCTTGGTTGACGGCGTCGGGGCGCAAGTCGCGGACTGATCTGCGCTTGGGTTCGCGGACGGCTTGCAGTTGGCGTCGATCAGCTTGCCACTAAAGCTTTCGGCGAGAGCCAACCCTGCGGAAATACCTGCAATGGCGGCAATCGTAAAGATTCGATTCATAGTATCTGCTCCTTCCCTGCTTGTGAAATGGCCGGCTTGACCGGGGAACCCGCCGGGCTGATGAACGCAAGCCTCATGCCAAAGCTGCAAACCGCTGGACTGGCTACGGATGATTTGTGGGCTCGCGTCCAGACGCGGCGCGAGTCCGTAACATTTTCGGCGGCCCTCGTTGTATCGGGTAAAAACTGCCACGATGGCTCTTTTGAGGAACTCGCCCGCACAACGGAGCCTGGGGCGGCGGGACCGAGCACGCTTTTTCCCCGTACGGAGGGCCGCCCCGGCCCTGTGCCGGCTAACTGCACCGGGCGCCCAGTAAGATAGACTTCATGGACCATCTCCAGCGGCGGCGATTGGTGATGATCGCCATCGCCATCCTGGTGACGCTGGTGGGCGGCACGGTGGGCTTCGTGCTGATCGACGGCTACCCGGTTTTCGACGCCTTTTACATGACGCTGATCACGGTCACCACGGTCGGCTACGGTGAGATTCATCCGCTGAGCAGGGCGGGCAGGGTCTTCAATTCGTGTTTGATCCTGTTCGGCGTCATCACGTTGCTGCTGGCCGTAGGCGCCATGACCCAGACCATTATTGAGCTCGAATTAAATCAGTTTTTTGGAAAGCGGCGAGTCAAAGGCATGATCGACAGATTGGAAGGGCACATTATTCTGTGCGGATTTGGACGCGTAGGGCGGGGCGCTGCCGACGAGTTGCGCCAGGCCGCTTTACCTTTTGTAGTGGTGGATCACGACGAGGATCGGGTGGAGCGCGCCATGAAGGAAGGCATGCTGGGGGTGCTCGCTGACGCTAGCCGCGATGAGACCTTGCGCGATGTCGGCATCGACAAGGCCAAGGGCCTGATCGCGACCCTCAGCTCCGACGCCGATAACCTGTTCCTCATCCTTACCGCAAAAACACTGAACCCGAATTTGCAACTTTGCGCCCGCGTCTCGGAGGAGAGTTCGGAGCAGAAGATGCGCCGCGCCGGAGCCGATTTCGTCTTCGCCCCGTACAACAGCACCGGACACCGGATGGCGCAGGCCATCGTCCGGCCGCACGTGCAGCAGTTCCTGGATTTCACCACCCGCAACATCGGCTTCGACGTCGGTATCGAGCAGGTGCAGGTGGGGCACCGCTGCTCCTTCTCCGGAAGATCGCTGGAAGAAATGGCAATCCGCCGCGATACCGGCGTCATCGTTCTGGCCATCCGCAGAAGCAGCGGCGAGATGTTGTTCAACCCTCCGCCGGAAGCCAAGGTGGTCAGCGGCGACTACCTGATCGCCATGGGCGAGCCGCGAAGCTTACAGAAACTGGAGCACGTACTGATGGGAGTCCCCGCATGAGCGTTGTCCTGACGGCAGAAGAAATCCGGGAAGTGGACCGGCTCACCATTGAAGAGAACGGCGTTCCCGGCATCGCCCTGATGGAGAACGCGGCGCATCGCGTGGACGAGACGCTGGTGGCTGAATTCGATCCGCTGGATCAGAAATACGTCGTGATCCTGTGCGGGAAGGGCAATAATGGCGGCGACGGTCTGGCGCTGGCGCGGATTCTGAACGGAAAGGTCACGCGACTGGTGGTGGTGCTGGCATGCGATCCGGAGGAGCTGAAAGGCGACGCCAAGGTAAACTATGAGCGCTTGCGCGCCGACGGCGTGATGCCGGTGCGCGAGATTCCGCAGAAACTGCGCGAGCGGCTGCAGGTCGATATTGTTGTGGATGCGCTGCTCGGCACCGGGTTGAAGGGTCCCGCGGAGGGACCTGTTCTCGACCTGATCCGGGCCACCCGCGAATTTCCCTCGGCCAAGATCGTTTCCATCGATCTTCCCTCCGGCCTCGGAGGCGGAGGCGAGTGTGTGCGCGCGGACATCACGGTGACCTTCACCGCGCCAAAGGCGGAGCATTACCTGGCCGAAGGCGCGGAGGAAAATGTCGGACGGCTCGTAGTTGCCCAAATTGGCTGCCCGCCGCAATACGTCACCTCCAAGCTGGCCGTGTCGGATCCGCGGGAGTTCGCGCCGCTGTTTGCGCCGCGCAAGAAGGATGGGCACAAGGGCCTCTACGGTCACGTTCTGGTGATCGGCGGAGCTCCCGGAAAATCGGGCGCAGCGGCCATGGCGGGCGTCGCTGCTCTGCGCATGGGCGCCGGATTGGTCAGCGTGACCTCGCCTGCAGCGACAAGCGTCGCGCCGGAGCTGATGACGGAAACGCTCGAGGATTTTTCGCTGGAGCGTAAAACTGTGGTCGCGATCGGCCCCGGACTGGGGATGAACAAAGAGCTGGTGCACGACGTGTTGGCGAAAGCCCAGGTTCCTGCCGTGATCGATGCCGACGCACTGAATGCGCTGGCCGGCACTGCTTTCCGCGGCAATGGAGTTTCCGCGATTCTCACGCCACATCTTGGCGAGATGGCCCGGCTGCTGGGCCGGCCCGTAGGCGACCGGTTGAAAGACGCGCGCAGCTTCGCAACCGAGTCCAACCTGTGCCTGGTGCTGAAAGGTCATCGAACGCTGGTGGCGCTGCCGGACGGGCAGGTGTACATCAACCTTTCCGGATCGCCGGCCATGGCCAAGGGCGGCGCAGGCGATATCCTGACTGGGATGATCGCGGGCATGGTGGCGCAGTTTCCGGATCAGGTGGCCACAGCGGTCCGTGCCGCGGTCTATTTGCACGGACGGAGCGGGGAACTGGCTGCGGAGGAGCTGACCGAGAATTGCGTGCTCGCCACCGATCTGCTGCGGTTTCTGCCGAGGGCGATCCGGGAGATCGCCTGAGGATGCTGACGAAGCCGAGCGACCGCTCGGCCCAGAGGGCACCCCGGTCGCGGCTCAGAATCTGCACAGAGCCGCGACCGAAGGAAGCGGAACGCCTCTGATGCCAAGGGTGGTCACACAGTCGGAGGACGAGACCATCGAACTGGGCCGGCGCATCGCGCGTGAGCTGCCGCGCAAGGCGGCGGTCCTGCTGATCGGCAATCTCGGCGCGGGCAAGACTACGCTCGCCAAAGGCATCGTCAGCGGCCTGGGCGCGGCCGAGCCCGAGGAAGTCTCCAGTCCGACGTTTACTCTGATTCACGAGTATGGAGAAGGGACCGTGTTTCACATCGACCTGTACCGCCTGGACACCGCAGCGCAAGTGGCCGGCCTCGGTCTCGACGAAATTTTCGAGCGCGATGCCGTGGTTTTGATCGAGTGGGGCGAGCGCTTCCCGGAGCTGATGCCGCGCGAACGGATCGAGATCCGGCTGCGGGCCGAAGGCGACAATCGGGTGATAGAGTGGGATTGAGATGGCGACAGCAACACGCGTCTTGACGTACGAGGAATGGCTCGCAATGCCGCCGGTTGAGGATGGCACGGATGAGGTTGTCAAAGGAGAACTTCGTTTCATGCCCCCGACCCGCTACCCGCACGCGGAAATCGTGCAGAACCTGATTGACGAAGTCGTAGTGCAGGTCAACAAGAAACAGATTCGGATCCTGGGGTCGAATCTCGGCTTGATGATCAGCCGCGAGCCGTTGACGTGCCGTTCGCCTGACGCTGTGATGTTCTGGCGCGAGAAAATGGAAATCAAGGACGGGCTGTACTGGTCCCCTCCGGGTTTGGTCGTCGAAGTCCTCTCACCTTCGGAGAACCGTCGCCGTAAAGAAGAGAAACTCGAAGACTATGCCTCCATCGGCGTGCCCGAGGTCTGGATCATTTCTCCCCAAGCCGAGACGGTCGAGGTACGCCAGCTTCTTGAAGGCAAACTCGAACGGGTCTCCATCGTCGCCGACGGAACCTTGCAACCTTCCCAATTCCCCGGCGTGCGCGTCGAGGTCCAGAGCCTGTTCCCCGAGTGATCTTGTAACCGTCTTTTAACCCAGCCACTTACAACTAAGTATTGTCACTCCTCGCCCGAGTGTGCTAATAATAATCTTTGGGCCGCCCCGGTTAGGTTTTGTTAATTCCGGGACGGTTCAGTACACCAAGCACTAGATTCCCAAGGAGGTAGGACTATGAACATTCGACCGCTGCACGACCGGATCGTGGTTAAACGGATCGAGTCCACTGAAAACAAAATCGGCGGCCTGTACGTGCCCGATTCCGCCAAAGAGAAACCGCAGGAAGGCGAAGTCATTGCCGTCGGGCATGGCAAGCGCAACGACAAGGGTGAACTGGTTCCGCTGGACGTGAAGGCCGGAGACCGGATTCTGTTCGGCAAGTATTCCGGCTCCGACATCAAGATCGATGGCGTCGAGTACATGATCATGCGCGAGGACGAAGTCCTGGGCGTGCTCGAGGGCGGAACCAAGAAAGCTAAGGCGTAGGATTCGACCAAGGAAAGGAATTTAAAACATGCCAGCAAAGCAAATTGTATATAGCGAAAATTCACGCCAGGCGATCCTGCGTGGCGTAAACCAGTTGGCCGATGCGGTGAAGGTGACGCTGGGTCCCAAGGGCCGCAACGTGGTGCTCGAGAAGAAATTCGGCGGGCCGACCATCACCAAAGACGGCGTGACGGTGGCCAAGGAAGTCGAACTGAAGGATCCGCTCGAGAACATGGGCGCGCAGATGGTGCGCGAAGTGGCCTCCAAGACCTCCGATATCGCCGGCGACGGCACCACGACCGCGACCGTTCTGGCGCAGTCGATCTACCGCGAGGGCGTGAAGTCCGTGGCCGCGGGCGCGAACCCGATGGCGCTGAAGCGCGGCATCGAACGCGCGGTGGAAGCGATCGTTGAGGAAGTGAAGAAGCTGTCCAAGCCGGTTTCCGGCGACATGATCGCCCAGGTGGGCACCATTTCCGCCAACGGCGACGAGACCATCGGCAACACCATTGCCGAGGCGATGAAGAAGGTCGGCAAAGACGGCGTCATCACGGTGGAAGAGTCCAAGACCATGAGCACCGAGCTGGCCACCGTGGAAGGCATGCAGTTCGACCGCGGCTACCTCTCGCCCTACTTCATCAGCGATCCGGATCGCATGGAGTGCGTACTCGAAGATCCCTACATCCTGATCCACGAAAAGAAGATCAGCAACATGAAGGACCTGCTGCCGGTGCTGGAGCAGATTGCCCGTTCCGGCAAGCCGTTGCTGGTGATCGCCGAGGAAGTGGAAGGCGAGGCGCTGGCGACTCTGGTCGTCAACAAGCTGCGTGGCACCCTCAACGCTTGCGCAGTGAAGGCTCCGGGCTTCGGCGACCGCCGCAAAGCCATGCTGGAGGACATCGCGATCCTGACCGGCGGAACGGCCATCTTCGAAGAGACCGGCATTAAGCTGGAAGGCGTCCAGATCAAGGATCTGGGTAAGGCCAAGCGCATCACCGTCGACAAGGACAACACCACCATCATCGACGGCGCGGGCAAGCAGAAGGACATCGAGGGCCGGATCAAGCAGCTCCGCAACCAGATCGACGAGACCACGTCCGATTACGATCGCGAGAAGCTGCAGGAGCGCCTTGCGAAACTTGCGGGTGGAGTCGCTGTTATCAAAGTGGGTGCGGCCACCGAGACCGAGATGAAGGAGAAGAAGGCTCGCGTGGAGGATGCTCTGCACGCTACTCGCGCCGCGGTCGAGGAAGGCATCGTCCCGGGCGGCGGCGTGGCTCTGCTGCGCGCGGCGGCGGCTTTGGGCAAAGTCGAAGCCGAGGGTGATGAAAGGATCGGCGTCGACATCGTCCGCAAGGCTTGCGATGAGCCGGTTCGCCAGATCACCGGCAACGGCGGCTGGGAAGGCGCGATCATCATCGAGAAGATTCGCGGATACAAGGAGAAAAACTTCGGCTTCAACGCGGCCACCGGCGAGTACGAGGACCTGGTGAAGGCCGGCGTCATCGACCCCACCAAGGTCACCCGCTCGGCTCTGCAGAACGCAGCTTCGATCAGCGCCCTCATGCTGACCACCGAAGCCATGATCTGCGAGATCCCCGAAAAGAAGCCCGCTCCGATGCCCGGCGGCGAGCACGGCGGCCCCGGCATGGGCGACTACTAGCCCCTTACGGGGCTCTTTGGCGCCTTACGGCGCTGAGGCAGCCTGAGAACCGTACGGACCTAAAGGCCGCTTCGTCTCACACCAGTGAGGCGGGCGGCCTTCTTTGATTGACCGGTCGAAAACTATATGTTTACAGCCTACTTTGACGCAGGCGGCGCGGCGCACCGGGGAAAGGTCCTTTCGATTGCCGGGTTCGTCTCTGACGCACGAAAATGGGGCCGCTTCGAAAACGAATGGAGGGCCATCCTGGCACGCGAGTCCGTGTGCACGTTCCACATGACGGACCTCATTGCCAGTCAGGGAGAGTTCAAAAGCTGGAAAGGACAGAGCGAGAGGACTGGCCGGTTCATCTCCGAGCTGATCGCCTGCACGAAGAAACACAATCAACAAGGCATTCGGGGGGGCCCTCGTCCTCAGAGACTACCAAGCGATTAACAAAACGTACAAGCTGCAAGAGTTCGCTGGCCATCCATACTCGCTCTGCGCCCACTACGCGGCCACGCTCGTGAGGAAGTGGCAGACGAAGAATGGAATATCGAACGTCGTTTTCGCCTTTGAGAAGGGTGACGAACACCAAGGTGATCTTGAACGTCTCTGTAAGTCTGACGGCATAAACCCGCTGTTTCTCCCTAAGGGCGAAGCCTTGGCCTTTGGCGCCGCCGACCTCTTCGCGTGGAGGACCCGGGATCTATTCGAGAAGGCCTTAAACCCGGAGGCGCTGGCTCCCGATAGGGCGGATCAGTACAAGCAGCGATTCGCTGACACGTGGGGTCGGAACCGCCACGAGGCCTTCCATGGAGACTACGCGCGCCTAGAGAAGTTCTGCATGGATCGCGAGATCCCGCGAAGGTCGGTCTTGGTATCCTCAAAACAGAGGGTCGAAACATGACTGTTCGGGTTGTCTATCGCGAAGGGGCGTTCGTTCCGCAGGACAAATGCGAACTCCAGGACGGCGCGGAGGGCTTGGTCCTTGTCGCTCCCTCGGCATTGGAGCCGCCCGCGATCACCGATCCCTCCGAACGGAAGCGGCTTCTCGCGGATCTGGTCGGGAACCTGAAGAATCACCCGCTGCCCTTGGACAGCCCAAAGCTCACGCGCGATCAGATGCATGAACGCGATTGACACGAACATTCCGCTGTATGCTCGTGACCCCGGGAACCCGCAAAACAGCAAAACCGCGTTAGCTCTGATTCAATCCTCGCCCGACGCCCCCAAGGGTTGCGCCAGGGCCACGGCAAGTAGATAAGCGCCCTCAGCGGATTCTCGTTTCTCCGCTCGCACCAAGGTGCCCGGAGGGAACTCCCAGTGTTCGTCCTCGGGATCGTAGCCGGCTGTTGGGATCAAATGGAAGATCCCGTCCGCGATCTTCTCGCCCTCCGTAGGACGAGCACATTCGGTCCCCTCGTCGAGCAGTCGGACATAAATCGTCACGGTGGTTTTCATTGGCCGGCCCCTACACCCCTCTCACCGCGGCGCTCACCGGGCCTTCGCCGACCGGGATCAGCGTCAGCAGGGTCCATCGGAACCGCTTCGTCGCCGCAGTCGAGGCCCGCAAAATCGCCACGTCGCCGGACTTGCGGTCGAGCACCAGCGCATACCGATTATCGGGCGTGACCACCACCGCGCTCGGATCGGTTCCCACCGGCACCACCGCGATCACCTTGCGCGAATCGATCTCCAGAATATTCACGTCGCCCGACGGCGGGCTGGCGACGAACAGGAGTGTATCGGAAACGGCCATCGCGCCGGGAGCGTGCCCCGCCAGCACCGTCTCGGAGATCTGGCTGTGATAGGTGTCCATGATCACCACTCCGTCCATGCCTTCGCCGGTGACGAACAGTTGACCATCTCCGTGTACCGGGTCGTTGGTCGCGCACAGGTAATCCGGCCGGACGGGCAGAGGCAGATGCACCATGAGACGGCCGCTGGGCGGGTCAATCAGGGACAGCATTCGCATTCCGCGATTCGCAGCAATCAATAGATTTCCGTCGGCGCGAAATAGGGCTGAGCCGAATTGGCCCTCGAGCAGTGGCCCACGCAGCCGCCGGGCATTTAGATCGACGGTCCAGATTCCCCGCGCGGAAGTAATCGCGGCGGACTTCCCGTCGGGGGAAAGAACCAAGTCCGCGGGATCTTCCGGCAGCGCGATGCTCCAGGCCGGCTGGAGCTTATCCAAATCGACGGCGATCAGCGCCCGAGGCTCGCGCGCCAAAACAAACATCGTCTTCTCGTCCGGTGAGAGAGCCATGGATACGGCTGAGGAAGCCACGGCCTGCTTACGCGCGACACTCAGCTTGTAGAACTGGACCTCGTGGATGGCTCCGGATCCGGCACTGAGCGCATAAATGTTAGGCCGCATGGCAGCGGCCAGTACCTGGGTAGGAGAGCCTTCGAGCGAGATGTGCCTCGCCACGGCCATCACTTCCAGATCGATGACAGCCAGCGACTGGCCTTCCTGGTTGGCGACAAAGGCGTAGCCGCGATAGCCGCCGTTCGATGGGCGCGAACAGGCGGCCAGGGCGGGCATAGCCAGGAAAGCTCGGCGGGATAACGGCAACTTATCCAAGGTAACTCAACTCACTGTAACTCAACCCAGGTCCGGCGTAGCTTAAATCGAATAAACCACTGAAAATAAAACAGAATGTTGCCCGCGCGTGGGGTTCATGCTACCTTCAGATGGGGCGCGGGGATTTCCGGGTGTTTCTTGTCTCGCCTCAGTCACCATGGCGCGGACACACCGCGCTATGCCGGTTTCTATGATGAATCTGCGGTCGCTGTTTAGTCTGTTTTCCTCCGATCTTGCCATCGATTTGGGCACTGCCAACACGCTGGTATTCGCGAAGGGAAAGGGCATCATTGTCAATGAGCCCTCCATTGTGGCGATCAACAAGGTTAATGGCGAAGTGGAGGCGGTCGGCAAGGAAGCCAAAGAAATGGTGGGCCGCACCCCCGGCAACATCGTCGCCATCCGGCCGATGAAGGACGGCGTCATCGCCGACTTCAAAGTCACGGAGCGCATGCTCAACTACTTCATCCAGAAGGCGCACGGCCGCAAAATGCTGGTGCACCCACGCATCATCATCGGAGTGCCCAGCGAGATCACGCAGGTGGAAAAGCGCGCAGTCATCGATTCCGCCTATCACGCCAAAGCCAGCGAAGTATACCTGGTGGAGCAGGCCATGGTGGCGGCTATCGGCGCCGGCCTTCCGATCACGGAGCCCTCGGGAAACATGGTGGTGGATATCGGCGGAGGAACCACGGACGTGGCCGTGATTTCGCTGTCGGGAATCGTGTATTCGCGTTCGGTGCGCGTGGCGGGCAACGCCATGGACGACGCCATCACCCAGTATCTGAAGCGCAAGTACAATCTGCTTGTGGGCGAGCGCACGGCCGAGCAGATCAAGATCCAGATCGGCTCGGCGTATCCGCTGGACAAGCCGTTGACCATGGAGATCAAGGGGCACAACGTGCTGGAGGGCCTGCCGCGCACCATCACCATTGACGACAGCGAAATCCGCGAGGCGCTGGCCGAAAGCGTGGCCACCATCATGAACGGCATTCGCGTCGCGCTGGAGCGGACGCCGCCGGAGCTTTCCGCCGATATCAGCGACCGTGGGATTGTCTTAACCGGCGGCGGGGCGTTTCTAAAAGGTTTGGACAAGCGAATCCGCCAGGAGACCGGCGTGCCGGTGTCGATCGCCGAGGACCCGTTGGCGTCAGTGGTGCTGGGAACCGGAAAAATGCTGTCCGAATTCAAGCTGCTGCGGCGCATCGCTATCGATTGAACTCGCGAGTATGGATTTCCTCAATCGCTACCGGAACCTGTCGGTGCTGTTGGTGGCGATTCTCGCGCAAGTGCTATTGCTGGCGTATCAGGCCAAGAACAAGCAGGATGTGCGGCTGATCCGCATCTGGGCGGTGGGTGCGGTGACGCCTCTGGCGCGCGTGCTCGAAGCCGGCCGCAGTGGAACCTCCGGCTTCTTCCACAATTACTTTGAGCTGATCGGCGTGCAGAAGGAAAACCGCGACCTCAAGGCCGAGCGGGATCGTTTGCAGATGGAGAACCAGTACCTGCGCGACCAGCTCGAAACCGCCGACAACGCCAAGGCGCTGTCCATCTTCATCCCCACTTCGCGCTCCAAGACCCTGGCTGCACGCAATATCGGCCGCACCACCGATTCCAGCGCGCAGGTGATCATGGTCGACCGCGGCTCTTCCGATGGCGTGCAAAAGGGCATGGCCGTCAGAACGCCGGAGGGAATCGTGGGTAAGGTGATCGACGTTTTTTCGAAGGTCTCGGACGTTCTGCTGATCACCGACCCGAGCTTCGCCGCCAGCGTGGTCGGGCAAAAGCACCACGCGCGTGGCACGCTGCGGGTGCGCGACGGCTCTGTGGTCATCGACTATGTGCAGAATGAGGAGATGGTCGAGCCGGGCGAGTGGTTCTTCACCTCCGGCGACGACCTCATCTTTCCCAAAGGCATTCAGGTGGGACAAGTGACCATGGTGCACGACGGGCGGGCGCACAAGGAGATTCACCTGGCGCCGAGCGGCTTGCAGAACGGGCTCGACGACGTGCTGATCCTTATCGACGGCGTTCATGGGACCATTCCCCCTGTGCCCGCCCCGGAGGAACCGGTGCATCTGCTGCCGCCCCCGCCGCCTGATGACGCCGCTGCGGAGGCGGAGGTTCCGGCGCAAAGCGGCGTACACCAGACCGACCTCGATCGCCTCGTGGAAAAGGACCGTGCGCTAGGCCAGGCGCAGGGTCACGTCTTCGGAGACAAGAACAGTCCCGCGCCGAACTATAATTTGGCGCCGCCCGGGAATTTGGTTCCCCCCGGGAATCTGGCTCCGCCCGAGAAGAGCGGCGACCCCGCCCCGCAGCACCAATGACAGAGGCGCCGGCCGGGTTTCACGACGCCCGCAAGAACCGCGTCTCCAAGTTCAACTGGATTTCGATCGTAGGCATTCCTCTAGCCGCGATCCTGTTCCAGGTGGTGGTGCCGCGCTTCGTGCCGTATCTTTCCTACCTGGAACTGCCGCTGCTGGTTACGGTGTACTTTTCGCTGGCCCGGCGGTCGGCGGCGGCCGGGGTGCTGTTCGGCATGGGCATCGGGCTGGCGCAGGATTCGCTCTCGCCGCCCTTGCCGCAGCATCCGCTGGGATTGTTCGGCATCGCCAAGACGCTGGTCGGATATTTCGCTGGAACCATCAGCCAGCGCTTTGACGTGGAAACTTCCGGGGTGCGGCTGCTGCTGGCGCTGTTCTTTTTTTTCTTCCACCAGTTCTTCTATTGGTTCCTGCGAACCGCGCTGCTGGGCGATCACGTCGATTTCGAACCGCTGCAGACCATCGTGCTGGCGGTGCTCAACTCCCTGGTCGCGGTTCCTCTGTTTCATGTGTTGGATAAACTGAAGGTTACCGAGTAACCGTATCGAAGGAAGTCACGGAGTAGCATTTGTCTCCCCTCCACCCCGAACACGGACGTCCGCAGCAACGCGCCAACCGCCTGCTGCGCGATGAGTCTCAATTCGCCTTGGGCCGTATCGCGGTGTTTCAGTACGTCACCGTGGGCGTGTTTCTACTTCTGATCGCCGGGTTCTGGGTGTTGCAGGTGCGCGACCACGAGGTCAACAGCGAGCTGGCGGAGCGCAACCGCATCCGCACCGAACCGATTGCTGGCGCCGCGCGGCAAGATCCTGGACCGCGACGGACGCGTGATCGTGGACAACCGGCCCTCCTATCGGGCGTTTCTTTCACGCGAAAATCTGAATCCGGAGCACCTGGCCGACATCGCTCAGGGGCTGCACCTCGATCTGGACGATTTGGAAAATCGCGTCAAGCGTTACAGCAGCCGTCCCAAGTACGAAGCCGTCCCCATCAAGGCTGAGCTGACGCGCGGCGAAATGGCCTTCGCCGAGTCCCACATGGACCCCCAGACCTTCCCCGAGTTGGAAGTCGAGGAGGATTCGAGCACGCGCCTGTACCCGCAGAACGGTCTGGCCACGCATGTGATCGGCTACGTGGGCGAGGTGAGCGAGCAGGAACTGGATTCGCCGGAGTATGCCAAGTATTCGCTGGGCGAGATCGTCGGCAAGACCGGTCTGGAGAAGCAGTACAACGATGTACTGATGGGCGTCGACGGCCAGCAGCGCGTGGTGGTGGATTACCAGGGGCGCAAGCGCGATGTGCTCGACAAGATCGAAGCCGTACCGGGGCGTAACCTGCAGACCACGCTCGATATCGACCTGCAGGCAGCCGCGGAGCTGACGCTCGACGGCCGCAAGGGAGCGGTGGTGGCGCTGGACCCGCGCAACGGCGAGGTGCTGGCCATGGTGAGCCGGCCGACCTTCGATCCGGCGGACTTCCACCAGGAATGGAAGACGCTGAGCACCGATCCGGACACGCCGCTGATGAATCGCGCGATTCAAGCGCAGTTCGCTCCGGGCTCGACGTTCAAGCCGATTGTCGCGCTGGCCGGCCTCGAGACCGGCGCGCTGGAACCTTCGACTACCTACTACTGCCCCGGCTATGCCACCTTCTACGGCGTCACCCATAAATGCGACGCCGTTCACGGCACCGTCAATTTGCATCAGGCGATCGTCAAATCCTGCGACGTGTACTTTTACAATCTGGGCGAGCGGCTAGGCATCGACACCATTGCGCAATATGCGCAGCTTGTGGGCATCGGCAAGAAAACCGGCATCGATCTTCCGGACGAGAAGGAAGGCATCATGCCGTCGACGCAATGGAAGCTGCGCGTCATGCACGACCGTTGGTACGCGGGCGAAACGGTATCGGTCGCCATCGGCCAGGGCGCCATCGTGGTCACACCGATTCAGCTCGCCGTGGCCATCGGAGGACTGGCCTCCGGCGGTGTCTGGTACCGGCCCCGTCTGGTCCGCGACCCTTCGGTCCACAACGAACCGACACGTGGGAACTTGCATGCGGAAAACATCGCGACCATTGTCTCGGCGATGCGCGGCGTGATCGAGGAAGAGGGCACCGGGACCTCCGCCCGCATTCCGGGAATCGACGTCTGCGGTAAGACCGGCAGCGCCCAGCGCATCTCCAACAAGCTGGCCAAGGCGAATAGGGCTCTCTACAACGAACTCAAGGATAACGCCTGGTTCGTCGGCTTTGCGCCGTGCGACCATCCGGAGATCGTGGTGGTGGGGCTATGGGAGTCAGCCGAGCACGGAACTCTGGCGGCGCCCATCGTGCGCGATGTCATCAAGGCGTATTTCGACAAGAAGATCCGCCAGGCGCAAGGCAAACCGCAGGAAGTCGCCTGGCTGCGCAAGACCTGGTTTCGGGAGCCGGCTGGGCCGGGTCCCAATCCAGCGGGTTTCCTTGCGGGTTTCCAAACGGAAGGTTGGGCGCGCTAAAGTCCCTCATGGCCCGGTACCGGAGCTTCCGCGATTTCGACTGGCCGCTGCTGGCGATCACCTTGATCATCTGCGCGCTGGGCGTGTTGCAGATCTACTCTGCGACGCATGACTATTCCTCCGCGAGCCACGATTACCGCAGCGCCTGGTGGAAGCAGATTCTGTATATCGCCGTCGCCCTCGGTATGATGTGGCTGGCCGCGTCCGTGGATTACCACACCCTGATGGCGCAAACCCCGATCCTATATGGACTTTCGATCGTGGCCCTGATCGCCACGTTTCTGCTGGGCAAGCGCGTGGCGGGGGGGAAACGGTGGCTTTTTCACCTACAGATCTCGGAATTCGTAAAATTGGTGATAATATTAGTCGTAGCGCGCTACCTGTCGGAGCTGAAAACCGACCAGTTGAGTGCGCGTGATCTGTTCAAACTAGGAGGGTTGGTCGGGATCCCAACGGCGTTGGTGATGGTCCAGCCGGACTTCAGCACCGGCGCTACTTACGTTCCGGTTCTGATTGTGGGGATCCTGTTGGCCGGGATTCAATGGCGTCACGTGGCCGTGATCGTTCTGGCCTGCGCACTGGCGGCGCCGGTCGGCTGGTTCGTGCTCAAGGATTATCAGAAGGAGCGTTTTCAGACCTTCCGCGATCCTTCGCGCGATCCGCAGGGCCGCGGATACCAGGTGATCCAATCCAAGATCGCGGTGGGAGACGGCGGCATGTGGGGCCGCGGCGTGACCCATGGCACGCAGACCCAGTTGCGCTTCCTTCCGGTGCCGCATACCGACTTCATCTTCGCCTCCTTTGCGGAGGAACATGGCTTCGTAATGGTGGTGGTGGCGCTGGGGATGTACTTTCTGCTGCTGATGCAGATCGTGCAGAATGCGCAAACGGCTCCGGATCGCCCCGGCGTGTTTATTTGCATGGGCGTGGCGACTTTGTTGTTATTCCACGTTCTGGTGAACGTGGGCATGGTAGTGGGCATTGTGCCCGTCTCGGGGATTCCGCTGCCGCTGATGAGCGCGGGCGGATCGAACATGATCTCGACGTTTATGATGCTGGGGCTGGTGAACAATGTCCGGCTCCGCCGGTTTGTGAGCTAGCCAGCCGGCAAAGGGCCGGTCGCGGCCCTCAGTGTATGGGAGTAACAGCCGGTCTTGCCGCGACCCAGGCTCCGTTTTGCGGGCTGTTTCTCAGAAGTTGTACCGGTTTTTTTGAGCCCAAGTTTTTCTGTTGGTGAAACGGTTTTGTGATCGAATTCTTCCGGCGCCTCGCCGCGCCGGGTGGTAGAAGAGATTTGAGCCCGCGATCAACGGCGCGGTAATTCGCGCGGGAAGGCGGGGCGAGTTCGGTTTTCAAGTTTTTGTGGATCAGCCGGCGGAGTTGATGGGGCGATCCTCCGGGATCGGTATCCCACTTGGCCCTTCGCAGACTTGGTTCCACGGTGCTTGCCGGTTTCGGCGGGCCGGGGTGTGTGGCGGTTCCTACGGGAGAACTCCACTCCGGCGCCGGATGGCGGCAAGCCCTCCACCCCCGAGCCGCCGCTCCTAGCTTCCCGCTTTGCCTCGCGCCCGTAAGTTGCGGCCTTGGCCCGTGCGCACCGTCGCACGGCGATGGAGGCTTCGCCGAAAGGCGAGGAGGCCCCGCTGAAAGGCGGAGGAGGAAACGATGAGCAAGGAAATGGTGATCTCTGCCAATCGGCATGAGACCCGGGTTGCGCTTCTTGAAGACGATCAGTTGGTGGAGGTGCACTTCCAGCGATCCAATGAATATTCTCTGGCCGGCAGCATCCATAAGGGACGCGTGACGCGCGTCCTTCCGGGAATGCAATCGGCTTTCGTGGATCTGGGCCTGGAACGCGACACGTTCTTGTACGTGTCGGACTTCCTCGAAGAGCACGAAGATATCGACCGGGTGACCGGAGAAGAGGGGCGGGGACGGGAGCGCCCCGGCCGTGAAGGCGGAAGAGATCGCGAAGGCGGAAGAGATCGGGAGGGAGGACGAGACCGGGATCGTGAACGGCGTCCGGCTCTTCAAGGAACGCCCCAAGGAACGGGTCAAGTTGCGGCTCCAGCCGCTCCCGTGACGCCCGCCGAGGGCGCGGCTCCGGCATCGGAATCGGGGGCGCAGGGCGCTGGCGCGCCGGAGGCCACGGGTCGGCCGCCGGAGCAAGGCGATCGCGAAGCAGACCGTCGCGGACGCCGCTCGCGCCGGCGGCGGCATCGCGGGCGCGGTTTCCCGGAGTCGAAGTACGCCGATACCTCCGCGGCTGCGGCTGAGCCCGCTGCCGGTGCCGTGGCCGTTCCGGCCGCTGCGGAATCCGAGGAAATGCCCGAAGAGGCCGCGCCGGCTCCCGAATCCACGCCACTGATCCTCCCCGGCGAATCACTTCGCAAGTACCGCCCCGCGCCAGAGGCCCAGCCGGCCGCTGCGGTCGCCAGTGAGGCGGCCGAAGAGGCAATAGAGGAGGAGGGCGAGGGCGAATACGACGAGCCGATCCACTACCCGCCGGACAACACCCTTCCCGATGCTCCCGTCCATCATGCAGCCGCTTCGGAGGCGGGAGAGGCGAAAGACGCGGAGCCGGCCGCTGCGGCTCCAGTGAGCCCAACCCAAGCAACAACGCCCGGCGTCGAGGCGGCTTTGCCTTCCACCGCGCAAGCGGCGGAAACCCCCGCGGCGACCGATATGGAGCGGCGTGTCCGCTCCATTGTGACCGAGACCGTGGAACCGCCGGCCGAAGCAGCCGGCGAAAACGGCGAAGACGCTGCACCGGATCAGGAAGAGGGCCCGGCCGTGGCTCCCGGCCTCGACGAAGATGAAGATCGCGACATCCAGGCCATGATCCTGGGCGAAGTGGAAGGGATTGACACCGACGGTCTGTTTGAGCCTGGCGATGGCGAAGAGGCCGAGGGGGAAGAGACCTCGCCCGCGACTTTCGAGCCGGGGGCGGAAGGGGCTCCGCCGGAGACCGAAAGCGGCAGCGCAGAAGTGCGCGAGCGCGGCGGGCGCTATCCCCATCGCGCTTCCCGCCGGATGAGGCGCCGCGGCGGCCGCGGTGGTTCCCAGGAAGGCCGCCCGCAGGAAGGCCGGCCCCCGGAGGCCAGGTCGCAAGAACCCCGGTCTCAAGAAGGACGTGAAGCTCGCGCCGAAGGAGAAGGTGCGCGTCCCCAGGAATCGCGCCACGTCTCACGGCCCTCCGGCAATCAAGGCCAGCCCTCCATCACGGATCTGCTTAAGGAAGGGCAGGAGATCATCGTCCAGATCGCCAAGGAGCCGCTGGGACAGAAGGGCGCGCGCATCACATCGCACATCGCTCTTCCGGGCCGCTACGTGGTCTACATGCCGACGCTGGAGCACATGGGTGTTTCGCGCAAGATCGCCAGCGACGAAGAACGGCTGCGCCTGAAGCGGATCCTGCAAGGGCGGCGTCCCGGAGTGGGCGGCGGGTTCATCACGCGCACCGCGGCCGAAGGGCGCACTGAAGAAGAAATCGCGGCCGATATGGAGTTCCTGTACAAGCTGTGGCAGGACATGAAGGCCAAGGCCGAGCGCAAACCGGCTCCGCTGCTGCTGCATCATGATCTGGACATTGTGCAGCGCGTGCTGCGCGATCAGTTGACCGACAACTTCAAATCCATCTGGATCGACAACGAAGAGACGTATCAGAACGTGGTCGCGTTTGTGCAGCGCTTCCAGCCGGCGCTGGTCGGCAAGGTGAAGCTGTACACGCGCGAGGCGCCCATCTTCGACGCTTTCGGCATCACGCAGGAGCTGGAAAAAGCTCTGCGTCCGAAAGTGTGGCTGAAGTCGGGCGGCTACATCGTCATCAACCAGACCGAGGCGCTGGTGGCGATCGACGTCAACACCGGAAAGTACGTTGGCAAATCCAACCGCCTGGAAGACACCATCGTCAAAACCAACACGGAGGCGATCAAGGAGATCGTGCGCCAGGTCCGGCTGCGCGATCTGGGCGGCATCATCATCATCGACTTTATCGACATGGATGAACGCAAGAATCGCCAGAAGGTGATGCAGGCGCTCGAAGAAGCCATGCGCGCCGACCGTGCGCCATACAAAATTCTGCAGTTCAACGATTTCGGCCTGGTGGCGATTACGCGCAAGCGCGTGAAGCAGTCGCTGGAGCGGACACTGTGCTCGCCCTGCCCGCACTGCGACGGCGGCGGCTACATCAAGAGCGTGCCCACCGTGATCGGCGAAATCCTTACCGAGGCTCGCAAGATGGCCGCGAGTGTCGAAGGCAAGGAAGTGGTGCTGCGCGCCCACCCGGACGTCGCCAAGGTTCTCAAGTCGCACCAGAACAAGTATCTGGAGGAGCTGGAGGAAGTCCTGCGGCGGCCGGTGCTGATCAAGAGCGACCCGTTGCTGCACAACGAGAAGTTCGACTTGGCGTAGACCGGTATCTCAGGGCCGCACCAGCCGGAGCCCGGGGATGTCCGCGAAATCCTCGGTATTCACCGTCCACAATGCGGCATTGTGGCGGATGGCGCAGGCGGCGATGGCGATGTCTACTTCGCGGGTGCGCGGCCGTTTCAAGGAGCGATAGATCCGGGCGCTGATCTCAGCGTCGGCAACTTCGAAAGGCAGGGCTTCGCGAGAGGGGAATAAGACCTCCTGCGCTTGGAGATCTTCCCCGCCGCGCGGACCGCGCAACCACTCAAATAGCACCATGGTGCATAGAGCCAACTTCTCGCCGTGATTGAGCATTCGCATGATCGCGGGTAGGAGCAACTGATCTCGCGTCAGCCCATCGATCAGTACCGAGGTGTCGAGAAGGATCATCGCGAAGGCTAGCGGGCTCCCGGGCGCCAGCCGGTGCGACGGGATTCGCGGATCTCTTGTTTTTCGCGCTCGGCGTCCGCGCGGGTTCCCGGCAGTTTCCGCTTCGCGTACTCCTTAAGGAATGCAATCTTCCGCTCGCGCTCTTCGTCGCTCATCTTGTCGCTCTTTTGGTAAACTTCCTCAATCCCGGCGCGCACGATGTCCGACTTGGACTTGGACAAACGCCTCGCCGCCTCATTCAGGTGCGCGATTGTCTCGGCATCGAAGTTGAACGTCATCTTAACCATACGGCCATACTACCATACGACCATACTACTGGTCAGTCTTGGTCTGGAACGTCCCCTTTGCTTTAGCGATCTCCGCCAGGGTCGGGTAAAATTGCACGAAGGTGGTATCGACCGCGCCGTTCTTCTCATGACAGGAGTAGCAGTCGCGGTCCTTCGCGACCAGCGTGCCCTCAGAAGCGCCTCTCGAGAATTCGTAAAACGCCCAGCCGCCGCGCGAGGCATCCTTTACATGAATCTCGGCGACTCCGCCGGTCGACTGCACGCGGCCATCCTTGTTGATCGACACCTGGCTCTCGGATTTCCGCACCTCCAGAACCAGCACGGACTTATCGGGCCAGGTCCCGGTCTTCAGAAAACCTCGATACGCCTCCGGATTCACGAACACGTTGTCGAACGGAGGATTCGGGTTAGCAGCGCCATCGGTCATGTACCGCATCCCGATTCCAGAGCTCAAGAAAATCCACTCGCGATAATCGGCCGGCAGTTGCAGCTTGCCATCTTTGCTATAGCGCGGGCCACTTTGAGACGAACCCGAAGATTGAGCGAACAGCATCGATCCAACCAACACAGCCAAAAGCGCGAACCTGGTCATTGCAACCACCACCCGTTGCAGTGATCTAATAGTGACGTGATCTAATAGAGAAGCTGTACGGAGCATACTTAAATCATGGCAAATTACGCACACCCAGAAGCGCTGGTCTCGACCGAGTGGGTCGCCCAGCACGCCAACGATCCTAACGTCCGGGTCGCAGAAGTTGACGTAGATACGTCCGAATACGCCAAGGGCCACGTGCCCGGCGCGATCGGCTGGAACTGGACCACGCAACTTTGCGACACCCTTCGACGCGACATCCTCTCTAAGCATCAGTTCGAAAAATTGATGGCCGAGGCCGGCATCTCGAATGACACCACCGTGGTTCTTTACGGCGACAACAATAACTGGTTCGCCGCCTGGGCTTTGTGGCAGATGAAGATGTACGGACACAATGACGTTCGGCTGATGAATGGCGGGCGCAAGAAGTGGCTGGCCGAAGGACGAGATATTTCCACCGATGTCCCCACTCCGGCGCACGCCGCCTACACCGCCAGTGGTCCGGACAACGGGCTGCGAGCTTTTCTGGATCAAGTCCAAGCTGCTGTCCAGGGCGGACACACCGCCCTGGTCGACGTCCGCAGCCCAGCCGAATTCACGGGCGAAATCCTGGCGCCTCCGGGATTGCCGGAAACCTGCCAGCGCGGCGGCCACATCCCCGGCGCGCGCAGCATCCCGTGGGGCAAGGCCTGCAATGACGACGGGACGTTCAAGTCCTTTGACGAGTTGACCATGCTCTACGGCAATGAAGGCGTCGACGGAGCTAAGCCGACCATCGCCTATTGCCGCATCGGCGAGCGCTCCAGCCACACCTGGTTCGTGCTGCGCTACCTGCTGGGCTTCGATCATGTGCGCAATTACGACGGCTCCTGGACCGAATGGGGCAACCTGGTGGGCGCGCCGGTGGAGCGCGGCGCGGCGCCTCAAGTCGCCAAAGCGTAAGCCATGAAAGTCGAAGAACATCAGGAGCGCGAGATGGAAATCGCGGGCTGGCCGGTGCATCTGACCAGCTACCGCATCGGCGAGACGTTTCACTGCACCGCGGATAACGTCTCGCCCGGCGCCAATATCGCCCGCACGCGTGGCGCGACGCGGGAAGAAGCCGAATCCAAGGCGATCCAGTTTGCCACCGAACGCCTGAGCCAGACGCGAAGGCACGCGGTCTAAAGGCCGGCGTGGCGGCAGCCTCCACCCTCCCGGCCGAAGTGACCGGCGCACGCCGGCTGGAGCTGGTGGTGCTGCTGGGCGTGCTGACCGCCTTTGCTCCGCTCAGCATCGACATGTATCTGCCGGCTCTGCCGGCGCTCGAAACCTACTTCAAGGCCACCGAGGGCGCGGTCCAGCTCAC
>CAWISY010000063.1:0-127580 GCA_963838455.1 Bryobacterales bacterium
CGGATGTCAGGTTTCTCGTCTCGTTCTCCGTTGCGACCCATGACTCCCGCCCGATGCCTGCTCTTGGCCTCCACAAGTATGTGCTGGCCTGTCGCTTTGTGAACGGCGATAAATTCGACATGGCGTCTGTTCCGGTCCCGTTCGTTTTCCCTGATGATATCAAAGCCAGCCCGGAGGCATGTGGCCTGAGCGAATAACTCATGCAGTGCGCCCTGAAACTGGTCGCGGTGCTTCAACCGCGCCAACAAGTCCCCGTCCAGCAGCGCGTTGTCGTCGACGGTGTAGAGATCGTAGTAAAAGTTGTTGCATGCGGCCATCGGGCCGTTTGGGATTTCGGCATAGGTGCCATCGGGTCGAGGAGTCTGGCGCTGCTGCCAATCGTAAGCTTGCCGCTGCCAAACGTAAAGGGGATGCCGATCCCTCGGCGACGCTGCCTTCTGCGCTTCGAGCCATTCCTTGCCGAATTTCAATTTACTATAGTCGGAGAGGAAATCCGAGAAGAATTTCCATTTTTCTTTGTCCTGCCAATAGATGCGGTTCCTGACAACGACAATCCGTTTCCCGGCGTACTCAGGCACCTGTATGATAGGTCTGATTTTGCCAAAATTCGCCTCGCGCAACATTTCCTCACGACGATGGCGGGCAAACTTCTCGGTTACCGCGCGCGGCAGTTGAGGTGGAGCAGCGGACGTAGCGCCAATGGGCGGCATATTGAGGTGGCACTTCTTGAATTTCTTCCCGCTGCCGCACGGACATAGAGCATTGCGACCAACCCGCATCCCTTCAGCTTGCAACACATTGGCTAGCCGATGCAGCCGCGTGGACGCCAAGCCGCAGCATCCCGCTCGCCGGATCGGTTCCGCGAAACGCGCTTGGGTTGCCAATCCAGTCTGGACGGAAGGTCAGCGGTCGAGGCGCCGCTTGGTCTGGCCATAAGCATCCGCCCGCAAAACGGAACCTACGCCCCTTTGCGGGCTAGAGGGTCATGAACCAGCGCATCGCGTCGGAGGCGATCTCCGGCGGCAGCGTGTGCTTGCCTTCGAACTCGCGATAGGTCACGTTATAGCCCAGGCGCTTCAGCTCCGGGACGATGCGGCGGCTGCATTGGTCGATGGGCAGAACGTTGTCGATGGTTCCGTGGGAGATGAAAACCGGCGGCTTGCCGATGCGGTCGCCGGGAATGATGAAGCCCGGCGAGAATCCGAACACCGCGCGGAACAGGTCGCCATTGGCCAGTCCGATGGAGAGCGAATAAGACGCTCCGTCGGAGAAGCCGGCCATCGCTACGCGCGCAGGATCGACCGCGCGCATCGTGAACGCTTTCGCCAGGGATCGGCTGATGAAGGCCGGGTCCGGGCCGTACTGGCCGCCGATGCCGTCCCAGGTGGTCGATTCCGAGACCGGCGCCAGCAGCAGAAAGCCGAGCTCGTCGGAGAGCGGCTTGAAGCGGTCAATGGCGCTGTCCGCGCCGCGGGTCGCACCGTGAAGCGAGACCACCAGGGGAGCTTTTTCGAACTTCGCGGCGGACTCCGGGATGTAGAGCAGGGCATCGCGCTCGGCCCGCAGATTCAACGGATGCAGCCCCGCCGGAGCGGGTTTGACGGATGATTTCTTAGGAACGGAAAGCCGGTTCGACGGGGTTGCGGCCGACGAGAGGCACCCGAAGAGGGTGCTTGAAGCAGCGGCCCCGAGGAACCGGCGGCGATTCATCGTCCTCGCCCTTGCCCTCGTCCTTGACCCTGCGGTGGAGGCGGAGGCAGTGGAGCCTTGCCGTCCAGCACGAAGGTCAGCAGCTTGGGCGTAACCGGCGATGCTCCGCCGCCACCGAAACCTGTGCCGGCCGCGCCCTGTCCGCCTTGCAGCGTCACGTACTGTTTGCCGTCCAGCATGAAGGTCATGGGAGGTCCCAGGGCGGTGCGGAGGTTGGTCTGGATCTCCAGAACTTTCTCGCCCTTATCGGCGGTGTAGGCGCGCAGCAAACCGTTGGAAAGCACCTGGAATACCAGGTTGCCTGCCGTGGTCATCGTTCCGCCTCCGGTCGAGCCGCCGCCCGCGACGGTCCACCTGGGCGTCTGCGTCACCGGATCCCACGCGGTGAGGATGCCGCCTTGCGGCCCGTCGGGTCCGATCATGGGTGGCTGGGGCTTGGCAGTGGCGCGAGGCGCCGGCGGCCGAGGCGGAGCAGCCGCGGCCTGTGCTTGAGCGGTCGCCACCTCACCGCCGGTTGCGGCCGGGGCATTCCCACCCGCCGCTCCACCGCGTCCGCGCCCACCTCCACGCGCCGCGCCCGCGTTCGGATTCCCGAAGACGATGCCCAGGTTCAGTTCGCCCGGTTTCAACTCGAAGTTCGGATCGGTAGCGTAGTTGAAGGTGGTTCCCGAAGTCGCCGGAACATAAACCAAGCCGGTTGTCGGATTGAACGACATCGGCGCCCAGTTGTGTCCGCCGTTGGGTCCGGGCTGCACCGTGGCGGAGCTGGTCTTGTCGTACCAGGCGTCTGCATTGACGATGGGCCGGCCGGTGGCTTCGTCGAGACCCTTGGCCCAGCTCACCTTCACGTATGGCTGGCCGGAGATGAACTTGCCGTTGGTCCGGTCGAGCACGTAGAAAAATCCGTTTTTGCTGGCCTGCATGATCACCTTGCGAGGCTGGCCCTTGATGGTGACTTCCGCCAGGATCAACTGCTGCACAGCGTCGTAGTCCCAGGAATCGCTGGGCACCAGTTGGAAGTGCCACTTGTACTCGCCGGTATCGGCCTTGAGTGCGATGATGGAGCACGCGTAGAGATTATCCTTGCCCCTGGCGTTGCGCAGGTCGGACGGCCAGGGACCGGCGTTGCCGGTGCCGAAGTAGACCAGGTCGAGGTCGGGATCATAGGAGATGGCATCCCACACTGTGCCGCCGCCGGCGGATTTGGTCGCCTTGGTATCCCAGGTGGCCAGCGCCCGGCGCATCGCCTCGTTCTCAGGCGGCTTGGAAAAATCACCGGGGACCGTGTAGAACTTCCACGACTCTTTGCCCGTGTTGGCGTCGTAGGCGGCGATGAAGCCGCGCACCGGGTATTCGGCCCCGCTCACGCCGATCAGCACTCGCCCGCGAATCACTCGCGGCGCCATGGTCAGAGTGTAGTTGTCCTGCGTGTAGGCGACGCGGGTTTCCCAAACCGGCTTGCCGGTCTCGATATCCAGCGCCACCAGCCGGCCGTCGGTCACCGGAACGAAAACCTTGCCTTCGTACAATCCCAGACCGCGATTGACCACGCCGCAGCAGATCTTGGGCGCGACGGTGGTGTGATTCACCTCCGGATCCCAGCGCCATTTTTCCTTGCCGGTGCGGGCGTCGACGGCAAAGACGATGCTCCAGTTGGTGACGCTGTACATGACGCCGTTCGAAACCAGCGGTGTCGATTCCTGCGTGCCTCCGCCCGGGCCGACCTCATAGGACCAGGCCAGGCCGAGCCGGCCGACGTTCGAGGCATCGATCTGTTTGAGCGGGCTGTAGCGCGTCTCGCCATAGTTCAGTCCGTTGACCAGCCACTCCTCGCCGGTCTTGCCAGAGCTGCGTAGGGCCGCGTCATCCACCTTTTTGGGCTGCTGCGCCGAGGTCTTCGGCGTAATCCAGATCGTTCCGAGCAGGCCAGCCACGCCGGCCAGCAAAAATGTAGTCTTGTGTGCACGCATGTTGGGGAAACCGTCTTCCAGTATAGTGCGGCCGAGAGGGCGCCGCAGGCTTTTCGGAGGTGAAAACCTAGTGTGTCGCGGATGGTGCCCGCACCTCCAGCGGCGTGGCCGGGATGGTCACGCGAAACCAGGGTGCCCCGTCCGAGCTGAGCAGGTAGTAGGTGCCGCCAATGCTGGGAGGGCCGTTTTGTCCGCCCAGGAACATGATCGATTTGGCGTCCACGGCCCCGCTCTTGGACTCGCCGCCGGGGCCGAGCCACTTCCATTGGCCGGATTGGAGCTGCGCCCCGGTCTCGATGGTGAACCGCAGGTCCAGCAGGAATGAGGCTGATCCGTTGGAGAGGCCCGCCTGGGCCGTCAGACGATCGCCGTCGCGGTGGCCCTTCATCAGCGTCAGGTTGTAGCCAGAGACATCCATATGGCCGGTCAGATCCTCGACCGGTTTCGGCGGTTTGGAGCAGGCGGCCATCAGGACCGCCGCAAGACAGAGGATAACGCTACGCGTCATACCTCCATTTTGCCTGCGTTTTGTTTTTGGCGTGGGCGCGCTTACCGCGTCACCGGCTCGCCGACGAAGTCCGGATCGGCAACGAAGGTCGCATCCGTTCGGCGCGAAACCGTGACGGTCTCCACCGGGACCGGAGCATGCCACTCCGGCGGCTGGATTGGATCCAGCATCGCGAGAATCTCGGCGCGGCGGTGTTCGAACCAGGGCGGCAGCAGCAGATGCGAGCCGAGCTGATTGAAGGCTTCGTCCTTCGCGAACCCTCCTGGCGCGGTCGCGGCGCACTCCACCAGAACACCCCCAGGCGAGCGCACGTAAATCGAGTGGAAGTAATTCCGGTCCTTGATCTCCGAACAGTCGGTGTAGCCGAGCTCCTCGTAAATACCCTTCTGTTCCGCCAGAGCCTCATCATTGGCAACGTTCAGCGCTACGTGATGGTGCGTTCCCGACCCGAAAATCCAGCTTCCGGCGGGGCGCATCGGCTCATGCAGCAGGATGATGGTCTTGCCGGCTCCGCCCTTGCCGGTTTCCAGGCGATGGTACACGCCGTCGACGCCGGTCTTGTGGAACCCCAGCGCCTCTACAAAGAAACGCTCCTCCTCCTCGATTTCGCGTACCGAAAGCAGCGGGGCGTGGAATCCGCGGACGGCTTCGGCGGGCGCGATCTCCTCCGTGCTCCAGCCCTGGCGGCGATCCGCGTCATCTTCCATCACCTCGAATTCCAGACCGCAGGGGTGGGCGAAGTGGACGAAGCGCTGCCCGAACCGCTCGTGGATGCCGTGATGCACCACGCGATGGCGGTTCAGATGATCGATCCAGAACGGCAGCGAGCCTTTCGCGACGGTGTAGACCGTGGATTGAACCTGGCCCGAGCCGGGCCGGCCCGCGACGCGCCTGTAGGGGAAGGTGGTCATCACCGATCCAGGCTCGGCATTCGCGTTGGCGTAATAGAAATGATAGTGGGCGTAGCGGCCGTCAAACAGGATGGTCTGCTTGATCATGCGCTGGCCCACCACCTGGGTGAAGAAATCGATGTCTTCCTGCGCGCCGCTGGCGCACGCGGTGATGTGATGAAGTCCGGTTACGGGATATTCCATTTGAGAGAGCTCCTTTCTAAACGAACGGCTTTCTACACGAAACCAATCGCCCGGCCGGCGATGCCTACGCCGAACCAGAGCGTCAATGACACGACGGCCGCAATTTTTCCCAACGCAGGGCCGGAGGGCGATTCGCTGGTGGCGGCTCTGCGATGGACCGTATAGTGATAGGTGACCGCCAGCACCAGCAGAATGATCTTGGGGCGGAAGGCGGCGTTATCGTAGGTCTTGATCGCTTCGGAAGCCCACAGCAGCACGCCGGTGGTCAGGATCAGCACCAGGCTCCAGTTGATGTAGCGGTGCAGTTGCCGCTCCAACTGGGCGACGGGGATGCGCTTGGGCCCGATTCCCAGCAGGCGCAGATCGATCAGCAGAATGAATCCCAGCAGCACGGCCAGCGCCAGGATGTGAACGGTCTCAATCAGCGGGAAGGCCCACGTGTTTCCGCGAACTGCATGGCCGAGCGGGCTCGCATCGGCCCATTTGAAGAACGGCAACAGCGACATGAGTCTCCTTAGAGGTTGTAGGCCGTGTAGCGGCCCGTGAAGATGACGGCGGTCCACAGGACCAGAGAAAGCACGCCGGCGGCTCTGGCGCGGAAGGGCGGAGTCGAGTCCTTCTCCCATTCCGTGATCTTGCGGTCGATGGTGGAGTGGAATACCAGGGCATTCAGCCCGGCCACCACCAGCATCATCAGCTTGATCTTGAAGTAGGGGCTGCTCCAGCATTTGACCGCCTCCGACCAGAACAGCAGCAGGCCGGTGACGATCATCACGCCGAACCCGGTGAAAGTGATGGGCAGGAACTGATTGCGGATCTTGGTCGCCGGCTCGTCCTTCCATAAGACGCCGGTCAGGCGCAGATCCAGCATCGCGACCGGCGCCATCATGAGCGCCAGCCCCAGCAGGTGCGTCCCCTCAATCAGGGGAAACATGAGTTGCGACTCGCGCAGGGCGGTCGCCGCAGGCATCTCTTGAAGCCAGCGGCAAACTTCCAGAATGGTCATTTGCAATTTTCCTTGGCACGCGAAATGCCAGGCTCGGAGGATTCGGTTTTTAAGTGATTACGGCTGGAAGCCGAAGCGCGCTGGGTGAAAACGCTCAGTCGCGGCTGGTGTCCTCACCCGGCTTCGCGCAGGTCCTTCTGGGTGAGGCTCTATTGTGAGAAGGACAGTTGATTCGAGAAGAACGGCAGAACCTTCTGCTCAAAGTTCATGGGGACCTGGTCGTTGTGAGTGCCCGCAAAGATCTCGAACGTGTGCGCGATGCCGAAGCGGGTGAGGGCCTCGTCCATGTCCTTGTTGGACGGCATCAAGTTGTCCTGGTCGCCGACGTTCATCGCGATCCCTTTCATCTTTTTGAGATTGGGCGCGTATTGTTCCAGCATCACCAACACTGAGTTGGCGGCCCACTTGGCGGCGATCACGGCTTGCTTCTTCCCATCCTTCAGCGGCAGATCGAAGAAGAGCGGAGGATTTTCGGGATCGGCCGACCATGCCGCCGCGCGAGCCAGCCCGCTCTTCTGGTTGAAGGGGACCTTGGCCGCGTCCTCCTTGGTCTTGACCGCCTCCAGCAGCTTTGCTTGATCCGGAGCTATGTCGCCGGTGTCGAAGTAGCAGCAGGCGGACATCGCGAAAAGGCTTGAAAACACGTCCGGGTGCTTCATGCCGATGCGCCACGTTCCATAGCCGCCCATGGAGTGACCCATGAGGCCCCGGCTCATGCGATTGGGGATGGTGCGGTAGTGGCTGTCGATGTAGGCGACCAGTTCTTGAGAAACAAAGGTTTCCCAATCGCCAGTGGCCTTGGAGTTCGAATAGAAGCTGCCGTTTTGCAGCGAAAACGCGTCCGGCGCTACCAGGATCATCTCCTTGGTGGTCCCCGCGGCCAGTCCCTTTTCCAAGCCGGCGACGCTGGCGAAGCCTACCCATTGCTGGGCGTGCAGCCCGTAACCGTGCAGCGTGTAGACCACCGGGTAGCGGCGATTCGGCTGAGCCGCGTAGCTGGGAGGCAGATACACGAACACATCGCGATCCGGGGAGTCTCCTTCCAGATTTCCTTCGAGCGATTTCCCGTGGACCTTGATCCGCTCCAGCGTGCCCTTGAGCTCCTGGTCCAGTTGCGCCACGGGAGTGATCAGGCCGTTGCCCTTCGCCTTTCCCTTGTTGCCGCCGCCGTTTTGCTGCGCTCCCTGTTGGGATGGCGCCAGCGCGGCGAACCCTAACGCGAACGCGCACGCACTTAGGATAGGGAGAGCGAAGCGGAAGCGGGTCAAAATCATGGGACTCATTCTACACCCCCGTGTGCGTTTGTTTGAGCAGGCTGACCTGCGCGGCATCCTGAAGCTGGAGCGGGCCTGCTTCGTGAGCGACGCCTGGCCCAAGGAGACGTTTCTCGAATACGCCGCGGCCGTGCCGCAGTTTTTCCTGGTCGGGCACGTTGACGGGCGCCTGGCCGGATACGCCATTGCTTCTCAGACCCGCTACGGAGGAGAGATCGAGTCGCTGGCGGTGCTTCCCCGTTACCGCTGTCACGGCGTCGGAACCGCGCTCTTGAGGGCCGCCATTCGCAAGCTGCGCCGCGCCGAGGCGGGCTCGGTTTCGCTGATGGTGCGGCGTGAGAACAAGGCGGCCATCCGCCTGTACCGGAGCCTCGGGTTCAGGCGCGTGGCCACTGTCGCGGGCTATTATCCGCGGGGCGCTACGGCCTGGCGGATGCGTCTGGAGTTGCGATGAACCCGCTCGGCCCAGGGGGCACCCGCGTCGCGGCTCTGTTCGCTTCTTCTGATCTGTGACTAGACAGAGCCGCGACCGGAGGGAGCGGTTTCCTGCGAACGAATGACCGAACTCCCCCTCCCTGCGGTGGCTCTGAAGGAAAAACGCCGAGCGACGTCACAGGTTGTCCCATCCGGCCCCACCGGAGGCAAGGCTGAGCCGCGACCGCAGCGAGCGGTCTTTAGGGTTCTGCGGCAGGCGGAGCCGCCGAGGCTGGCCCGTGCCGCAGCGGCACATTCCGCAGCATGACGTTCAGCACGATCGCCGCCGTCATCACAATCGCGCTGGTGAAAAAGATGAGCTGAATTCCATGCGCCATGGCCGAGCGGACATTCCCGAGCAGGGTTTGCAACAGGTCCAGGCCGCCGGGATAGTGCGAGAACATAGCCTCGAGTTGCGGTCGAATCTGTTGCAGGCGCACGGGATTGGAGAACAGCGGCAACGCCTCCGCCGGGATATTGGCCGGAGCGGATTGGGCGAAATCGTGGTGATAGTTGGTGAGCAGCAGGCTGCCGAAAAACGCCACACCCGCGGTGCTGCCGATGGAACGGAAAAAAGTTGTGGACGCCGTCGCCGCGCCCATCTGGTGCCTGGGTGCGACGTTCTGTACCGCAACCGTGTACACCGGCATCAGCAGCCCCATTCCGTAACCGGCGATAATCATCGCGAATAAAACCTGATGCGGCTGGGTCGACGCGGTCATCCGTGCGAACAGGATCATACCCGCGGCGATCAGCACCGATCCGGTGACGGCTGACGGCTTATACGTTCGCATGCGCAGGTTCATCTGGCCCGTGGTGATGCTTCCAGCGACTGAGCCGAGCAGCAGCGGCGTCAGCAAATTGCCCGACTTCGTCGCCGAAACTCCTAGCACGCCCTGCATGAACAGCGGCAGGTAAATGATCACGCCGAACATTCCCATCCCGAGAATGAAGACCGCGACGGAAGAGATCGCGATGACCGGATTGCGAAACAGCGACAGCGGAAGCAAGGGCTCCCGCGCCCTGCTTTCGGACCAAATAAACGCCGCGAGCATCGCCACGGAAAGCGCCAGCAGCAACTGGACTCGCGCCGATCCCCATCCGTAATCGGTCACCCAGGTGAGCGCCAGCAGTAGGGGAACCATCGAGAAGATGAGCGTGAATACGCCCGCCCAATCGATGCTGCGGTGGACCCCCTGCGGATGCCAGTAAGGAAAGTAATGGTAGATGGCGAGAATGGCCACCACGCCCACCGGCAAGTTCACGTAGAAGGTCGCGCGCCAGGAGATTTGGTCGGTGAGCCACCCGCCTAACGTTGGGCCGAAGATGGAGGATAAGCCGTAGGTCGCCGCGAAAAATCCCTGGTATTTGCCGCGCTCCGCCGGAGAAAAAACGTCCCCGATGATGGTGAACGCCAGGCCCATCATCATGCCTCCGCCGATGCCCTGGATCGCCCGGAACAGGATCAACTGGTTCATGCCGTCGATGGGCGGGAATGCCAGCTTGCCGGAGGCTCCGCATAAGGCCGAGGTCAGAACGAAGGCGCCCGCACCGCCGAGAAAAAACCATTTTCGACCGTACATGTCGGACAACTTGGCGAAGATCGGCACGGCCAGAGTGGAGGTGAGCAGGTATGCGGTCGCCACCCAGGGGTACCGGTCGAATCCGGAAAGTGAGGCGATGATCCGCGGCTCCGCCGTGCCTACGATGGTCTGGTCGAGAGAAGCCAGCAGCACCGAGAGCAGTAGCCCTGCCATGGTGCCGAATAATTGCGGCCGCGTGAGCGGAACCAATCCCGAAGTGAGGTATTTAGGTTCGCTCGATCCGGCGACTGGGCTGGTGGAAGCCTGGCTCAATCCTTCAGTATAAGCATCAAAGCGCGAACACCCGTTCCGCATTGGTCTGGTACAGGATTTTCTTCTCCGCATCGCCGATCGGCAGATTGTCGATGAGATCCACTTCGCCGGGCACGAACTGGTAAGGGTAGTCCATCGCGTAGAGCACGCGGTCCACACCCAGCACGGACTGGGCGTAGAGAATGGGAGGCTCCCAGGCCATGCCGCTGGTGGTGACCCAGAAGTTTTCTTTCAAATAGTCGCTGGGCTTGCGCGCCAGCCTGGCGACCGTGGCGTAGCGATTGGTCGCGACCATTCGCGCATGCATGAAGTCGATGCGCGAAAGCCAGTAGGGCAAGGCTTCGCCGAGATGCCCCAGCACGACGCGCAGCCTGGGGAACCGGTCGAAGACGCCGCTTACCACCAGCCGCAGAGCGTGCAGACCGGTCTCGACTGCGAACCCGAAGATCGCGCCATCCAAGCCGCGCTCCAAAAACGGCTCGATCATGCGTGGCGAGGGGGTATTGGGGTGCAGGTAAATCGGGACATTCAAGGATTGTGCGGCTTCGAAGATCTCCCAGAACTTGGGATCGTCCAGATACTCGCCGCGCGTGTGGGAGTTGAGGATCGCGCCCTTCAAACCCAAAACCGAGACGCCTCGCTCCAGTTCCTGGGCCGCCGCCGAGGGATCCTGCGGAGCAATTGCAGCCAGCCCGGAGAAACGATCGGGGTGGTGCGCGATCGCCTCCGCGAGCTGATCGTTGCATTCGCGGGCGAGCGAAACCGCGGTCGAGGCCTCGAAAACCTGCACGCCTGGAGACGTCAGCGAAAGAATCTGCCGCGCGATGCCGGCCTCGTTCATATCGCCAAGGCGCAGCGCGCCCAGATCCTGCATCCGCTCGCGGATCTTGGCGAGCCCAGGGCTGGGATCGTTCAAATAGAATCCGTACAGGCTGGCGAAGCCGGGATCGCCGTGCGACCCGTCTTCCAGCAGCGCCCGGTAGCGGCGAAAGAGTTCGGCGGGAGCGTAGGCCTCCTCAACCGCGATCCGCAGATACGGCGGGTTGCTCCTCAAGCGCGCGTCACTTTACGCTCTCCACTACTTCACGCCCTTCATCCATTTGAGGATCGGTCCGGTGACGCTCACGTCCTTGGTATTGACCGCTTCCACTTCGGAGATGTGGCTGTGATCCTTGAAGGTGAGATACAGCGGGCAGCGGCCGGCTTTGCACAAAGCGTCGCGGAAAGTCTCGGCGAAGGCGATCACGCCGGGCGGATCGAGCTGCGCGCTGGACACGATGAACGGGAGCTTGGAGTCGACCAGCCCTTTCAGGTCGGACCGAGCCTGCTGCGTCGCCTCATCCACCTGTCCTCTGCCGCGTCCTCCGCCACCACCTCCGGCCCCGCGACCCGCGCCCGTTCCTCGTCCTGCGCCGGCTCTTCCGCCGCCTCCTGGTCCACCGCCCGGTCCGCCGCGCGCGCCGGCCGAAGGCTGGCCGGTCACCGGATCATTGCACGGGCCGCCGTTTCCGCCCTGCACCTGCGGCGGAGTCGCGGGAAGGATGTTGAAGCCGGGCGACGACATGAACACCGCGCCCTTCAATCCCACTCCCTTGGGTCCGTAGAGTTCGGGATGGCCGATGTAATTCGCCACTGGTTGGTTGCCGGCCGATTGCGACCAGATGAAGACGCGCGCCGGGTTGCCCTTATGGCTGGCGATGTTGTTTCTCACCCACTCGACAACCATGCCCACGGCTTTGGCGGTGCCGTAATAGTCGCCGGTCGTATCGGGATGGCGCTGCATGTTGACTCCGACCATGCCATTCTTCACTGCCCACAGCATGATGTTGTCGTAGAAGACGCCCTCCGGGCCATTCGCCAGCTTGTTTCCCGCGCCCCCGGAAACGTAGATCAGCACAGGACGATTGCCTCCGCCTTTTTCGCTGGCAAATACGTCCACCACATCCATCGCGTCGGGTCCGAATTTGACGTCGCGAGTGATGGAAATGCCCGGATACGGCGGTTTCCCTTGAATCGGCAGGTACAACTTGGAGGTCTCCGGGACGCAGACGCCTCGCCCGATGGTTACCAGTTGCTTGGCTAGATCGGGCGGCACCTGTGCTTCCACAACTCCCGCCGTCAGTAAGGCGAGCGCGGCCAACCAAGGCGATGTCGATTTGGATGTGAGTCTCACGTGGAACCTCCAGAAGAAAACGAGTATATCTCAATGACGCGGGGCGGTTGATGTCCTGGCGCAAAGGGCCGCAGGCTCCGTTTTGCGCCAGGTTTCAGCGACGGTGCGATACACTTGTTCGATTCGGAGGCATGACGACGCTTCGTGACCGGGCCGCCTATTTCGTCCGCACCGCCGCTGGATTTCGCGATCTGCTCAAGACTCGTCCGCTGGCGCAGCCGGCCGAGCTGATCCGCCACAGGCTCGCGAATCGGGAGGAGCACTTCCTGCGGCTGGTGCGGGATATGGTTTGGGCCGGCCCTGCCAATCCCTATCGCGAAATGCTGCGCCTGGCAGGCTGCGGCGAACAGGATCTGGAGCAGTCGGTGCGATCCGATGGGATCGAGTCCACGCTTGAGCGCTTGCATCGCGAGGGTGTCTACCTGACTCACGACGAGTTCAAGGGGCGTGCTCCCATCCTCCGATCGAATCGCACTATTGAAACGAACGCCGCGAGCTTCGTGAACCCGCTCAGCCAGGGAGGAGTCGCCGGACCCACCGGCGCCAGCCGCAGCAAAGGGACCGTGGTTCGCAGCAGTACCGAAGCTCGGCTGTATCGCGAAGCCTACGACGCTTTGGCCGTGCGCGAATTTGGGCTCGACCGGCGCCGCCACATTCTGCTGAAACCGATTCTGCCGGCCATCGACGGCTTGTTCAATATCGCCTCTATGGGAAGGCTGGGTTGCAAGCTGGATCGCTGGTATTCTCCCCTGGCGGCGGTCTTCGATGCGACGCATTACCGGGTGGCGACTCGCAGCCTGGTGGCGCTGGCGCGCGTGCACGGCCTTCGCATGCCTAACCCGCGCAACCTTCCGGCGAACGATTTTTCTCCGGTGGCGCGCCGCATCGCGGAGCTTCAAGGAGCGGGGATGAGTTCGGCGCTGATCAGCTACGCCAGTCCCGCTTCGCGTGTCGCGGCGGCGGCCGCGAGCCTGGGATTGCGCCTGGATGGCGCTGTTTTCCTGGTGGGCGGCGAGACGCTGACACCCGGAAAACGCCGCATCATCGAATCCGCCGGCGCCGAAGTTTACCCGCGCTACACCATCACCGAATTCGGCTCCATCGGCCACGCTTGCCGCCAGATTCGCAGCGGAGACTGCGTCCATCTGTTCGCCGACACCATCGCCGCGATTACGCATCAGCGTCCGGCGCCGCGGTCCGGCCACCCGGTGAGCTCGCTGCTGCTGACCAGCCTGGCGGCGCACGCTCCTTATTTCCTGTTGAATGCGGAGATGGACGATTGCGGTGTGCTCGAGCGGGCTGCCTGCGATTGCACGTTTTCGCGGATCGGATTTACCACGCTGATTCAAGACATCTCCAGCTTCGGAAAACTCACCGGACATGGCATGACCCTGGTGGGCACCGACATTGTGCGGATACTGGAGGAAGTTCTGCCTGCCAGGTTCGGCGGCTCCGCAACCGACTACCAACTGGTGGAGGGCGAAGCGTCCGGTCAGACCAACCTCACCCTGCGCGTAAGCACACACGTGAAGCTGGAGTCGCCAGAGGCCGTGAAGGGCTGCTTTTTGCGCGAACTGCGCGTGTATTTCGGCGGCGAAACGGCGTCCAGGCTGCTGCGCGATGCCAGTGCGGTCGAGGTACTGCACCAGGATCCGATTGTCACCGGAAGAGGCAAGATTCTCTCCTTGCATCTGCTGGGGCCGGGTACATGAACGCGGCAATGAGGCAGCCGGCTGCGCCGGTGGTCAGCGTGGTGGTGCCGGCCTACAACGCCGGGCGCTTCATCGCCGCCACAGTGGAATCCGCGCTGCGGCAGAGCTTCCAGGCTATCGAGGTGCTGGTGATCGACGACGGATCCAGCGACGACACGGCCGCGCAATTGCGCCAGTTCAACGATCCGCGGCTGGTGGTGGCGCAGCAGCCCAACCAGGGTGCGCCTGCCACGCTCAACACCGCGGTAGGCATGGCGCGCGGCGAATACATCGCATTCCTGGACCATGACGACCTGTGGATCGATTCCAAAGTCGCGCGGCACCTGGAGGCTTTTGGGCAGCATCCCGGCCTGACCGCGACGTTTTCCTGGTACGGGCTGATTGACCAGCGCGGGCTGCGCATTCCTCTGGGCACGCATCACTGGCGCGGCTCGATTGAGTTCAGTCAATTGCTGGAGGACTTCGTCATTGGTTGCACCTCCGCTCTGATGATGCGTCGCGACGCGATTCGAGAAGCCGGCGGCTTCGACACCCAGTTCCCGCGATGCCATGATCTCGACCTGGTGCTGCGCGTCAGCCTCCAGCACCCCGCTTCCATCTGCGCTGTTCCCGAGGAACTGGCGCTGTACCGCCGGCATTCAGGCCAGATGTCTCGCGATTGGCGAGCCATGCATCGCGAATGGGAGGCACTGGTCCGGAAGATGCGCGGGCTGGCGCCGCAGGAGACCGCTCAGGTGGAAGCATTGGCGCGCAGCAACGTGCAGCGCTACTATGCATGCCTGGCTTACGAAGAAGGCCTGTATTCGGAAGCCGCCTCGCTGATTCGGGGATCCTTCCGTGCGCATCCGCGGGCGTTCTTGCTCGACTGGCGCAACTGGCGGGTGGTGGCGGCGTGCTGTTCGGGCGCACTGCTGCCGCGTGCTCTGCACCGGGGCTTAGAAGGGCTGGCCGGCGTGCGTGCCCAGGACCCTAACCCACACTCGGATTCTTCACCGCTAGAATCGCGTCGGTGATGCCGCCTGTGCGCTCTAGTTGCACGCTGGCGAACCCGCTCTTTTCAAGCAGCGTGCGGTATTCCGAGAATGTGCGCTCGCGTCCTCCGGTCGCCACCAGCATGTTCAAGGACTGCAGGTGCACCGTCGACGGACCTAACCGGTCCTCCTCCAACAGGCGCTCGACCACCAGCAGCGCCCCCGCCGCCGGCAACGCCTGGTAGATACGCTTTAGCAGGAAAATAGCACGCTGATCGGGCAGGTTATGCAGCACCTTGCCCAACGCGTACAGATCCGCGGGCGGAAGGGGATCTTTGAAAAAGTCGCCGCTTATGAATTCCGTATGTTCACGCGCGTAAGGCTTGGCCGCCGCGACAGCTTCAGGAAGATCGAAGACGCAAATCTCCATCGCGGGATAGCGCTGCTGAACCGCCATGGCCAGATGACCGGTGGAACCACCCAGGTCCGCCAGGCGGCGAAACCTGGACAAATCGAGCGCGGCGGCTGCCAGCGGCGAGGTGAGCAAACCGAACGCATGCATGCCTGCGTTGAAATCACTGCGTCCTTGCTGAGCCTTGAACAGGCGCGAGAGTCCGGGAACTCGCCAAGCCAGGCGAGTGAGCGCGCCCACCCCCTTGAACCCGAAGGCGCGTCGCCAGCGAGGCGTGCCTTCGATCACTGCGCCTTCCAGATGGCCCCACAACGGATACAGCGTGGAGTTGGCGTAGCGAATATAACCGGCCAGCGATTCGGGACTGGAGCTTCTAAGGAAGCGGTCCGAGGCCGGAGTATTGCTGTAATCTTCGCCGCGCTTTTCCAGCAAGCCCAGAGACGCGCAGGCCTCCAGCAGCCGGTCCAGGGACGCGCCGCGCGGGCGGGCTCCATCGAATATACCTAGCTCCACCGCGGCGAACAGCGTCTTGGAGCGGCGGAATCCGTCGATCAACTCAAGAATCGGGGTAGGGCCTGGCTCCATTGTTATAATCGAGCGTCGCCGTCAACAAGCGTCATTGTCAACAAGCGTCGTTCTTAACAAACTATGCCGGCTCGCTTCGTCTCGTTATTGTGGTTCGCCTGGGTAGCGATCTTCGGGGCGGCGACAGTGCACATATGGCAATGGCACCTCGACTACTTCAAGAGCCCTGGGCCACAATTTTACCGGGTCGCGGTGGTGGCGATTCCCGCTATCGCCGTGCTGGCGTGGATTTACGCTCTCGCGCGTCAGAAGTTCCAGTGGCGCTGGGAGCCGGCAGGGCTGGTGCTGGTTGCGGCGGCAGCCTGCGCCCTCTATGAGCCGAGAGCCTCGGCCGTCGCCTGCGCGCTGGCCGTGAGTTGTTCGGCCGCCGGCCGCTTCGTGTTGAAGATCTGCGGCGTGCCGTTGGCGGGGCCGCTCGAACGGATCACCGTGGGCTTCGGAGCCGGCGCGGGGTGTTTGATCTCGATTCTGGTTTTGGCTGGGTTCGCCGGGTTGCTTTATCCCAGCGTCTGCCTGATCCTTTTGTTGTTGCCGCTGGCCGCATTTCCGAAATATTGCAAGGAAATTCTCCTCGATGTTTCCGCATTGAACCGGAGCTGGCGGCAATCGGCCAGCGCGGCGCACCCGCTGACCGGAATCGCGATGTGGTTCGCCTTCGTGGCGATTGCCTGCACGCTGATGATCGCGCTGGCGCCGAGCATCGCCTTCGATGCAGTCGCGTTTCACCTGCCTTCGGTCCAATACTACGCCACGCACCACGCGCTGGCGGCCATTCCCAGCATCGATTATTCCTACTTCCCGCAGGGCTTCGAAATGTTGTGGACTCTGGGGTACGCCTTGGCCGGGGAAGCCGGGGCCCAATTGGTCTCGGCTTTGTTCTTCGTGGCGTTCCTGCTGCTGCTGCTGCGCGTGGCGCGAGCCTGCGGGCTCGACCGCGGGACTTCCGCGCTGGGCGCCGCCTTTGCGGTCACCATTCCCTTTCTGCATTGGTCCGGCAGCGTCATGAAGAATGACATGGCGATGTCGTTCTTCGAACTGCTGGCGCTCTATGGCGTGCTGCGATGGGTGGAGCAGGCGAACTTCCGCTGGATCGCCGCCGCCGCATTCTTCCTGGCGCAGGCTTTTGGAGTCAAGTACGTCGCCCTCTTCGGAGGCGCGCCCCTGGCGTTGTTCCTGGCTTATGCGGCCTTCCGCGAAAAGCGCCGGTGGCTGGCAGCCACGGCGCTGGCAGGAATGTTCTTCGTGTTCGGTGGTTTTTGGTCCCTGCGTGCCTATTGGCTGACCGGCAATCCGGTTGCTCCGGAGCGCCTGGGCGCGGCCGTGGGGGAGGGAATGCAACGGCCCACGTTGCGTGGGAAACTGGCGCGCTACGCAGGCTTGCCGTGGATGGTTCTGTTCCACGGCCAGGATGCGTTCGAATCGCCCTTGCCGAACCCGGCGGGAATTCTCCTGGTGGCTCTTGCGCCGCTGGCGCTCACGGCAGCCCGAAAGCCGAAAACGCGCGTGCAGATTGTTTGCGCGGTCTTCACCGCGATGTATCTCCTCTACTGGGGCGCCATCCTGGACAAGGTGCGCTACGCGATCCCGCCGTTTGCGCTGATGGCGGTGTGGCTGGCTGCTTGCGCGCGGCGATTTTACGATGACCATTCCAGCGCCGTGCGAGTGGCGCTGGCAGGAATCATAAGTTACTGCGCACTGATCGGCATCATGGCGCTCCTGATCGTGGGGATTAACGGACCGCAATTCGAATACTTTGCGGGCAAATTGGACAAGCCGGGATACCTGCGCGCCGCGATGCGCGCCTACGGCGCCGCTGCATTTTTGCGCGAAGCCGATCGGAAAAACGAGCCCGTCTTTGGCGTAGACAACCTGGCGCGCTTTTATTCCGCGACTCCTTCAGAATTTGGCGGGGTCCTGTGCGATAAGCCTCGTGCCTGTTCGCCCGCTAGGATCATTTCCGGGATTCGCCAGGCCGGCGCCCGGTACCTGATTCTTCCGGAGGGCCGCATGGCGTGGGGACCCATGCTCGAGGAACTGGGGCGGCCAACGCGTGTTTACTCGGACGCTTACTTCAGCGTGTACTACCTCGACCGCTAATCGTCAGTTTACTCTTGTAATACAGCATAAGCCATACGGCTGCTGATTTTTACATGGGTTTAATGGTACTATCGCAAATGCACCGCTTGAGGCCGCCTCACATAAGTCTCATCGTTCCGGTACACAATAGCGCGGCCACCCTCCGGGTATGTCTGGAGCACGCGTTTAGCTCCAGTTTTTCGGATTTCGAAGTGATCATCGTAGATGATTGCTCCAGCGACAGCAGTGCGCAAATCGCGGGCTCGTTTCCTTGTAAAGTCATATCTCTGACGAAGAATGTGGGCGCCGGCGTGGCCCGTAATATCGGGGTAAAGCGATCCTCCGGCGAGATCCTCTACTTCCTGGACTCCGACACGGTGATGATGCCGGACGCTCTGGCCCACACGGCGAAAACCTTCCAGGATCATCCGGAATACGCCGCCGCGTTCGGGTCTTTTGAGAAGGAGTCGATTCCGGATAATTTCGTCTCCGCCTTTAAGAATCTCCGGCATCATTACACCCATCAGACCTCCGGTGAGGAGGCCTCTTCCTTTTGCGCCGGGTTCGGCGCGGTTCGCCGCGAAGCTTTCCTGAGGGTCGGCGGTTTCGATGCGCGATGGCGCTACATGGAAGACGTGGACCTGGGATATCGCCTGCATCGAGCCGGATATCGCATCTTTTTGGATAAGGACCTGCGCAGCATCCACCTGAAGGGTTACAGCCTGGTCAGTTTGATTCGCTCCGATCTGCGGGACCGCGCGATTCCCTGGACCCGCCTCATGCTGGAGCAGCGGATATTTCAGAACGACTTGAATACCAAGACGAACAACGTTGCCAGCGTTCCCTTGTCCTTCGCTTTGCTGGCCGCGCTGGCGTGGCCGCGTTTGTGGCCTCTTGCTCCTGTGCTGGCGCTGCTGCTCCTGTTTCTGAATCGCGATTTTCTGGGATTTCTCAATCACGAGCGTGGGTTCTGGTTTGCCGCGAAGTCGGCGGCGATGTGCTGGCTGGGCTACCTCTATAGCGGCGTGGGCGCCGTGGCTGGGGTGTTCGCCTATGCCTGGGACCAAGTGCGCGGAAGGCGCCCGCAATCCGCGGCAGCCGCCGGTGTAGCCACCGGCGGTTTAGACGTGCCTGAGGACGAGAGCCTCCTGGTCAAGTCCGCCGAAGCCGGAACGAACGCATAACCAAGCTCGATTGAGCCCTTACGGCTGTCCCGGCTCCACCTTCAAAACCGCTCCGAAGGTTTCATCGGTCAATAGGTAGATGTACCCGTCGGCGCCGACCCGCAGGTCGCGCATGCGCTGGTTCAGCTCCGTCAGCATTCGCTCCTGTCCGGTCGGGTTGCCCTTGTCATCGAACGTCGCGCGCAGCACGGAGCGGGTCATGGTCGCCATCACCAGGTTGCCGCGCCACTGCGGGAATTTGTCGCCGTAATAAAACGCGAGATTGCCGGGATTGATGGACGGCTCCCAGTGCAGCACCGGCTCCTCCATCCCCGCATGCGTCTTCTCGCTCGGCGCGGCGTTGTAATGCTCGCCGTGCGTGACCAGGATCCAGCCGTAGTTAGCGCCCTTCTTGACGATGTTCACTTCGTCGCCGCCGCGCGGCCCGAATTCCGACTCCCAGATTTCACCCGTCACCGGATGAACCGTGAGCCCCAGCGGATTGCGATTACCGATGGTCCAGATCTCCGGACGGTAGCCCGGTTTGCCCACGAACGGATTATCCGGAGGAACGGTGCCATCGTCGCGAATGCGCAGAATCTTGCCGATATCGGTGCCCGGGTCCTGGGCCAGTTCCCCGTAGTTGCGGTCGCCGCTGGTGACGTAAAGGTAGCCGGCTTTGTCGAACACGATGCGCGAGCCGTGGCTGTTCCCGTCGGACGGTCCCTGCCCGCAGCAACCTTTGGGCGCTCCGATGCCGCCGAACCACGCCTCGGCGACGAAGATGTCCTTGACGTCGCTGAGCGTTGTTCCGCCGTCGTAGCGCGCCCGCCCGACTGCGGTAGTCGCATGCGCGGGGTTTTCCGGCGGACCCGGCTTCGAGTAGGTGAAATAGATCCAGTGATTCTGCGCGAAATTCGGATGCAGCGCGATGTCCATCAGCCCGCCCAGGCTCACCGCGCGAATCTGCGGCAGCGGCCCCAACGGAGTGGGATCCAGCACGCCGTTGTGCACCAGGCGCAGGCGTCCGGCGCGTTCGGTCACCAGCATGTCACCGTTAGGAAGAATCGCCAGGCCCCAGGGATGGTCCACGCCTTTGGTGACCACGCTCACATGCACGTTCCCGAGCTCGGTCTTCAAGTCCCAGGGACCGGCGCCCAGCGTATCCACAGGTGCGCGCCCTCTTCCTCCGCCCTTGCCCTGACCGCGCCCACCGCCGGTCTGCTTGGCTGCGTCTCCCGGAGCTTTCGCGGCGTCCTGAGCGTGAAGTTGGGTTCCGTCGTGGACCGTCAGCGCCACCGAGGCGCCGAAGGCCAGCACGGCTAGAACAGATTGCTGTGGGAGTCGTTTCATGCTCAGTTCAGAATATGTGGAATCAAGTGCGGGCGCAAGCGCTTGAACTAAGCAGTTCCATCCACTCCTCCATGCCCGCGCCGCTTTTCGCCGAGACCTCCAGAACCTGAATCCCGGGCCGAACCGACTGGATATTGGCGCGTGCCTCGGCGCAAGGCGCGGGCGCGCACCACCTGCTCGGCCGGCGTATCACACTCCGCGCAGCACATTCGCTGCAGCGACCGGACCGGACGCTCTGCGTTGCAGGTTTTACAGAAGACGACGATGGGGACGTCTTCGAAGACCAGCCTGGCTTGGGAGAAACGAGTCTGCTCCCGCGCCAATTCACGCATAGGCGAACGCCGCCAGCGCGGCTTGCCCCAGGCTGATGCCGCCGTCATTGGGCGGAACGGCGGAATTGGTCCAGATGCGCAGGCGTTCTGACGCAAGCATGGTCTTGATCTCGGCCAGCAGCAGGTTGTTCTGAAACACCCCGCCCGAAAGCACGACGGTACGGGCTGAGTGCGACTCGTACAGCATTTTGGCGGCGTAGCACAACCCTCGCGCCACGCCCCGGTGAAAGCACGCCGCGATCTCTGACCCATCCCGGCCGCGCGCACGATCCCAGGCTACGGCCTCGAGCAGCGGGCGAAAATCCAGCGTTGCGCCGTCGATAGGGAACGGATAGGCCGCGGCCGCTTCTCCACCAGCCAGCGCAAGCTGCTCCAGCCAAATCGCCGCTTGTCCTTCGAAAGTAATCTGCCGCGTGAACCCGAGCAGAGCCGCGCAGGTGTCGAATAACCGGCCCATGGAGGTGGTTTCAAACGTCCGCACGCCGCGCTCGATCAACTGCAGCACCCGCTGATAACGATCCGGAAAATGAAACGGCGCATCGCCGAGCTTCGGCAGACCGTCGATCTGAGACAAGAAGCCCGCCGCACACTGCACCGGATAACGAGCAGCCGCATCGCCTCCCGGAAGCGCCGCCGTGCGCAGATGCATCGCCCGCTCAAAGCCCTCCCGCAGACTGCCCGTGAAGAATTCGCCGCCCCAGATCGCGCCGTCATCGCCGTAGCCGGTGCCGTCGAAGCTGACGCCGACCACGCGCTCGTCCCAAGCCTCGCTCTCATTGAAAGCCGCGCGCTCGGCCAGGACTGAGGCGATATGCGCACGATGATGCTGCACGGCGAGTTTATGCGTCCCCGGCAGCGCCAGCGCGCGCACGGTGGATGCATATTGCGGATGTAGGTCGTGGACCACCAGCAGCTCGTCCCAATCCACCTCGTACATCGAAACCAAGTCGCGAATGGTCTGCTCGAAAGATTCGAGTGCCTCGAAATGATCCAGATCTCCAATGTGCTGGCTCACGAAGGCTTGGCCGTCGACTACTAGCGTGACCGTGTTCTTCAAATCCGCGCCCACCGCGAGAATGGGGCGCTCCACCGGCAAAGTGGCGACGGCGCCGGGCGCATAGCCGCGGGAGCGGCGCAGAATCACCGGTCCGAACACACCGTCGCGCGCCACCGAATCATCCACTCGCCGCGCAATGGGTCTTTCGCCGATCAGAAACGCGTCCGCCAGTCCCGACAGGCGTCGCAGCGCGTCCGCGTCTTCATACGCGATCGGCTCGCTGGAACGGTTGGCGCTGGTCATCACCAGGACCTCCGGCGCACCCGCATCGAAGAGCAGATGATGCAGCGGCGCGTAGGCGAGCATCACGCCCAATTCGCGATTGCCTGGTGCGACTCCAGGAAGCCCAACACCGGGAACCGCACTCCGTGCCGGCGATAGCACGATAGGGCGAGCCGGGGAAGCGAGCAAAGCCTCGGCCTCGGCCGTAAGTTCAACGAGGCTCCGGGCAACCTCCACGTTCCGCACCATCACCGCGAACGGCTTCTCCTTGCGGAATTTCCGCTCGCGCAAAGCCTCTACGGCGCTGGCACAGTTGGCGTCGCAGGCCAGGTGATAGCCTCCTATCCCCTTGATCGCGACAATACGTCCGGTTTGGAGCAGGTTCACGGTCGCCTCAATGCTGGCCCGGTCGCCGTGCGCACAGGCGTCGTAGGATTCCAGCCGGTAATGCGGCCCGCACTTCGGACAGGCCACCGGCTGCGCATGAAAGCGGCGATCGCCGGGATCTTCGTATTGATGCGCGCAGAACGCGTCCAGCGGCCAATCCTTCATGGTGGTGCGCGGCCGATCGTAGGGAAGGCTTTCGATCACGGTGTAGCGCGGACCGCAGTTGGTGCAGTTGATGTACGGGTAGAGGTAACGCGGATCGGCTGGATCGAACAGCTCGGCGAGGCAATCTTGGCAGATCGGAAGATCGGGCGAGATGCGCGCGGAAACATGGCGCCCGTTTTGGTTGAGGACGCTTTCGCGGATGGTGAAATCCTGGAAGCCGGAATGTTCGGCCGGGTGAACCTCAACCGCGGTGATCTGCGCGGCGGCGGGCGCTTGCGCGGTCAGGTCGCGGACGAAAATCTCCAGCGCTTCCTCCGCACCCTCCAGGTGAATGTCGACGCCTTCAGGTTCATTCAGCACCCAGCCGGCCAGCGCGTGCGCGCGAGCCAGCCGGAACACGAACGGACGAAACCCCACCCCTTGCACGATTCCTCGAACTCGGATGGAACGGGCTCCGCTCATATCGACAACCCGCTCATATCGACAATAAATCCCGGATCACATGATAGACGCTGGCCTGCACTTCCTGAATGCGCGGAATGTAGTCGGAGCCGACCACAATCGGAAAATCAGCCAGTCCTCGCCGCACCACCTCGCCGCCGTCGTAGCCTAGCAGCGCCACCGTAACCAGCTTTCGCTTGCGTGCTTCATCGAGCGCCATGACGATGTTTTTCGAACCGCCGCTGGTGGAGATACCGATCGCCACATCTTCCGGCCGCGCCTGCGCAATCAACTGACGAAGAAAGATCACCTCCGTGCCGACGTCGTTGGCCAGAGCGGTAATGTTGGCAGGCTCCAGCGAAAGAGAGATCGCCGGAATCGGTTTATAGCCAAGCGGAGGAATCACGCAGTCCAGCGCCCAATCGTTGGCGTCGGTGGCCGAGCCTCCGTTGCCGAACAGAATCAGTTTGCCGCCACGTTCCAGCCGGTCCTCAATCGCCAGCACCGTGTTGGCAATCTGCGCCGCCTGCTGGTCCGCCACACGCTCCCGCAGCGCGGCGTCATCCTCCACCTTCATGCGGATGGATGCCGCGACTTCATCGAGCATACCGCTGGTCTCCTGCTTCTCCTGTCCCAGAAACGGGTACAGGAAGCCGGCATCACCGGCGTCGTGACCCAATTCACGATGCTCGAAGAAGACGTGCACCGTTTCCCACAAGGTGTGGTACAGGATCTCGATCACCTCCTGGTGGATGAATGGATCGCGCGTCCCGGCCCGGCAGTCAGGGGTCCGGCAGTGATACGACCCGCGCTCGCCTGGCAAGGCGAAGGTCATGGCTCCGCGCGCTTCGGCCGCGTCCAGCGCCGCTTCTACTTCCGGATGTCCTTCGGGAGGGCCGAACCCCATCACCATGTCTTCCGGCCGCACCAGCGCGTCGAGCCACGGACGGAAAGCCATCGACAAATCCAGCGCGGGCAACGCGCGCTTCCCGACGATCACCGGATGAACGAATTCGACCGAGACATGCTGCGCGTCGGTTGCATACGGACCACGGCCGAACGCCAGCAGTCGACCTCCCTTCAGAAACCGCTCCGCCATTTGCTGGCACGCCAGCGCCAGCCGCGGGGCTTCTATCGAGAAAAAATTGCGGCACAGCGGATTGCGCTCGAGCAGAAGCTCCGCGGCGCGGGTGGCTAACGTGGCTCGGGCGGCCAACGTAGACGCCGCGCCACTTTGGGCAGGCCTTAGCATATGCGCGGCAGCGGATCGCCCACCAGCATATCGATCACGCGGGTGCCTCCGTAGCCGTTCTTTCCCAGGACAGTTGCGGCAGGCTGCTCCTCGATCTGGCCGATGATGGCGGCCGCGCTTCCACCCGGCGTCTCCTGCAGCGCGGCCAACGCCACGTCGGCAGACTCCGGCGCGACTACCGCCAGGAACTGGCCCTCATTGGCGATGTGCAGCGGATCCAAACCGAGCAGCTCGCACGCTCCACGCACCGTATCGCGCACGGGAACGCGATCTTCGGAGAGCACCACCGCAAACCCGCAATCGCGCGCCAGTTCGTTGAGAGTGGTGGCGACGCCGCCGCGAGTGGGATCGCGCATCCACCGAATGCCTGCCGCCGATACTCGCACCATCGCTTCTACCAGCGGCAACACGCTGCGAGTATCCGAGCACAAATCGGCCTCGAAATCGAGGTCGCCGCGCGCCAGCAGGATGGTGATTCCGTGATCGCCGATGGGCCCGCTGAGCAGAATGCGGTCTCCCGGCCGGACCGATGCCGGCGAGAGCGAAACACCCGGAATGGGCGAACCCACGCCCGCCGTGGTGATGTACATCCGGTCAGCCTTGCCGTTTTCGACCACCTTGGTGTCGCCGCCCGCGATGTTCACTCCGGCTCGCTCCGCTGCAGCGGCCATGGCGCGCACCTCGGCTTCCAGCGTCTCCGTCGGCAATCCGGATTCGAGCACGAAGGTCACCACCAGCGTCTGCGCACGGGCTCCGGATACCGCCAGGTCGTTTACCGTTCCATTGATCGCGAGCTCGCCGATGGAGCCGCCGGGAAAACGCAGCGGCTTGACCACGAAACTATCGGTGGTGATGGCCAAGCGAGCGCCGTTGATCTCGAGATACGCGGCGTCGGTCAAGGACGCAGATTGCAAGCCCAGCAACGGAGCAAACAGATCCTCCACCAATCTGCGGCTGGCCTTGCCTCCGGCGCCGTGCGCCATTTCGATTTGCGGATCGCGAAAGCGGATTTTGGGAAGCGCCGTGGGCATGCTCACCGTCCGCTCCCTCCGGTCGCGGCTATGAACGTTGGGGAAACGGCGCAGCCGCAACTCTGAGCCGCGACCAAAGGGAGTGGGCGTTCTATCATCTGCGCCCTAGGCCGGCATTCCCAGGCCGGTGAGCGCGGCGGCCTTGCGGTGCTCGTAATTGTAGTAGGCCGCGCAGGAGCCTTCCGAGGACACCATCAGCGCGCCGATGGGATGCTCCGGCGTGCACTCATTCCCGAACAACTTGCACTGCGCCGGCTTGAGCACCCCCTTGAGCACCTCCCCGCACTGCGCAGCCTTGGGGTCGGTGACGCGCACGCCGGGGACCGAGAAACGCTTCTCCGCGTCGAACTCCGCGTACGCCTCGCGGATGCGCAGCGCCGATTGCGAAATGAATCCCATGCCGCGCCATTCGAAGTACGGCCGCAGCTCGAAAACCTCGGCGATCGATTTCAGCGCCGCGCGATTTCCCTCCCACGGCACCACCCGCTTGTATTGATTTTCCACTTTCGCCTCGCCTCTTCCGAGCTGCCGCAGCAGCATTACAATCCCCTGCAAAACATCTACAGGTTCAAAGCCGGAGACCACGATCGGTTTGCCTTCGTTCTGTGCGATCCATTCATACGGCCGGCATCCGATCACGGTGGAGACGTGCCCCGGGCCGATGAATGCATCAATTCGCATGTCCGGCGAATCTAGAATCGCGCGGATGGCGGGAATAATCGTCACGTGATTCGAGAAAACCGAAAAGTTCCGAAGACCCTCTTTTTTTGCTCGGATCAAAGTGAGGGCCGTGGACGGCGCGGTGGTCTCAAAGCCGATGGCGAAAAACATCACGTGTCTTTCGGGATTCTTCTCAGCCAGCCGCAGCGCATCCGCCGGCGAGTATACGATGCGGATATCCATGCCGCGCGCCTTGTGCTGCAGCGGGCTGCCGGTGGCTCCCGGCACGCGCATCATGTCGCCGAACGCCGTGAAGATGACGTTGGGGTCCTGCGAGATCGAAAGGCCATCGTCGATTCTTCCCATCGGCAACACGCATACCGGGCAACCGGGGCCGTGCACCAGCTCGATGTTGGACGGCAGCAGATCCTTGATTCCGAAGCGGTAGATGGCGTGCGTATGGCCGCCGCACACCTCCATAAAGCGGTAGTGACGCTGAGGATCCGCCAGCCTGCGGATCTCCTCGGAGGCTTTACCGATCACCTCCGGCGCACGGAATTCATCGACAAACTTCATGGGTCGTTTACTCCGTAGCCTTGAACTTCTCCGTAACTTTGCACTTCTTCGAAGGCAGCGTCCGTTTCGCCCAGTAGCGTGAGCGTCCGGAGTTGATCCAGCGCGTCCTCTTCGCTGACCTTGCTCATGGCGAAGCCGACGTGGATCAACACCCAGTCTCCCGCTTTTGGCGCATCTTCGTCCTGAAGCAGGCCGGTGTCGATGCGGCGTCGCACGCCGCCCACCTCCACCAGCGCGGAATCGGCCCGACCAGGAAAAACCTCGACGATCTTGGCCGGTATCGCTAGGCACATGCCAACAGTCTCATTTCTGCCCCGTCTACCGTAACCAGCTTAATCCCGAACGCGGTCTGGCGCACGGAGAACTCGCGACCGTCGATCTGCGGCCCGCGATCTTTCGCGCTCTGACACGCAGCGCTTTGGGTCAGGCAACCCAGGCCAAACGACGAGTCCCGTCCCAGGCCGATCGCTAACGCCATTTTCATCTGCGGAATAAGAGTTTCACCTGAGTGGTTCGGCAAGTGCGCATGCAATCGCGGGAGAGGAGGTAGCTCCATGCGCAAGTTATTGACAGTTGCGTTCTGCTCGGTGCTGCTGTTGGCTGCAATTCCAGCCTCGGCCGATGAGTGGAACAAGAAAACGACAGTTACGTTCGGGCAACCGGTGGAGGTGCCGGGGATGGTCCTGGCGGCCGGAACGTATGTGTTCAAATTGGCGGATTCCACCAGTGACCGCCACATCGTGCTGATCTACAACGCCGACGAAACCAAGTTGCTCAAAATGATTCTGGCGATCGACAATTATCGCCTCATACCTAAGGACAAACCCGTGCTGACGTTCTCCGAACGGACCGCGGACGCTCCTCAAGCGTTGCGGGCCTGGTTCTTCCCCGGCGACGATTGGGGCCAGGAGTTCGTCTATCCGAAGACTCGCGCCATCGCCATCGCGGCCGAGGTTAACGAGCCGGTCCTGAGTGCTGCCGCAGAGCCGGCCGAAGAACAGCTCGCTTTGCTCGAGGAGCCGGTCGAGGCCGTCCCTCCGGGAATTGCGAACATCGAGCCTGAGGTAGCGGCCGAGCGGGAACCGGACGCTGATGAGTTCGCCGCAGCGTTCGCCGTAGAGCCCGCGCCGGAGCCGGAATCTCCGTACCTCGCGGGAGTCCCGGCAACATTGCCGCAGACCGGCACCGATCTGCCATTGATTGGACTGCTGGGAGCGGGTTCGCTCGCCCTCGGCGGTTTGCTGAGATTGCGGTACGCCCGCTAACCAGCTTTAGCCTAAGCGAGTAACCATCAGCCCAGTCCGGAGCGGAACATCCGCCGGGCTGGGCTGATTCAGTTTATAAGAGGAGCTCAACGGGATTCGGGAATCATCTCGCCTCAGGGACCATTTCAATGGCCCCGCAGGGGCACTCCTCGGCGCACAGGCCGCAGCCCTTGCAGTAATCGTAGTTAAAGGAGAAACGCTTTCCCGGTCCGAGCTTGATTACCGCGTTATCCGGGCACATGCCATAGCAGTTGTCGCATTCAAAACAGTTGCCGCAGGAGAGGCACCGCCGCGCCTCGAACAGCGCGTTAGTTTCATCCAGCCCGCCCACCACTTCGTCGAAACTGGAACGGCGCCGGATGATGTCCAGTTGCGGCTGCACCGTCTTGGGCGCATCGGAATAATACCAGGGATTCAGCGATTCAAAGGAGGCCAGCGGATGCTTCGCCTCCTGCTCAAGCTCGTCGCCCCGGAGCCAGGAATCAATGTTGCGCGCGGCCTTCTTGCCGTGCCCTACCGCGACGGTCACGGTCCGCTCGGAGGGCACCATGTCCCCGCCGGCGAAGACCCCTTTGCAGCCGGTCATCATGCGGCGGTCCACCTGGACCACTCCTCCCGAAAGCTCCAAACCCTGGACGTTGCGGAGGAAGCTGAGGTCGACATCCTGCCCCAGCGCCAGAATCAGGGAATCCGCCTCAATGGTCTCGAATTCGCCGGTCGGTTGCGGGAACCCGGTTTCGTCCAGCTTCATCTTCTCGACCGTGAAGGAAGTCTCGCCGGCGTCATTTTCCGGTCCCGCTGCCTTGATGGTCGAGAGCCACTTGATCTTGATGCCTTCCTCCAGCGCCTCCTGCACCTCGAAATCGTGGGCCGGCATTTTTTCGCGCGTGCGCCGGTACACGATCACGGCTTCGCTGGCGCCCAGTCGCTTGGCCGTACGCGCCACGTCCAGCGCGGTATTGCCGCCGCCGTAGATCAGGACGCGCCGCCCCAGTTTCGGCCGCTCGCCCGTCTCCATCCCGCGCAGCACGGTCAGCGCGTCGAGAATCTTGCCGGCGTCGCGCGCCGGGATATTGGTGCGCTTGGCCAGATGCGCGCCCACCGCCAGAAACGCAGCGTCAAAGCCGCCATCGCGCATATCCGCTGCCAGGTCCTCGACCTTGGTGTTGAGCCGGATTTCGACGCCCATTTGTTCAATCCGCGCCACCTCGGCGTCCAGGATTCCGCGCGGCAGCCGGTACTGGGGAATCCCGAAGCGCATCATCCCACCAGTTAGCGGACCGGCCTCCCAGATGCTGACCCGATGGCCCAGCCGCGCCAGATGATACGCGGCCGAGAGCCCGGAAGGTCCGGCGCCCACCACCAGCACGCGCTTTCCAGTGGGCGCGGCAGTGACTTCGAAGCGCCAGCCGCGGCGAATCGCTTCGTCCCCCAGGAAACGTTCCACCGCGTGGATGCTGACCGCCTGATCCAGTTGGCCGCGGTTGCAAGCGCTCTCGCACGGGTGATAACAGACGCGCCCCATGATCGCCGGGAAAGGATTGTTTTCCACCAGCGCCTTCCAGGCGTGGAAATAGTCGCCGGATTCGGCGTGGTACAGCCAGCCTTGAATATCCTCGCCGGCCGGGCAAGCGTGATTGCAGGGCGGGAGATGGTTGGCGTAGACCGGCCGTTGGCTGCGCCAGGAGCCGGTGTGATTGGCCAGGCTGGAACCAAGATCGAGCGTAGTGGCAAAGGGTTTTTGCATGGTTTTTACTCCGGGCGTTGCTCCAGACCTTGCTCGGCCAACAGATGGAAGCGGACCATGTTGCGGTCGGCAATGGCTTGAATGGCCGTGATCCGCGCCAGGTCCGGAACCGGGCCGAACAGGTGCGCAAAGCGCTTCTGCAGTTTCAGGTACTCCTCTACCGGAAGCCGGCGCCGGATTTTGGTGCTGCCCGTCAGCTCACCGTGTTCCGCTTCAAACAGCGGGAACAGGCCGGTCTCGACGGCAAGCCTTGCGATTTTGATGGTATCCGACGCCGCCGAGCCCCATCCCAGCGGGCAGGGAACATGCACGTGAACGTAGCGCGCGCCGTGAAACTCCATCGCGCGGGTGACCTTGGCTTCCAGGTCGCGCAGATTCGCCACCGATGCCGTCGCCACGTAAGGAATGCCATGGGCCATCGCGATCAACGGCACACTTTTCCCGTGGCCAAATTCCGCGCCCGGGTTGGGGCCGATGGCCGGTGTGGTGGCGGTGCGGGCTCCCGGAGGAGTTGCGCTGGAACGCTGCACGCCGGTGTTCATGTAGGCTTCGTTGTCGTAGCAGACGTACAGAACATCGTCGTTGCGCTCGAACATTCCGGAGAGGCAGCCCAGGCCGATGTCGGTGGTGCCGCCGTCGCCGCCCTGCGCCAGCACGCGGACGTCTTTTTTCCCTTTGGCCTTCAGCGCCGCGGCAATTCCGGTGGCCACCGCCGGTGCGTTGCCGAACAGCGAGTGCATCCAGGCGATCTGCCAGGAAGTCTCCGGATACGGCGTCGAGAAAACCTCCAGGCAGCCGGTCGCGTTGGCCGCGATCAACTGCCGGTTGCTGGCTCGCATGGCTGCGTCGATGGCATAGCGTGCGCCCAGCGCTTCGCCGCAACCCTGGCAGGCGCGATGGCCGCAGTTAAGACCGTTGGTGCGGTCCTCGCGCGCTTGCACGCTGCGCGTGGTCTCGTCCAGCAGCCGGTTGCCGACCGTGAACGTTCCGGTTTGATAGAACTTGATGATTTGCGATGACATTTCTTTACCCGATACGCGAAGCGACCAGTCCCATATCGCGCAAAATATTTTCCGCCGCAGGCCCGGACCGCCTCAGTTTGTTTTCCCGCTCCAGGTGCCGCTCGATGATGCCCAGGTTCAGATCCAGGAACGTCACCGGATCCAGCCGATCCCGCAGCGCTTTGCCGAGCATGGTGTGAAACGACGCCTTGGTCAGAGCCCGTCCGCCCAGGCCCGCGATCACGGTGTAGATCTGCGTGGGCAATCCGGCCAGCGCCATGCGCACATCCGTAGCGACGATACCACCCAATCCGGGCGCCAGCGATTTCTCGATCACCACCACCCTCTTGGCGTTCTCCAGGGCCGCACGCACGCGAGCCAGCGGAAACGGCCGGAACGTCCCGATGCTGACCGAGCCGATCCGCTCGCCCGCCTCGCGCATCTCATCTACTACGTCCTGGATCGTCCCGTTCACCGATCCCAGCGCCACCACGATGGTCTCGGCGTCTTCCGTACGATATTCGCGCAGCAACCCTCCGCACGGCCTGCCGAACGCGGCTTCGAAATCCTGGCTGAGTTGCGGGATTCGCTCCAGCGCGCGGAGCTGCTTATGATGCGCCAGATAGCGAACCTCCGTGAACGCCTCCGGCCCCACCATCGCGCCGATCGATACCGGCGCGGCCGGATCCAGCACCTGGCGCGGGTCGAAGGGCGGCAAGTACGCGTCCACCTGCTGCTGCGTGGGAATGTCGACGCGTTCATAAGCATGGGTGAGAATGAACCCGTCCATGCACACCATCACCGGACAGGAAAGCTCTTCGGCCAGGCGGAAAGCCAGGACGTGCAGGTCCGCGGCTTCCTGATTGGTCTCGGCAAACAACTGGATCCATCCGGCGTCGCGCAGCGCCATGGAGTCGGAATGGTCGTTCCAAATGTTGATCGGCGCGCCGATGGCGCGGTTGCCGATGGTCATTACGATCGGCAATCCCAGTCCCGAGGCGTTGTACACCGCTTCCGCCATGAACAACAGCCCTTGGCTGGCCGTCGCGGTGTACGCGCGAGCGCCGGCAGCCGAAGCCCCGATCGCTACCGACAAAGCCGCGAACTCCGATTCCACGTTGATGAATTCGCAGGGGGCGAGTTTGCCCGATCGCACCATCTCGCCCAGCCCTTCCACGATGTGAGTTTGCGGCGTGATCGGATAGGCGCAAATCACTTCCGGGCGGCACAGCGCTACGGTTTCGGCTACTGCCTTCGAGCCTTCCATCTGCTTAAGCACGGACTTCCTCCGATTGGCGGCTTTTCTCGGAAGCTTCCTGGGCGACCCTCTCAAACGCTTCGCGAGCAGCCGCCGCGTTCGCCGCGGCGATCTTCGCCGGGAATTTCTCCGCGATGGCAGCCAGCACGGATTCGATCTTCAGCAGCCGGGTGCTTCCGGCGAACCCACCCAGCAGCGCCGCATTCGGCAGCGGGCGGCCCACATGCCGCAGCGCGATCTCGCTTGCCGGCACGGCGCGGCAATGACCGGGCGGGAACTTGGCGACGAACTCCGCCAAGCCTAGCTCCTCGAAGCTGCGCGTCGAGTTCAACAGCAGGTAGCCGTTCGCGTCCAACCCGTCAAAAAGCTCCACCTGGTGCAGCAGCGTCGAGTCCTGAATGATCAATGCGTCGGGCTGCATCACCGGCTCGCGTAGCCGGATCGGTTTGGTGTCGATGCGGCAGAACGCCATCACCGGCGCTCCCATGCGCTCCGAACCGAAGCTCGGGAATGCCTGTGCGTGTTTTCCCTCGAGAAAAGCCGCCACCGAAAGCAGCTCCGCGGCAGTCACTACCCCTTGGCCTCCTCGGCCGTGTATTCTGATCTGAAACATGTGCCTCTCGATCGGTAAGATTGCACGCGGCTGGCCATAGATTTGGTGCGTGCTTTGAAATGTAAGTGGGTGGCGGGGCGCAGAGATATCACCGAAATTCCCTGGTGCCCCTTTTGGCCTGGGTCATTTCACCCAGCGCCTGGGAATCCCGCCCCCTGGGAACCCCATCTTGGACATCCGCGTGCACATGGCATCGAGGGAGATTGTTGCGAGGGAGAGAATATGGCGATCACTGTCCGCGAGGCTGAATATTTCTACATCCGGCTCGAGAACGATCCGAGCCAGGCTTATGAGCTGCTGGCGAGCATGGCGTCCGAAGACATCAACTGCCAAGCCTTCAGCGCTGTTCCTTATGGGCCGAATTACGTCGAGCTGACCATATTTCCGGAGCGTCCGGAGGCTTTGCAGGCGCTGGCGAAGAAATCCGGCTGGACCATCACCGGTCCGCAGCACGCCATCCTGATTCAGGGCGACGACCGCTTGGGCGCTCTGGCCGGCTTTCACAAGAAGCTGGAGGACGCCGGCGTGAGGATCTACGCCTCCACCGGAGTCACCGACGGCCAGGGCCGTTACGGCTACGTGATCTATACCAAGGAGGGCGATCACGCCCGCGCCGCCAAGGCGCTTCTGAGCTAGTAGCCGGGTTCCGCTTGCTGACGCGCGCGGCTCAGTCTGATCTGTGACTAGCTGAGCCGCGACCGGGGTGCCCGCTGGGCCGAGCGGAGGTTCGGTCATTCGTCGCAGGAAACCGCTTCCTCCGGTCGCAGCTCTGTCTAGTCACAAATCAGGCTGAGCCGCGACCGGGGTGCCCCCTGGGCCGAGCGGTTCTTACGACGGGCGGTTACGCCTGCGCGGGCGCCGCCGCACGCGGCGTGAACGTGCACAGAGGGTCGGCGGCCAGCGCGTTTCCGGTTGCCTCATACGCGCGCGACCTCGACCCTCCGCACAGCGAATGATACTCGCAGGCGCCGCAGCGGCCCGCGAACGTCTCGGGATGATGCAGCGATTCAAACAACGGAGCGCGTCGATAGACATCGGCGAGCCGTGAGGTCCGCACGTTGCCCGCGCTCAGCGGCAGGAAGCCGGCCGGGCAGATTTCGCCCGTATTCGAGACGAACACGATTCCGTTGCCGTCCCGAATGCCGAAGCCGCGCCCGGTTTTGCTGTGCTTGATCTCTTCACCGGTCATTCCGTCTTGACGCATGCGCTGCACGGCTACGCGGCGATAGGACGGTGCTTCGGTGGTGGCCACGATGAAGGGCGCCGTTTTGGAAATCTCGTACACCCAGCCCATCAACTCCTCGGCCTGCTCGGCGGAGAGCGGCTCCAAAACCTTGCCGCGGCCCACCGAAATCAGGAAGAACAGCCCCCAGCGCGCCACGTCGAAGGTCTTCAATAACTCGTAAACGGCGGGAAGATCCGAGGCCGTCTCGGCCGAAACCAGCGTGTTGATCTGCACCGGAATCTCCAGCTCCCGAGCCCAGTTCAGCGCGGCCAGAGTACGGTCGAAGGTGCCGTCCACGCAGCGAATCGAATCGTGCTTCTGCGCCGTCGAGCCGTCCAGACTCAAGCCCACTGCTTCGATGCCGTGCTCTTTCAATTCCTTCAGCATCTCCCACGTCAGGAGGGGAGTCGCGGCCGGCGTGATCGACACGCCGATTCCCAAGCGCCGGGCTTCGTCGATCAACGGGAACAAACCCCGGCGCAGCAGCGGGTCGCCGCCGGTCAGGATCAACTGCGGCAGAGGCTCGCCAAACTCCGGGATCTGCCTCAGGAACTCCAGTCCTTCCTGTAGCGACAATTCGCGGGGGTCGGGGTCGGGCATCGATTCGGCGCGGCAATGCCGGCAGGCCAGTCCGCATGCCTGCGTCATTTCCCAATACACGTTCAGGGGGGTCTGTGCGAGATCGCGCATCTTGTGGGCTGTACCAGTGGAGAATCCGTGCATGCCACACCTCGATGCACCTGAAGTGCCAAATCTGCCATCAAATCTTCGGCGAAATCTGTGAACTACTGCGGGCTTTCCCGCATCTCTTGAGTAGAGGATCTATGGAGACGATCGTCGCCAGTGACTTTTCCGTGGTGCTGGTTCTGCTGCGAAACATCCCTTCCGGTTCCTGGGTGGCGATATCGCGTGATAACCGGCTGGTGCTTGCCTCCGGTCGCGACATGCGAACGGTCCTGAATGGGGCCCGGAAATCCGGAGAGCCCGACCCCATCCTGCTGCGCGTTCCTCGCTGATGGACGCTTAGCGCGATGGCGGCGGCGGAAGCACCAGCTCCGAACAGATCAGCGATTCCACCCGCCCCCAGACCGCCAGGTCGGATTCGATCTCGATATGCGGCTTCATGAACAGCCGCGCGAACCACGGGAACCCTGCCAGGCTCACTGGATGTTTCCGGTAATCCGACTGAAAATTCCCCAGGATCCGCGTGCGCGAGGCATCAGCCGCATGAATCTTGGAACGCCCATGCAGGAGTCCGTCGAGCTGGAAGAAGTTAACCGCCTCGCTCACATTCGCCGGAATCGAGGCGTCGTCCTGGCCCCGTTTCTCCACGCTGTCCACTTGCACCGTCAACTGCACCGGGATCTGGAGCTGTGCGAGCGACCGCGCCAGCGTGACGGTTTGCGACGCGCCCCAGCTATGCCCGTAAATGGCGATGCGCGCCGCGCTCTTCTCCTGCGAGGAGAGCTGTCCGTCGTGGTCGGCGTCGAGCAGGCCCACAACCTCCGCCAATGCCTGCTTGCCGTGATGGTTCTCGAACGTCTTCACCTGCAGGGCGGGGAACTGCTCGCGCAGCCGCGTGGCGAGCTGCACCTCCGGATGAATCGCGTTGGCATGGCCAACAAATCCTCCCAGGAAGCCAATCACGATCGCGTCAGATGAAGCCGCCCGTGCAGCGGGCGAGGTGAGCAGTGATATCAGAAGAGCGCAGAGTGGGACAGAAAATCGTCCCCGCGCGAGGTAGTGCATGAGGGAAACCGCCAAGGAGGTACTTCTAATTTGGAGGGAAGCTCCAACACGATCTTACCACCGGCGGCTCCCCGGGGCGTTCCTGCGAACCACCTCCCTATTTCCCGACCGCCTTCCACACATCCGCCTTGTACTGTGGAGCGTCGGAGGCGTGTACGTTGATATACCGGTCAAAGTCCAGATTGAGCTTTTCAAGAATCGGGACGAGAGCCTTCACGTGGTCGTTAGCCGGCTGCCCGGGAGTCACCGAGAAGTCGCCCTGGAACAGGATCTTCTCCTTGGGGATGTAGGCGATCAGCAGCCCGTTTGAATGTGGAACCGGAGCAACGTGGTACATCTCGACGATGCGGGTTCCGTCGGAGTAGACCTTCTTCTCCTCAACCGCTTCGATCTTCGCCTTCTTCGGATTCTTGGCCAGAGTATCGTTGAGCAGCGTTCTGGGCGTGTTGAGCGCTTTGTCCAGAAATTCCACGTTGTTCTTTTGCGTGATCACGATTGCGCCTTCAGCCACCAGTGTGGGCAGCCCTCCGGTGTGATCGGAATGAGGATGGGTGTTGAAGACGTAGCGGATCGGCTTGTTCGGGATCAGCTTCTTGGTTTCGGCGATGTAGGCCAGAGCGCGAGCCTCCGATTGGCCGGCCTCCAGCATCATGACGTAGTCCTTGAACCCGACGATCACCGAATCGTAGCTGCCGGCTCCGGTGGTCAGCCGATAGAGCTGGTCGCCAAGTTTTTCTGAAGTGACTGTCATGGCGGGCGCAGCGGCCGGCGCCGCACCACCTCCCCCGCCACCCCGGCCTCCAGCCGGCGCGGGAACCAGCGTCGCGACATCGGGAGGATTCGCCTTCGCCCCGGTCACATTCACTTCAAAAAATGGCCAGCCGCCGCGCGTCTGCACGATTTTCGAAGGAGCCATGACGCCGCCGAAGTCTTTCCAATCGGTGTAAGTCGCGAGAATGTGCATGTCGCCCATGATGTTTTCACCGAGCCAGGTCTCGACCCGGTCTACGATGTTCTTCTCGTTGACATAGCCGTTGATGACATAGCTCTTGCCGGAAGGCGCCTTGACCGCCGGGCTCCAGGTCAGGACATAGCTCTTCTTACCGTTGCCCCAGGTTTTGCCTCGGCTCGCGGTGGCATGATTCGCCGCAGCGCCTTCCAGGAAACCCCATGGCGTGATGTAAAACTCCAGGGAGTTGGCCCAGGGTTGCGAGACATCCGCCTGCCGCGGCGTGATCTGCTGGAAAAAGGTTCCCGGCGTCACCGTGGTTGATCCGCCCGCGCCGATGTTATTGGTGGCTCCCGTCGCGCGCGAAGCCGGGGCCGTAAGGTCGATCACCCGGACGTAGTTATTGATCGGCCGCATGGGATCGTGCGTGCCCCTGCACATCATGTCGGCTGAATTGGCTCCGCACTGCTGGAACGCCACATCCTTCGCCGATCCTGAATAAGTGATGGATTTCAGATCGCCCAAAGCTTTTTGCGCATTGGCGATCACGGTCTTTGCATTGATCGGAGTATCCTGCGCGATGGCGCTCCCGCACAACAACGCGAGGCAAATTGCGGCTCCATAGAGTCTCTTGAACATGCGGATATTCTATAACGCTCGCGCCTGGAGCGCAGAATGGGTCGCTACGGACGAACTATTGCAGCGCCCGAATCGAGGCTGCTCCGCCGGGCGATTTGAGCTCGAAATAGAGTCCCTCTGCGTTCAGCGGATGCGCTCCGTCCGAGGCCGCCGTCTTTCGAGGATCGAAGTGCGAGCCCTCCACCAGCGCATACGCCAGACCTCCGCCCACCGCCGGATGCAGCACCGCCAGGCCGGTCAGCGGCACCGCGTATCGCTTCGACTTGATCAGTGCCTCGATCACACCGCGCACCGCGCTGCTGCGAGGTATGGTCCCCGGCACCTGCGCGATCACGAACGTCGAAAAGCTCAGGCCGGGGTGCTTGTTCCCGTAATGAACCAGGGATTTGGCCGCCTGCTTGGGCGTCATGATTCCTACATCCGCGGTGAAATTGCGATGCACCGCGCGCGGGTAGTAAAAGTCGATGATGTTGCGTACGAAGTCTGCGCAGTTGTCGTACAGCAGGTGGAACCGGACGCGGTTGGGCCGGCTGTTCAGGCGTGCGATCAGGGCGTCGTCCTGCGCCGCGGTGGTTTGAATCGTGAAGGCGTAGAGGGTGCGGTCATAGGCTTCACCGACCAGTTGGGTCCAATCGCCCGGCGGCGTCGATCCGTCGGCGGCATCCGGAACGATGGCTTCCAAATGGGTCCGCCGGTAATCATCGCGCAGCTCGGCCACCAAGCTCGCGTTGGCGGAAACCGGCACGTCAGCCGCTTGCTCCACCGCGTAGAGATACGGAATCAGCGGGATCGCCAGCCAGTCATATCCGTCCACGCGATGATAGCGGCTGATCACCGCGCCGAGCTCGCCGGGACGGCAGCGGCGCAGTGACACCGGAGTATCCGCGCAAACTCGCGACAAATAAAGCGCAGAATGGCCCGTCGGGTTCATTCCGCCGAACGTTCCGTAGGGTTCCTCGAGCAGCAGCGTGATGTCGGCTCGTGCGATCATGCCGCTTAGAATCAACATCGCAGCCCGAATTGGCCAGCTCGCTCGCATCGCCGTCCTACCAACATGGACGGAGCACGCGAGGGTCCGGGTTCAGTGGCGGCTAACTGATTAGAATTAAAGAAGTTGTGACGATTTAGGATAGGGCGCCGCGGATGCCCCGGTACAGAATTTTCAACGAACTCGGTAAACTTGAGCTGGTCGAATGCGGGAACCGCGCTTCCGCAGGTAGTGCCTGGACCAAGCGGCGATACGCTGGCCTGAGGTTGTGATACGGAATGCCGGGGAAGTAATGGTGCAGCGCGTGGTAGCGCAGCCCGACCGGAGCCCACAGTTCCGTCCAGAAAGCTCCGGGCGTGTCGATGGAATCGCCCAACTGGGCCTCCCGGTCGAGCGGCTGACCATCGCTCGCGTAGCGATGCGCGCCCAGGGTGCGAACCGTGTTCACGAAGCTGGCGAGCGCGGTCACCACGGCCCACAACGCGAAAAACCGCCAGGGCATGACATGCTCCAGGGCCAGCGCGATCAGAGTTCCCCACAAGGCCAGCGTCACCAGCTCCCAGCGAGTCATCTTCTGCAGCAGCGCCGGAGTCACTTCACGCCGGTATTGCGAGTTCAGGCACAGCGCCGAGGCTCGCTCGGCCAGCGAGTGATGCAGCCGCGGGATCAGCAGCCCAAACGGCGCAAGCAGGATAAAACGGATCACCAGCAGCACCGGCATCAGCAGGCTCTCCAGGCTGAACAGAGTGATCATTAGCGGCTTGCCGGAAAACGGCAGGTACTCGGGGTCCTGGGTGGTGCCGTAGGTCGATAACTTGTGGTGGCTCTGATGCACGCCCGTGTAGACAAAGGAAGGCACCAGCATCGGCACACCGAACACCAGGTTCCAGGTGGTTTCAAACCCGCGCAGAGCGCTCTGTTTCAGATGGGTGATCTCGTGGATGAAGCAGATGCCGCGGTACAGCGCAAAAATCGCGACTATTGCAGCGGCCAGCATCACCGCCGAAAAAGGCTTGGCCAGCAGCGCTACGGCAAACGCGCCGTAGCCGATACCCGCGCTGAGCGCCAAGTCGGTCCAGTAAATCAGCGGGCGCGGCGTGTGCAGATCGCTCACCAGACTGCGAGCCTCCAGATCGTCCTTCTGGAATAGGCTGCGGATGGCCGCCGGACCAGCAGAAGGGGCCGAGGTGGTACTGCGCAATGCGCGCGTAACGCTCATGCGGATGATTCGATTCTAATATGCAGGCGCCCGCGGGTCCAAACAGACGGTTGGCTTAGATCGGACGCTCAAGGACCTTATGACCAAGCTCATCTCTTTCCTCCTGCTCAGTCTCACAGCGGTTCACGCGCAAGATCAGACTGCACCGGCCCCAACTTCGGGGTCCGAACAGCCTGATCAATTCGAGGTCTCCGCTGCCTACTTCGGCTCCTTTCCCTCGGCTGCCGATGGCAACCAGGTGCATCAGGGCGCAAGCTCAAGTTGGGGCTTGCTCGCCGACGGACGCTGGTTCTTCACCCCGCATCACGGCCTGGAGCTGAACTACGGTTATACGCGCGATACGCAGCAATTTTTGAGGGTCGATACCGCCAACTCGGTCCATTCCAATGTCCACGAGGCAACCGCCAGCTACGTCTGGCACACCACGGTCGGCCCGGCGACGCCGTTTCTTTCGGCGGGTGGAGGGGCGCTGGTTTACCAGCCGCTGACCGCCGGAACGCTCACCCCGACCCCTGCCTCCACGCAAGCGCGAGCCGCGTTCGTCTACTCCGCTGGACTCGATCTTGCGATCACGCCGCGCCTCTCGATCCGCCAGGAATACCGCGCTTTCATCCTGCGGGCTCCCGATTTCGGAACAGGCGTCGGCTCCGATGCCGGGCAGTACATCTCGGAAGCGGTCGCGGGGTTCGTCTGGAAATTGTAAAGCGTTACTGAGTCGTCCACATCTTGCTCAGTGCGGAGCGGTCGATCTCCGTTCCGCGGATGACCACCCGCGAAATCCGCCGCGTGTTAGCGATGTTGTCGAGCGGGTTGGCGTCCAGCACCACGAAATCCGCGCTCTTCCCCGCAGCGATGGTCCCGAGCTGATCCAGCTTCATGAACTCGGCCGCATTCTTGGTCGCCGCGGTGATTGCTTGCGCCGGCGTCAGACCCGCCAGCACCATATCGCCGAGCTCCTGATGCACGTCCCATCCGACGGTCATGCTGGAGTCGGTCCCCAGCGCGATCTTGACTCCCGCCGCATTGAACTTCGCCAGGTTGCGAGCTTGCAGATCGAAAAAGTCGCGAGCCTTCTTCTTTGCCTCCGGCGTTTGCGCGGCCTGCGCGTCGCGGAGACGCTTCACTTCCGGGGCGGGGATGGTTTCGCCCATGAGCGCGAAATCCTCTGGGCTCGATCCTTTGTCGGGAAGACAGGTAGTCACGAAGACGTTGGGATGCTGCTTCAGGAGCTGGATCATTTCGTCATCGACGTCGCGGTCGCGCACCAGGTGCATGAAGCCGTCGATCCCGGAGCGGAGCAGATCCTTCGCGTCAGCCAGGTAGTAGATGTGCGCCACCGCGCGAAGGCCGTGTTTGTGCGCTTCATCGATCACCACTCGATACAGCGCCGGCGGCAGCTTCGGCACCGTCCCGTTGCGATCGTCCACCCAGATCTTGACCACGTCCACTTTTTTCGCGGCCAGTTCCTGGACCGCCGCTCTGGCTTCGGCCTCGGCCGAGATCCCGTACACCACCGGCTTCCAATACGCCCGGTCCGGACCCGCGTTCGGCAGCGCCATGCCTCGCCCCGCAGTCCGAATCAGCGCCGCGCCTGGAACCGGATCGGCTCGAACTTGGTAAATGCTGTCGCCCGGATCGACGCCCATATTGAAGCTCGCCCCGACGCCGTAATACGCTAGGCGCTTCAAATGGTCGATCAGGTTCTCTTTCGAATAGGTGTCCTTATCGATGCGTCCGCTGCTGACGATGGTCCAGCCCAGGTGCGTATGCGCATCCAGCAGAGCCGGGATCACGGTCTTGCCGGTCAAGTCCACATGGGTCGCGCCCGCAGGGGCTCGAACCTGCCCCTTGCGCCCGACCGCGGTGAAGTGATCGTTGTCGACCACGAACGCCGAATTTTCGATCACGGTGACGGTGTTCCCCGGAACAATTAAGCGAGCGCCTTCATACACCGTCGCGGCATTCAGGGCGCCCTGCGCAGCCAGAAAAAGCGCGATCCCGAGCAGCCGCCTCGGCGTCATGTTATTTCTTACCTTCACCGGCGGTATAGTGCTCCAGGTCTTTTTCGCCTTCGACGCAGGCGAACTCCATCAGCTCATAGCCGGGGCGCTTGTTGCGATTGATGTTGAAGCCGACGGTCCAGGGCCGGGTGTAGGTTTTGGGATCGGTGATGGTGGCCTCGTAACGCAGCACATCCGCGTTGATCATGTGGTAGCGCTCCACCACGTGGATCTGGTCGCTGTGGAAGTTGCCGGCCATGTCGAACCAGGTCTTGTCGTTCTGATTAGTCACGTCGACCACCAGAGTGTCGCCCTCCCAGTGGCCGCGTGAATCGCCCTCGAACATTTTGATAGGCTCGGGCGCATGCGGATGCCCATCCATCGAGATGATTCGGTAGGCGTGGAACGCCTCAAAGAAGATGACAACGTTGCCTTCGGGCTGGAAGATCTGGAACCCGAACGGAACGTACATCTGGCGTGGAACGCCGCTGAGAGTACAATGCGCCTCTGGGTCCTCGAACATGTGATGCGCGAAGAGTTCATCCTTTTTTGCGCGTGCCCAATCCTGATACGGAATCTTCCCGCCGGGAGGATCGATGATGATGCTCTGGCCGGCCCGAATCTGAAAGCGGTCGACCGGGTGGTCTTCGACATCGTCGGAGGGGGCGTAGGTCGCTGCATCCCAAATGCCCTGAAAATCGGGCTTGCCGCTGGGAAGGCGCGGAATCGGCCCGGGTTGCGGAGCGGCGGCCGTCGCTGCGGGACCTCGCCCGGCCGCTTGTCCAAACAGCGAATTCGCGCCGTCGCTTATCAGAAGGGCAGCAGCCAGGGCAAAGAGTGCTCGGTGGCTCATTTTCATGTTCCTGATTGGGCATTGTACACCTTCACGCCAGTCTCCGACTCTCATGTATACTGCGTGATCATGCAGCAGTTGAAGCCCGTCGATGTGGTGATCTCCGGCGGGGGTTTTGTCGGCCTCACGCTGGCCAAGGAGATCGCCACGCGCACTTCGCTCTCGGTGGTGGTGCTGGAGCGGGGACAACCGCGCAAGCTCGCCGACTACGCAACTGATATGGATGAGCTCGACTACTCCGTGCGGTTCCGGATGATGCAGAATCTGTCGCAGGAGACGGCAACGCATCGCCACTCCCTGCGTGACAACGCAGTGCCCATTCGACAGTATGGGTCGTTTCAGCCGGGCACGGGCGTCGGTGGGGCAGGGGAGCATTGGGCCGGAATCTCGTATCGTTTTTATCCCGAACAGTTTCGGCTGGCCTCGCATTTGCGCGAGAAGTATGGATCGCGAGTTCCGGAAAATGTCCTGGTGCAGGATTGGGGCTTCAGCTACGATGAGATCGAGCCCTATTACTATCGCGCGGAGCAGATGATCGGCGTGGGCGGGAAGGCCGGCAACCTGCAAGGCAGGAAGGTCGACGGAGGAAATGTTTTCGAGGGGCCGCGTTCGCACGACTATCCCAATCCGCCGCACAAACGCACCTACGCGACCACGCTGTTCGAGAAGGCCGCGCGCGATCTGGGCTACCATCCCTATCCGGTTCCGACCGCCACGCTGAGCCGCAATTACACCAATCCCGACGGCGTCGCGCGCTCCGGCTGCGCCTATTGCGGCTACTGCGTCCGCTACGGATGCATGATCGGAGCCAAAGCGCAGCCCACCAATCTGTTGATGCCGATTCTGCAGAAGCGGAAAAATTTCACGCTGCGCACCGGATGCTCCGTGCGGCGCGTGATGCATCGCGACGGCAAGGCCGAAGGGCTGACCTATATCGATTCCACCGGCGCGGAAATGCATCAGCCGGCCTCGATCGTGATTCTGGCTTCGTGGACTCTGAACAATTCGCGGCTGCTGCTGCTGTCGAAAGTGGGCGAGCCGTATGATCCGGCGACGGGGAAGGGAACGACGGGTAAGAATCTCACGCACCAGGTATCGCAGTCTACGCGCATGTTCTTGGACAAGCCTCTGAACTCGTTCATGGGCGCGGGCGGATTGGGAACCGGCATCAGCGATTTCGATGGCAAGGAGGGACTCGACGCTTTTCCCGGTGTGATGCGCGGAGGCAACGTCCGGCTCATGAGCACCGGCGAGGGTCCCATCGCGTCGTTCGGGCAGCTTCCTCCCGGCGAAAGCGAGCTCGATTGGGGATCGGCGTTCAAGAAAGCCGCGTTGGCCTGGCATGATCGTGCGATCTCCTTTTCTACCGAAGCCGAGCACATGGCTTACCGCCAGAACTTCCTGGATCTCGATCCCACTTACACCGACAACTATGGCGATCCTCTGCCGCGCATGACCCTCGACTGGACCGACCATGAGCGCGCTCAAGGCGCGATGCTGACCGGCATTCACGCCAAAATCGCCAAGGCGATGAACGCCAAAGCCGCGCCGCCCAACTCGCGTCAACTGGAACGGTACAACGTGACGCAATATCAGAGCACGCACGTCAATGGCGGCGCTTGCATGGGAGCCTCGCCGGAACATAGCGTGGTCAATCCGTGGCTGCAGCATTGGCAGGTGTCGAATTTGTGGGTCGCGGGAGGGTCGGCGTTTCCGCAGAATGGCTCCGGCAATCCGACGCTGACGATTCTGGCTACCACTTTGCGCGCCGCCGATGCGCTGGTGGAGCGCTACGTGAAGAAACCGGGGGCTTTAGCATGAAGCGACGCGAGTTTCTGATTCTGCCGGCGCAGAGCCTGGGGGGCGTGCTGCTGTATACGCTGGCCGGCGAGGTAAGCCGCCTGCCCGCGCAGGCGACGGGAGAAATAAAGGTTCCGCTGCGATTCTTCACCGCGGCCGAGGCAAAAGTGGTTCAGGCTGCCGCGGAGCGCATTTTTCCCAGCGACGCCTCCGGACCGGGCGCCACCGAAGCCGGCGTGGTGATTTACATCGACCGTCAGCTCGCCGGGCCGTATGGACGCGACAAGTATCGCTACACCAGAGCGCCGTTTGTCGAATCGGGTCCGGAACATGGGTATCAGGGGAAGGAAACGCCGGCGGAAGTCTATCGTGCCGCCATTCGGGGCTTGGGCGATTTCGTCGCCCTGAAGCCGGCCGAGCAGGATCAGAAACTGCGTGCCATCCAGACCTCGAATTTCTTCCGCCTGCTGCGGCAACATACCATCGAAGGAATGTTCAGCGATCCCATGCACGGCGGCAACGCGAACATGATCGGATGGCAGCTTATCGGGTATCCCGGCCCGCTGATGAGTTACCGCGACGAGATCGACAAGAACTTCGGCGCGGCGTTCGAGCGTAAGCCGGTGAGCCTAGCGCAGGTCACCGGCCGGCCGGTGAGCCCCTGGGAAGACGAGAAGGACTGAGAAGGCGAATTACAGGATTCCGTCGAGATTCAGGACGAAGCCCTCTACCGGGCCCTCGCCGGAGACGAACGGCGGATGGTCGAGCAGCTCGGGCTCGCGATTGGGGCGATAGATCTCGACCGAATGTTCCATGGGATCGATCAGCCAGGCGAGCTCAACGCCATTGGCGATGTACTCCGTCATCTTTTCTCTCAATGGCCGGCGGCGCTGCTCGGGTGAACGGACCTCGATCACGAATTCGGGAGCGAATACCGGGAACCGCGTGCCAGGTTGCTGGGCGCGATCCCATCGCTCCGCGCTATACCAGGCCGCATCCGGCGACCTCCGAGAGCCGTCTGGAAAGAAGAAACCCGTGTCGGGTCCAACAACATACCCGCGTCCGTTTGCCAGGGCCCAGTTCCCCAGATCCAGGCCCACCCGATGCACGCGCCTCCCGGTATCCGGATCTGTCGGGGGCATGATTAATACAGTTCCATCCGCTGTGTACTCCAGAAAGGCGTCGGGAAATTCCTCTGCCAGCGCAAGGAACTCGGCTTCGCTCAACCCCGGGGCGGTGAGCGTTGCGGGAAGATGCTTTTCGATTTGGGCCGCGCGCGTCATCTCTTAATCCATTATTACTCGACTCCGAAGGCCAGCAACACATTGCCGAACGGTCCGCCGCCCACGCCGTAGCCCGAGCCGATGTACATCATCCCGCCGGCGAACACCGGGCCGACCGATGAAATCGCCCCGCCGTGCGCATCGGCGACTTTGTTGACCGTGTCGAAGCTCTTGTTGGTGTCGAATTCCCAGAGCGAGGTTCCGTCGGTGCTGGAAAGAGCGTGCACCTTGCCGTCGCTGCCGGCCACGAAGACCACTCCGGGAATCATGGTTGCGGCGGCGTTATTGTTGGCTCGGGTGCCTTGGGCGTTGACCGGCGCGAACCACGCGCGTTCCCCGTTCGCCAGTTTCAGCGCGGACATTCCGCCGCTGCCCAGGCCGTAGTAGACCTTTTCCTGATCCGCCGTGCCGCCCCAGACGATTCCGCCGCGCCCACCGCCCCCGGGATTCGAAGAAACGCGCCACAGCAGCTTGCCGTTGTCATCCGGATCGAGCGCGAACACCTCGCCGCCCTTGGTTCCCGCGATCAGCACGCGCCGGCCGTCCTCCATGGTCCTCAGGATCGGCGAATTCCCAATGTCGGCGTCTGGTCCCATCTGCTGCGGGCAGGCTTTGCTCTTGTTGGGTCCCTGGCATCCTCCCATGAACGCGTCGTTGGCCTGCGCCTGATAATGCCACAGGACCTTGCCGGAATCCATATCCACGGCGACAATGGAGTCGCCCAAAGGCTGCGCAGGTTCGGTTTGCGTGTCGCCGGTGCCGAAGTAGATGGCGTGCCGCACGGGATCGATGGTGGGCGAGTTCCAGACGGAGCCTCCCGCGGGCCCGTATAATTGCACGCCGTTATCATTCTTCTGCGTCGGCTTGGGCGTGTCCATCGTGTAGGTTTTCCAGATCTGCTCGCCACTGTTGACGTCCAGGGCGACCACGCTTCCGCGCGAGGTGCAGCATTCGTAGTCCTGATTGCCGCTCTGCCACTCCTCCGATGACGACACCGGCACGTACAGCCGTCCGTTGTACAGCTTGGGAGCGGCGGTGATGCGAGCCAGGAAAAAATCCTCCACCTTGCGCTTCCACAGCAGCTTGCCGTTCTGCGCGTCTACCGCGTAAACATTGGCTTTGGCGTCGCCGAAGAAGACCGCGTACTTGGTGTTGCCCTGGCCGATGACGGGACCAATGCTGAGAGCCGGGCGCACGGTCACGCCGGTTTCGTAGCCCCAGTAAACGCAGCCCGTTTTGGCGTCCAGAGAATACACCCAGCCGGTATCGGTGCCGACAAAGACGCGGCCGGATGCCACAGCAGGCTGGCTATAGGCGCTGATGCCGAGCGGAAATCCGAAAACCCATTTCAACTTCAGCTTGGGAACGTCGGACTTGACCAGGCCCGCGTCCTCAGCGCGCTGGTAGCGGGTATTTTCGATGTCCGCGCCCCAGCCGCTCCAATGCGCGCCGGCGTAGGGATCGCTCATCGGCGGATTGGCGGGACAGGCGTTGGGGAAAGTTTTTGGATTGCCCGCCTCCACGCTGCCGATCTGGCGATAGCCGCCCATGAATTCGGCCATGCGGCGCTTTTGCGGATCGGTCAAGCCCTGATCGTGCTCGGGACGAGTAGGCTTGGAGACCACGGCGTAGATCTGCTCCGGAGTCATCTGCCGGATGCGGCGGGCGCTGGGAGCTTTGGAGGAGTCATTCTCCTTATGGCAGCTCATGCAGCGGGTCTGGAAGTAGGTCAGGCCATTTTCCATGCCGAGGGGGCCCGCCCCCCCTTTTGCTTTGGCTTGGCCCTGACCCTGCGCCGGAGGCGCCTGTGCATGGCCCACGCTCACCCATCCCAGCCCAAGCGCAACGCACAATGCCGCCGCGGAGGCCACTACGTCGAGGTTCCGTTTCATAGCGATCCCTAATTTCTCATATGTCCAGCTCCGTTGCAATAAACTGTGCGAGACATTCCGCTCAGGTGAGATAGAATTAGCGGCGATGTCAATCCGATCTTCTCTGCTGTTTCTCGCCTTGCTGCCGGCGGTGGCTGTGTCACCGGTTGCGGCGGCAGACGGCAACGCGGTGTTTCAGAAGAACTGCGCGTCCTGCCATGACTCCGGGCGCGAAGGCACGCCTCCGCGCCAGGCCTTGAAACGACTCTCCGTACAGCGCATTCTGCGGACGCTGGACTTCGGCGTGATGGTCAACTTGTCGGCCGCGCTCACGCGCGAAGACCGCGAAGCCGTGGCCCGGTTCCTGGGCGTCGATCGTCCGGATGCGCCCTTGCCCGCTCAGGCCTTCTGCTCCGATCGCACAGTGAAAATGGGAACTTCGCCCACTGCCGCGTGGCTCGGCTGGGGACCGAATGGTTCGAATACCCGGTATGCCGCCGCCGCAGGCATCTCCTTGAACCAGGTGGGCAAGCTGAAACTGAAATGGGCTTACGGCTATGACGGCGACGTGAGTGCATTCGGCGCGCCCACGGTTTTGGGCAATACGCTGTTCGTGGGCAGCGCTGGAGGCGCAGTGCAGGCGTTGAGCACCGAGACGGGCTGCGTTCGCTGGCTCTATCAGGCGAGCGGCCCGGTGCGATCCGGCCCGGCAATCGCGGACCTCGGCACGACGCACGCCCTGATCTTCACCGACCTTACCGGCTGGACCTACGGAATCGAAGCGGAAACCGGGCGTGAGTTGTGGAAGAAGAAAATCGAGCCGCATGAATCTGTGCGCCTCACTGCCACCGCGGCCGTGTACAACGGAATCGCATTCGTCGGGGCTTCGTCCTGGGAGGAAACGCGTTCCAGCAATCCCGCTTACCCGTGCTGCACGTTCCGCGGAAGCGTCACAGCTCTGCGAGCGAAAGACGGGTCGCAGGTTTGGAAGACGTACACGATTCGCGAGCCGCCGATGCAGCGCGGAAAATCCGCTACCGGCGTCGGCACGTGGGGACCGTCGGGCGCGGGCGTTTGGGCATCCCCGACGCTCGATGCCGCGCGCGGTCTGCTCTACATCGCAACCGGAGACAATTTCTCTTCGCCACCGACCGATACCAGCGACGCGATCCTGGCTCTCGACCTCAAGAGCGGACGCATCGTATGGTCGAAGCAAATGACGCCGGGCGACATCTTCAGCGGAGCCTGCAGTGCGTCGAGTTGCCCCGGCCCGGACTACGACTTCGGCGCATCGGTATTGCTGGAAAAACTGCCCGGCGGACGCGACGTGCTGTTGGCTGGACAGAAGTCGGGGGTGGTGTACGCGCTCGATCCCAGCCGCAAGGGCGAGATCCTATGGCAGACTCGCGTGGGTAAGGGCGGCACCAACGGCGGAGTGCAGTGGGGCATGGCCAGCGACGGGCAGAAGGTTTATGCCGCGGTCTCCGATCTGGTGCGGCGCGGCACCGCCGGCCAGGCGATTCAGGTAGGCTTACCGCCGGACCCCTCGCAAGGCGGCGGCCTCACGGCTCTGAAGATCGCCAGCGGTGAGAAGGCATGGTACGCCGCGGCCGCCCCATGCGGATCGAGATCCCCTTGCAGCCCGGCGCAGCCCCAGGCCGTGACCGCGATTCCAGGCGCGGTATTTTCGGGCTCGGTCGATGGCCACCTGCGAGCTTTCAACACCGAGGACGGCCGCGTCCTTTGGGACTTCGACACAGTACGCGGGTATCAGGCGGTCAACGGAGTGCCGGCCAAGGGCGGTTCTCTCGATGGAGCGGGTCCCGTGGTGGTGGGCGGGATGCTGTTCCTCAACTCCGGCTACGCGCGTAACGGCGGGATCGCCGGGAATGTGCTGTTGGCATTCGCGGTGGGCGAGTAGAGCTCTGGTAGACTTCAACCGTATGGGATCTCACGAACTAAAAGATGTAGCCGCGCAACTGGAGAGCGGCCGCGCGGAGTTGATCGCCGTGGTCAGCGTTTTGACGGAGGAGCAAGCTCGGACCAAACCCGGCCCCGGCCGGTGGTCGGTGCTGGAGTGCGTCGAGCATGTGAACTTCGTCGAGCGCCGTTTTCTCGGCATGGTCAAAGCGTCGGAAGTTACGGCTCCCGTGGAGCGGGATGCGGCCAAGGAAGCCGCGCTCAAGCAACGGGTGGTGGATCGAACCAACCGCAGGGTCGCGCCCGAGGCGGTTCTTCCCAGCGGGAAATACGGGAGCATTTCTGAAGCTCTCGAGGAATTCAACACCGCCCGCAACGAGACGCTTCGATTCGCATCGGAGCAGGGCCGGAACCTGCTTTCGCGCAGCGCCGTCCATGCCACGCTCGGGCCATTGAATGGCGTCGAGGCTCTACTCCTGATCGCAGGTCATGGAAGGCGTCACACCGAGCAAATGCGCGAAGCGTCCGAAGGACGCTAGCACCCGCTTGCTGCGCGCGCGGCTCAGTAGCTCAACGCCTTACCGAGCCGCGACTGGAAGAAGCGGCTTTTGCCACGAGACGCCTACTGAACACTCAGAAGCGGATGCAACCGCCGCGAGCATTCCGGATTGCGCAGGCGGCGCAAGGCCGCGGCTTCGATCTGGCGAACCCGCTCCCGGCTGAGATTGAACTCAGCGGCAATCTCCCCGAGCGTGTGTTCGTGATCGTAGCCGATGCCGAAGCGCATGCGGACGATCTTCTCTTCGTTGGGCGAGAGTGAGCGCAGCACCTCTGCGGTTTCTTCGCGCACATTCGCCTCGAACATGGTGTCGGTCAGCGGCCGCACCCAGCGATCTTCAATCAGGTCGCGCAGGGCGGATTCGCCGTCGCGCCCGACCGGCAGGTCCAGGGAAACCGGCTCACGCGAGATCGCCTTCAACTCCTCCACCTTCTGTTCGGTGGTTTCCAGCCGATGCGCGATTTCCTGGTTGCTGGGCGCGTGGCCCAACTCGCGTTCCAGTTCGCGTGAAGCGCGGATGAACTTGGTCAGGCTCCCGTTCATGTGGACCGGGATGCGGATGGTGCGCGACTGGTCGTCGATGGCGCGCGTGATGGATTGGCGAATCCACCAGGTGGCGTAGGTCGAAAATTTGTAGCCCAGCCGGTAATTGAATTTGTCGGCGGCGCGCATCAAGCCGATGTTGCCCTCCTGGATCAGATCCAGTAGGTGCAAGCCGCGGTTGATGTGCTTCTTGGCGACGGAAACCACCAGGCGAAGGTTGGCTTCCACCAGGGCCCGCTTGGCCTCGCCCAATTGCCGCTCGCCCAGTTCGATGACGCGCATGCAATGACGCAGGTCGGCGCTCCTGGAGCCGCTGGCGTGCGCCTTGAAAGCGTCGGCGAAGGCGTTCCACTGGGTCGGCGCAAACGGAACTTCGCGAATGGCCTGGGAGAAGCGGACTCTGGAACGGACCACCTTTCCCGCCATCTTGGCGCGAACGTTCGAATAGCGCTGGGGCACCGCTTCGAGCTTCTGCTCGAGGCCGGTGAGATCCCGGTTGGCTTTGGTCACTTTCAGAAGCGCTTGCTTCGCCTCAGCCAGAGCCCGCCCTTTGGTCTCTTCGTCGGCGCCCAAGCCCTCGATCAGGTGATCCAGCTTGGTCTCGCCCCGGCGAACTTCTTCGCACAGCGCCAGCACCATGCGCTGGACCAGCGGAACACGCGAAAGCATCTTGCGCACGCGGAGCTTCCCGCGTTCCATGCGCCGGGCAAGGTCGATTTCGCCCTCCCGTGTCAGCAGCCGGACCGCGCCCATCTCGCGAAGGTAAACGCGTACAAAGTCATCGGTATACGGCGATTCTGGTTCCGCCGCTTCGGCTTCCTCACCGGCCTCGATCTCGGCGTCAAGAAGCACTTCGTTTTCCGTTGATTGCTCCTCTCCCTGTTCAAGCGTCATGAGACCGAGCGAGCCGGATGGTTCTGTCATTAGGTTTTCGTTGAATTTTTCCATATCCCCGCTCTTCTAAGCCGGCGCTGCCCGCATACTCCCACTCTCAGGGAAGCGCCTTCCTACACTGTTAGATGCGACAAGATGAGCAAGGTTGCGCTGGGGATAAAAACCCAGCCTCGGTTTATCGAGTGGGCACCAGAGCGCTGCTGCCCGGGGGCGGCGGAGGCTCAACCACACTATAACGCTTTATGCACCCGCTCAGCAACAGCGCCAGCGCGCCGAGGAGAATCAACCGTTTGATGGCCATGGTCTTGCGAAGTCCCAGTGCCATAAACGGCACTTCGCGCGCCAAAGATTAGAGCGAGCCAACTCGCTGATTCTAAGCGAGATTGTTCTTTGTTTCTGCGGTTCACCCGGCCCCTGATGCGCGGAAACGCACATTGCCGGGCATTTTTTACCCGGATTCGGGACTCCGTCTAGAATCGGAAGCCGAAGCCGATGGAAGGTTCGGCGCGATGCGTCGTCCGGTCCGGACCGAGGAAGAAGGTGTTGAAGTCCGGACTGTCATAGACCAGGCCGTGATATTCAGCTCGCAAGAAGACGCGATCTGTAAAATCGACATCCAAACCTGCGCCGTAGACAAAAGCTCCCCGGGCTTGCACCGTCTCCGGGCCTACCGGGTTGATGGGATCGAAGACCAACGCTCCGCCGCCTACCAGGCCGAAGGGCTTCACGCGATGGCCGGGGTAGCGGAAGACGTAGGCCGCAGTGACCTCGTCAGTATCCGCCCGCACGCCCGCCGGACCTTGGAAGTAGAGGAAGTTCTGGGTGCCGGGCGCCCATCCGTAGTTGAACTCTACACCATTGAAAGGATTGAAGAAGAAGCGGTAGTTGGCGAGCACGCCGCCGGAATCGGTGGCGGTTTGCTGAACGCCCCCGTACCAGGTGCCGGAGGTGAAGGCTCCAAAGTATTGGACCGAGACCTCGGACTTATAAATTTCCTGAGCGCAGGCGGTACCGGCGCATACGGCGGACGCGAGCAGGAGAGACACAAATCCATTCTTGCGATACATAGGTGCTTCCTTTCGACCGGTCCCAGGTCGCGGGACCGTCGAGGCTCACCCCTGCAGTTTTCTCACCAGACTTCGCCGAGCTTCGCGCCCAATCCGGCACGGGCCTTGTCTCAAATCGGACTGCGCCAAGACGCGCACCGTCCGGGGTAAGTCTATGGTAAACCGCTGATAAGGGAACGCGGCGGGCTTGGCCGGGGAAGTGCACGAAGTTCGGGCGAGGAGCTTGCTATGACGCTCAAGCGCTATTTCCTGTTTTCGGTGGCCGTGTTTCTTCTGGTGGTGGGGCTGGCCTACCATTTTTCGGTTCCGATCGGGCCGTTCGCGGCGATCCTGCTGGTGGGAGAGACGTTACTCGGTTTTCAACTGGAGGACCACAGGGTGCCGAAGTCGTTGAAGCAAATCTTCACTGCGCCAAAGCAGCACCATCCTTAGTCTGGTGCCCCCCACGACGCCGGACGGGCCGAGCAAGGACCCCCGAAAGGCCTACGCGGGTTTGTCCTTAGGTTTCTTGGGCTAAAGCCTGATCGAAGAGCTCCATACTACCGATAACGGAACAGGAGCCCCGAACAAGGAGCCTATGCCGAACGATGTCTTCCTGTCCAGCCTCGTCACCGGGGCCGGGGAGCGGCTGCGGCCCCTGGCCACGGACGAGCAAACCCGCGCGTTCCTGGCTTCCATCGTTGAATCTTCCGACGACAGCATCATCGGCACCGATCTCAGAGGCAATATCCTGAGCTGGAATGGCGGCGCCGAACGGTTGTGGGGCTATACCGCCGGGGAGACGATCGGCAAGCACATCAGCCTGCTGTTTCCGGAAGACCGGAGTCAGGATTACCTCCGGAGCCTGGTCCGAATCCAGCACGAGGAGCACATCGAGCGTTTCGAATCCACGCGCGTGCGGAAGGACGGGACTGCCGTAGATGTTTCGGTGATCCTTTCGCCGATCAAGGACGACGCTGGCCGGCTGTGCGGCGTCTCCGCGATTTACTCCGATATCACCAATCACAAGCGCGCGGCAGCCGAATTGTTGAAGGCCAAGGAGGCCGCCGAGGCAGCCAGCCGCGCCAAAAGCGAATTCCTGGCCAACATGAGCCACGAGATCCGCACGCCCATGAACGGCATCCTGGGGATGCTGGAGGTCGCGCTCGAAATGGACCTGACGCCGGAGGTGCGGGACTACCTGGAGACAGCGCGTCTTTCGGCGGGCACGCTGCTGGTGATCCTGAACGACATCCTCGATTTCTCCAAGATCGAGGCGGGCCGGATGGAACTGGAACAGACGCCGGTGTCGGTGGCCGAGACGGTCCGCGAGGCGGTGAGCGTGTTAGCTGTCGTGGCCCACAACAAGCGCCTCGATCTGGGTTACGATGTCGCGCCGGGAATGCCGTTGGTGCTGCTGGGCGATCCTACGCGCCTTCGCCAGGTGATCTCGAACCTTGTGAACAACGCCATCAAGTTCACTGAGCACGGCTCGGTTCAGGTGCGCGCAGACGTCGACCGCATCGACCAAGAGGAGGCCGTGCTCCGATTCGCGGTTGCCGATACCGGCATCGGGATGTCCGCGGCGCAGCGCGAGGTGATCTTTGAAGCCTTCCGGCAGGCCGACGGCTCGACCACGCGGCGCTATGGAGGAACGGGGCTCGGCCTGTCGATCTGCCAGCGGCTGGTGGCTCTGATGGGCGGCAAGCTGTGGGTCGAAAGTGAGCCCGGCGCAGGCAGCACGTTCTTCTTCACTGTGCGTCTGAAGCAGCCATCGGACCTGGAAGCGATTCTTCGTTACTGATCGCAGAACGGACGTATTGTGAACCCGTACTGAGGAGGGACGCGACGCACATTCATCCCGACACTGAGGGGCTGCTTTCTCGTTTCATCGAAGGCGCCCCCGCCGCTCTTGCGACTGTGTGAGGTGTATCGTATCGTGGAAGTGGAATGAGCGCAGGCACGAAGCACCGTATGACCGAAATCGTGTCGACTGACCCGGATCTGATGCACGGGACCCCGTGTTTCCGGGGGACTCGTGTGCCCGTCCGCCTTCTGCTCGAGGATCTCAAAAGTGGTTACACGGTAGAACAGTTTCTGGCGGGATGCCCTACCGTCAGTCGGCAACAGGTCGAACGTTACCTTGAATTGGTGCAGGACCTAGCGGCCGAATGCGCCGAATCCTGATTGACGAGTGTATTAATCCCAGGCTTGCATTTCGTCTTCGAGCGGCGCTTCCAGATGATGCCGTCGAAACCGTCAGAGATTTAGGATGGGCTGGGCAACGGGACCACATCCTGATCCCACAAATCCAGGCCCGCTTCGATGTCTTCTTGACGATTGATAAAGGCTTCGAGTTTGAGCACAATTTGGAGCAACTTTCGTTTGGGATCATTGTAGTCGAGACGGTTAATAACCAAATGCTCTCCTACGAAAGGTTGCTGGAAGAGCTCGTCCGGCAGATCCGGACTGTTGCGTCCGGGCGGGTGGTCCGTGTAAGCGACCCGGAGCGGTGAGCCGTTTCTTGGAGGAAATCGCAGCGACACGGCGCGGCGGCGATTGTACAATGGTCCAGACATGATCAGCTTAAGCGCTGCAGTGTATCTGGCCGGAATGTTGTTTCAAGGCGCCGCCCCGTCCGCCTCCCGGATTTCCGGCTCCCCCATCATCGATAACGACCGCGCCACCGTCTGGGACACGTCTGATCCCAAGCCCGCGGCCCACGACTACGTGGCCATTTCGCTGGGCGACGCCACAGCCAAGCTGGGCAAAGCGGGCTCGACGCCGGCGGCGCAAGGGCGGACCATCGTGATCGAGATCAAGGATCACGCCCCTGACCCGCTCGCCAACAAATCCGGCTATCCCAACGCATTTCCGCGTCCTGGATCGAAGAAGCTGTTCGAGACGGCGAAGGTGATTGTGTGGGATTACACGTGGACGCCGGGAGAAGCCACGCCGATGCACTTCCACGATAAAGACGTGGTGGTGACGTATTTGAAGGACGGGTCGCTCAAATCGACCACGGCTACCGGCCAGGTCACGGTGAACGACTATAAGTTCGGCACCGTCAAGTTCAATACGCGCAACCGCATTCATACCGAGATGCTGGCCAAGGGCAGCCAGCGCGCCATTATCGTGGAGTTTAAGTAACATGACGGAGTTTAAATGAAGGTCGGCGTATTCACCCCGCTGCTGTCTCAATTCCCGCTCAGCGACGTTTTGAAGAAGCTGGCCGCGCATGGCATCTCGACGGTGGAGCTGGGCACCGGCAACTATCCCGGAGACGCGCACTGCAACCTGTCGATGCTGAGCGATCGCGCGGCGCTCAACACCTTCAAGGACACTCTAGCCGAGCACGGATTCTCCATCAGCGCGCTGAGCTGCCACGGCAATCCTCTGCATCCCAATCGGGCGATTGCGAAAGAGCATCAGGAGACCAGCCGCAAGACCATCCGGCTAGCGGAAAAGCTGGGCGTCAGCGTGATGGTGGATTTTTCGGGATGTCCGGGCGATTCTCCGCATGCGAAGCACCCCAACTGGGTGACCTGCCCGTGGCCGCCGGATTACCTGGACGTGCTGAAGTGGCAATGGGAGAAAGTGGTTGAGCCGTATTGGACCCGGCAGGCGAAGTTCGCCGCCGATCATGGCGTGAAGATCGCCATCGAGATGCATCCGGGATTCGTGGTGTACAGCCCGGAGACGCTGCTGCGGCTGCGGTCGATTGCCGGTAAATCGCTGGGGTGTAACTACGACCCCAGCCACATGTTCTGGCAGGGCATCGATCCCATTGCCGCGATTCGCGTATTGGGCGACGCCATTTTCCATGTGCATGCCAAGGACACGCAGATTTACGAGCGGAATCTGCCGCTGACCGGAGTGCTGGACACCAAGCCGTACACGGATGAGAAAAATCGCGCGTGGATTTTCCGGACCTGCGGCTACGGCCATGCCGAGGGATGGTGGCGCGAGTTCGTCTCCACGCTGCGCATGTTCGACTACGATTCCGTGCTCTCGATCGAGCATGAAGACAGCCTGCTCTCGGCCGAAGAGGGATTGAGCCGCGCGGCGTCTTTCTTGAACCAGATTGTGCTGCGGGAAATGCCTTCCGCGGCATGGTGGGTGTAAGCGCCTATGGCCATGCGAGCGGCGGTAATCGGCAGCGGTTTCATGGGGCGCGTGCATTCAGAAGCCCTGAGACGGCTGGGCAACATCGAGGTGTTCAACATCGGCGGGCGGGACGAGGCGGGGATACGCATGGTGCTGCAGGATCCCTCGCTGCGGGCGGTGCACATCTGCACGCCCAACGCGGCGCATTTCCCGATGGCCAAGGCTGCGCTCGAAGCCGGCAAGCACGTGCTGTGCGAGAAGCCTCTGGCGGTATCGAGCGAAGAAGGCACGGCGCTGGTGAAGCTGGCGCATCAGAAGAAGGTGCGCAACTGCACCTGCCACAACCTGCGCTACTACCCGATGGTGCAGCAGATGCGGCGCATGCGCGAAGCCGGCGATCTGGGCGAGATCCTGGTGGCGCAGGGGACGTACTCGCAGGATTGGCTGCTCTTCGACACGGATTGGAACTGGCGCATCGAGCCGGAAGAGGGCGGGCCCTCGCGCGTGCTGGCGGACATTGGCTCGCATTGGTGCGATATGGCGGAGCACATTACAGGGCTGCGGATCACGCGGCTGTGCGCGGATCTACAGACCTTCCACAAGACGCGCAAACGGCCCAAGGGCGCGGTGGAAACATTCGCGGGGAAGACGCTAGCTCCGTCGGATCACGCCCCGTCGGATTACGACGAGGTGCCGATCGCCACCGAGGATTTCGGCGCGGTCGTTTTTCGCATGGGCGAGCGTACGCGCGGCGCCTTCACGGCCAGCCAGGTGTCGGCGGGGCGCAAGAACCGCTTGAGTATCGAGATTTACGGCAGCGAGAGCTCGGTCGCATGGGACCAGGAGCGGCCGGATGAGCTGTGGATCGGAAACCGCAATACCTACAACCAGGTGATCATCAAGGATCCGTCTTTGCTGGCCGAAGGCGCGCGCTCCTACGCGGATCTTCCCGGCGGGCACAGCGAAGGCTACGACGATACCTTCAAGCAGGTGTTTCGCCGCTTCTATCGCTCCATTGAAGAGCCGCTGAGTGAGCCGGAGTATCCGGAGTTTGCCGACGGATTGCGGCAGTTGAAAATCCTGGACACGGAGCTGAACAGTCACCGGCTTCACGCCTGGGTCGATGTTGGTTAGACATGGCTTCGCAGATGCTTAAAAAGTGCAATAACCGCTTGCTGGCGCGCGCGGCTGTGCAAGAGTTTCTGAGCCGCGACCGCAAGGGAGCGGACGCATGAGCACGGCCGCGGTCTCGGAAAAAACGAAGGTCTACAACAAAACGCGGCTGTTCCTGGTGGCCAGCCTGGCGATCTGCACGGCGGGAATCGCCAACGCGATCCGCACCAACACGGCGTCCGCGCTGCAAACCACGTTTCTCGATCCCATCAGCAAGGCGCATTCCGCGGAGATGATCGGCAACGTGCTGGGCGTGCCGTTCCTAGGGTTCGCGATCACGATTGCGGTGAGTTCTCCGCTGCTGGACGTGATCGGGATGGGGCTGCTGTTGCCGCTGGCCGGAGTGTTGATTTCGGCCGGAATGGCCACCATGGCCTTCGCGGGTGACATCGCTTCCGGCATTCAGGTCTACAACGTGCTGTGGCTGGGCGCAGCGGTGGCGGGAGTCGGATGGGGATTGGTGGAGGGAGTGATGAATCCGCTGATCGCTTCGCTGTATCCGGATGACAAGACCGCGAAGCTGAATGCCGCGCACGCGTGGTGGCCGGGAGGGTTGGTCATCGGAGGGTTGCTCGGCGTGGGGATGTCGAATGTGGGATTGGGTTGGCAGGCGAAGCTGCTGGTTGCGCTACTGCCGGCCGCGGGGGTGATCGCGCTGTGCGTGGGCGTGAAATTTCCGCCAACCGAACGCGCAGCCGCGGGAATCAGCGCCGGAGCGATGTTCCGCGAACTGCTCAACCCAATGTTCTTCGTGCTGTTCTGCTCCATGTTTCTGACGGCGGCGTCTGAACTCGCTCCGGGTTCCTGGGTCGACCTGGCGCTGAGCCGGACCGTGCACATGCCGGGCATCCTGCTGCTGGTGTATGTGAGCGGGCTGATGTTCCTGATGCGGCATTTTGCCGGACCGCTGGTCGACCGGCTTTCCGCCATCGGGGTGTTGTGGGTGTCGTGCCTATTAGCCTCGCTCGGGTTGCTGGCGCTGAGTTTTGCCGATTCCCCGGTCATGGGATTGCTGGCTGCGACGGTGTGGGGCACGGGCGTGTGCTACATGTGGCCCACCATGCTCGCGACGGCGTCGGAGCGGTTCCCGCGCGGCGGCGCGCTGCTCATGGGATTGATGGGGACGGCCGGAACATTATCGATCCAGTTCGTGCTGCCGCAGATGGGCGCGATTTTTGATCACAAGAAGATTGAAGTGGCGGGCGGGGAAGCCGCGTTCAATGTGCTGCAGCCGGGACCGGAGCTGGATCGAGTGCTCGGCATTGCGGCGCAGGCCTCATTCCGCGCGGTCGCCGCGCTGCCCGCGATTCTGCTGATCGTGTTCGGGGCCATCTGGCTGTATGACCGGTCCAAGGGCGGATTCAAGCCGACGAAGCTCTAAAGATTCGAAAGGAGGAATCAAGTCGTGATCCAACGCTTATTGCTGTTCGCTGCGATGCTGTGCCCGGGCCTCGTCCGCGCGCAGATCGTCGACGACTTCAAGCCGCCGCGCGGCAACTGCTGTCTGCCGGGCTCGGCGCAGACTCTGGCTGATGCGCTGCAGGATTGGAATCAGCTCGGCCGCTATCACCAGGCCGACGAGGATTTGAAGAAGCAGGCCTTCGATCCCAAGCGTGTGGTCTTCATAGGCGATTCCATCACCGACATCTGGAAGCTGGCGGATCAGTTTCCCGGCAAGCCGTATGTGAATCGCGGGATCAGCGGGCAGACCACTCCGCAGATGCTGGTGCGGATGTATCCCGACGTGATCGATCTGAAGCCGGCGGCGGTGGTGATTCTGGCGGGCACAAACGACATCGCGCGCAACACCGGACCGGAGACGCTGACCATGATCGAGGAGAATCTGCAGGCGATGACGGAGTTGGCGCAGACGCACGGTATCAAGGTTGTGCTGTGCTCGCTGACGCCGATCAGCGATTATGAGCGCCGTCCGCAGAGCGGGCAGCGTCCGCCGGCGGACATTCTCAACTTGAACGCGTGGATGAAGGAGTACGCCACTAAAGTCCACGCGGTTTACGCCAATTATTTTTCCGCGCTGGTGGATGAGAAGGGCATGCTGAAGAAAGGGTATTCGATGGACGGGCTGCACCCCAACCAGATGGGTTTCGATCTGCTGGCTCCGGTAGCCGAAGCGGCTATCGAGAAAGTACTGCGATGAAGATTCGACTGACTTGGTGCCTGCTGTTCCTCGCCGCGGGCGCTGCTTCCGCGCAGACTGCGGGCTCCTGGAAGTTTGCCGTCTCCGGCGATTCGCGCAACTGCGGCGATATCGTCATGCCCGCGATCGCGCAGGGCGTGCACCAGAGCGGCGCAGATTTCTACTGGCACCTGGGAGATTTTCGCGCCATTTTCAAGATCGATGAGGACCTGGCGCCGCCGCCTTCGCTCGGGCTGCCGGAGAAGGCGATGGGCGTCAGCGACTATCTGAGCTCGGCCTGGCCCGATTTCATCGCGCACCAGTTGGGGCCGTTCGGCAATTTGCCGGTGTTCCTGGCGATCGGCAATCATGAGCTGGTGCCTCCCATGACGCGCTCCGACTATGTCGCGCAGTTCGCCGACTGGCTCGACACGCCGGTTCTGCGCGAGCAGAGACTCAAGGACGATCCGGCCGACCACAAGCTGCGCACCTATTATCACTGGATCAAGAACGGCGTCGACTTCATTACGCTCGACAACGTTTCGCCGGAGCAACTGGATGCGGCGCAGTTGCGCTGGGTTCGCGCGCTGATCGATCGCGACGAAAAATCGGACCAGATCCGGACCATCGTGATGGGCATGCACGAGGCGCTGCCCGACAGCCTAAGCGAAGGCCATAGCATGGCCGAGTCGGGGCAGGGAGAACGCAGCGGCCGTCAAGTCTACGAGGCCTTGTGGCACGCGCAGAGCACCGCCCACAAGCACGTTTACGTGTTCGCCAGCCACTCGCACTTCTACATGGAGGACATCTACCGCACCGACGCCTGGAAGGGCAAAGTGCTGCCGGGCTGGATCGTGGGTACGGCGGGCGCGCAGCGCTATGTGCTGCCGAAGGGCGTTTCGCCGGGGCCGCGGGCGATGACCAACGTGTATGGATTCCTGGTGGCGACAGTGAGCGTGGACGGCTCGATCTCGACTCAGTTCCAGCGCCTGATGCTCGACGATCTGTTGAAGGCGAATGCGGGCAAGTCGGAGGCGCTGGTGCGCTGGTGCTACCAGGAGAATCATCAATAGACTATGAAGCTCGCGCTGGAAGTTCCGGAGGTGACCGCGAGGCGGCTGGAGGCTCTTGCCCGGGTCTCCGGGAAAAGCGTGGAAGCGCTGGCGATGGAGGGCGTCGCGAACGCCCCGATCGCCTGCTTGCTCGCCACTCCTTAAAACCGGCCGCGGCGTCAACTGCCGGCGGCGCTGAGCGAGATGCGCTTGATGGACGCTGCCTCCCGCATGAATCGCCGATTTTTCACGACGTGACATTGATTGCCCGGCGTATTGACAATCGTGCTGATACAGTCTATCAGCAACGGCCATCTCCCCCAAGGAACCAGCTCCTGCTGCAAGCACATCATGCCGGCCTGCTCCACGAACCTGCGCATCTTTTGAGCGCTCACAGAGGTTGCACGCCAACTTAGATGCGTCATGGGGCGCCCCAAGACGCGGATTCCTGCTCCTCGTATTTTGTACAACACGGAACGCCGGCGAACCGCGTCAAGGTTGGAGTGGTGGATGAAGGCAACTCCGCCCGGCTTCAGCACACGCGCAAGCTCATGAGCGTAGCTGGACATCGCGTCGGACTCGGCATGGACAAGCGAGTCGAAGGAAAACGCGAAGTCAATGGACCCGTCTTCCAGCATGGGCAGCGTAAATCCATCGTTAACCTCAAATTTAAGATTTGGAGATTGGCGAAAACGGTCCCTGCATCGCTCCACGCAGGCTTGCGCGAGATCGATTCCGATCAAGGAGGTACAGTGAGCCTGGAGGAACTGGGTCCACCGGCCATACCCCGGCGCGATCTCCAGGATTCGGCCCTTTAAGAAAGGGAAGACGCGCGGCAGCAGGCAACCACTCCACTGCGCACGCGCTGATCCCCACCACGCGGACCATTCGTCACCGGCTTGCGACCAATCGTAGGCTTCGTCCCAAGTCTGCCTGTTTTCAGAAATTGACGGCATATCGGCTATGTGTGGTTCGGTTCCCAATCTTCTCAACCGTCCATGCGCCCGTCCTGGCGCTGGTGGATCATTGACGGAGCCGCCCTGTTTTCTATACCCTAGTGATCGAACTTGGGCAGGAGCGGCAAGTCGTTCCTTGCCGTGGTGGCGACCGATTCAGTGCAAATATTCTCACCGCCTGAAAGAGAGGCGCGATAAGGGGGGGATTTCATGCGAATTGCATTGCTGCTGATGACTGCGGTCGCCGCGATCCTGTTCGCGGCCGATCCGTTGGTTGGAGCCGATCCGGCGGAACCGGTCTATTGGAGCGCCGCCAAGACCAAGGATCTCGATAAGCAGGCCGCTTCACGCCTCAACAAAGAGAGCGGGCTCGGCTCCGCGCGGCTGATGGATTCGGCGTTCATCCTGTACCGGGAAGGGAACTCGATGGCGGAGATCCATACCAAACTGGCGGATATGATCGTGGCCCGGGAGGGCGAATGCACCATGATCGTCGGCGGCAAGATCGTCGATGGGAAGCCCAGCGGGCAGGATGAAATTCGTGGCTCGGCGATCGACGGCGGAACGAAGTTTCCGATGGCCGCAGGCGACACGCTGTACGTCCCGGCCAACACCGTGCATCAGTTCGTGATCGCACCGGGCAAGCACTTCACGGCGACGATTATCAAGGTCACGCCGAAGCCGTAGGCGCGGGCCACTTCACCAGCGCATGCGTTCGCGCAGGGACGTGATATGCGCCACGTGGTGCTTTCCGTGCCAGGCGTACAGAGCGAGATTTTGATCCAGGCGGACCAGACCTAGTTCAGGGTGCCGGAAGGTCCGGCCGAAGTCTGCTTCGCTCATCCCCTCCAGCAGGCGGACCCACCTCAGGTGCAGTGCCTCTAACAAGGCCAATGAGGCTCCAATCGGACTTGCGGCCGCGTCCGGGAGCTTCGCCCACAGAGCCTCGTCGTAAGGCTTGATTGTAGGTGTGTCCTCGGTCAAAGCCAGCTTAAAGCGGATATACGAATTCATGTGGCTTTCGGGGACGTGGTGGACTACTTGTCTCACCGTCCAACCGTCGGGACGATACGGAGTGTCGAGCTGCTGATCGGTCAGCCCTTCCACCGCGGTGCGCAGCCGCATAGGCGCTTCCCCGATTTCGCCGATCCACTCGCGCCGCTCGGCGGCGGAAGCCGATTGGGGGAAGGAGCAGTTACCGATCGGATAGCGGAGGTCGGTCAACAGAAGAGGCCTCGCTAAGCAGAAGTGGACGCAGGCTACTTCGCGGCGAGCTTGCGCAGGCGGAGCGTCAGGCGGCTCTTGTAACGCGCCGCGGTATTCTTCTTGATGATGCCCCACTTGGCGGAGCGGTCAATCAGCGAGAAGGTTTTGGGGACCAGGGCCGTGGCGCCGTTGACGTCCTTGGATTCCAGCAGGCGGCGCATGGCGCGGACCTGATGCCGCAGGCGGGTCTTGCGCGTGCGATTGATCTCGGTGCGAATCTCGGTGGTGCGAACCCGTTTCTGGGCGGAAATTGTATTGGCCATGTTTGGTTATTCTCCTACGCCGTTCTCAGGCGACATCCACGCCCATTGATTTTGCGGTGCCCTTCACCTGGTTGATGGCGCCTTCCAGGTCGAAGCTGTTCAGATCGGGCATCTTGATCTTGGCGATCTCCTCGACCTGCTTCATGGTAATTTTACCGACGCGGTTCTTATTCGGCTCGGCCGAGCCCTTCGCCAGATTCACGGCGCGCTTGATCAGTACCGGCACCGGCGGGGTCTTGGTGATAAAAGTGAAGGAACGGTCGGAGAAAATCGTGATTACCACCGGGATGATCAAGCCTTCCTGGTCCTTCGCCGAAGTCTTGGCGTTGAACGCCTTGCAGAACTCCATGATGTTGACGCCCTGGGGACCCAGCGCGGTGCCGACCGGCGGCGCCGGCGTGGCTTTCCCCGCGGGGATCTGCAGCTTCACCATGCCGGTTACTTTCTTTGCCATATATCTCCTAAAAACTCTTTTTCAAACCGCTTCCTATGGTCGCGGCTCAGTTTAAACCTTTTCCACTTGAAGGAAGTCCAACTCCACCGGCGTAGCGCGGCCAAAAATGGTGACCAGCACACGCAGCGTGTTGCGCTCCGGATTGACCTCGTCCACCTTGCCCGAGAAATTGTTGAACGGTCCATCGATGATGCGCACGTTTTCGCCCTTCTCGAAGCTGAGCTTGGGCCGGGGCCGCTCGGCAGAGCTGGCCTGGCGGTACAGAATCGAATTCACCTCGTCGGCGGTCAGCGGCACGGGCGCGGTGCCTCCGCCCACGAAGCCGGTCACGCGCGGCGTGGCTTTTACGGCGTGCCACAGCTCGTCATTCATTTCCATCTCGACCAGGACGTAGCCGGGGTAGAGCATACGCTTGCTGGTGACTTTCTTGCCGCCGCGCAGTTCCACTACCTCTTCGGTCGGAATCAGCACCTGTCCGATCTTGTCCGCGAACCCAAACGCCTCGGCCCGGCTCTTCAGGGAGTCCGCCACTTTCTGCTCGAACCCGGAGTAGGTGTGGATGATGTACCAGTGCTTGTCGTATTCCGATGCGGCCGGCTCCGATGCGGCCGGAGTTTCGGCGTCGGGTTGCACCTCGACTTGATCCACCGCAGCGGACGGCTCGGCGTCTGGAAAAGTTTCCTCGGGCTGGATCTCTTCGGACATAGAAGTTTCGGCCATTCCTTTAATGCGCGCCTGAGAACATGTTGACGATCTTCTGGATGCCGGCGTTGACCACGGTATCGACCACCATGAAGTAAGCGGCGAAGCCGAACACCGCGATGATCACCACCAGGGTGGTGGCGCGCACTTGCTTCCACGGCGGCCAGGTGACGCGCTTCATCTCCAGGTGGAGCTCGTCGAAGTAATCCTTCAACTGCATCGGCCAACTAGCGGCCTTCTGCGTGATGCTCAATTCTTCTGCCATACGAAATCCTTCTTCTACCCGCTTGGAAACTAATGCCTCTCGCGCGGAGCGCGGCTGGCCGCCCCGCGGGGGGCTGGCAGGGGCGGAGGGATTCGAACCCCCACTCGCGGTTTTGGAGACCGCTGGTCTGCCGTTAAACCTACGCCCCTGTGTGTAACTCCAACTCTAGATTACTTGATTTCCTTGTGCGGGTGGTGCTTGCGGCAGAACGGGCAGAACTTATTCAGTTCAATCCGCTCCGTCATGGTCTTCTTGTTCTTCATGCTGGTGTAGTTCTTGCGCTTACACTCGCCGCACTGCAATGTGATCTGTTCTCTTGCCATGATGCGCCACCTATTCTAAAATCTCCGAAACCGTGCCCGCGCCGACCGTTCTTCCGCCCTCGCGAATGGCGAAGCGCAGGCCCTTGTCCATGGCCACCGGGGTGATCAGCTCGACCACCAACTGCACATTGTCGCCCGGCATCACCATCTCCATGCCTTCCGGCAAGGTCGCCACGCCGGTCACGTCGGTGGTGCGGAAGTAGAACTGCGGACGGTAGCCCTTGAAGAACGGCGTGTGACGGCCGCCCTCGTCCTTCGAAAGAACGTAAACTTCGCCCTTGAACTTCTTGTGCGGCGTGATCGAGCCCGGCTTGGCAATCACCTGCCCGCGCTCGACATCCGTCTTTTCAATGCCGCGCAGCAGCAGGCCCACGTTGTCGCCGGCCCGGCCTTCATCCAGCAACTTCTTGAACATCTCGACGCCGGTTACGACCGTTTTGCGGGTGTCGCGGAAGCCGACGATCTCCATTTCCTCGCCGACTTTGCAGATGCCCTTCTCGATTCTGCCCGTCACAACCGTTCCGCGGCCCTGGATCGAGAAAATGTCTTCGATCGGCATCAGGAACGGCTTGTCGATCTCGCGCACCGGCATGCGGGATGTACTTGTCGACGGCATCCATCAGCTCGTCCACCGTCTTTTCCCACTTCTCTTCGCCGTTGAGAGCGCCCAACGCGCTCACCTTGATCACCGGCAGATCGTTGCCCGGGAAACCATAGCTGGTCAGCAGCTCGCGCACTTCCAGCTCCACCAGCTCGAGCAGCTCCGGATCGTCCACCATGTCGACCTTATTTAGCGCCACGACGATGTAGGGCACACCCACCTGTCGCGCCAGAAGAATGTGCTCGCGGGTCTGCGGCATGGGTCCGTCGGTCGCGGCGACGACCAGAATCGCCCCGTCCATCTGCGCCGCGCCGGTGATCATGTTCTTGATGTAATCGGCGTGGCCCGGGCAATCGACGTGCGCGTAGTGCCGGTTGGCGGTTTCGTATTCGACGTGCGCGACAGCAATCGTGATGCCGCGGGCTTTTTCTTCCGGCGCGTTGTCGATCGAATCGAAGCTCCGGAATTTGTTCTTCGGATTGTGCTTGGACAGCGTCTTGGTGATCGCCGCCGTCAGCGTCGTCTTGCCGTGATCGATGTGTCCGATCGTCCCCACGTTTACGTGCGGTTTACTGCGATCGAATTTTTCCTTCGCCATGTTTCCCCTTACGAAAAAAAGTGGAGCCGTTGACCGGGATTGAACCGGTGACCTCGTCCTTACCAAGGACGCGCTCTACCAGCTGAGCTACAACGGCCCAAAGAAAACTTCGAGCAATTACAAATTTCTGGTGGACAGGGAAGGATTCGAACCTTCGTAACTCGCAAGGAGTGACAGATTTACAGTCTGTTGGCTTTAACCACTCACCCACCTGTCCGTGGGCCCAACTAACTACTATAGCAAAGGTTCGAGTTACGGGCGTCGCCTATGCCACTTTAACGATCTCGACTCGTGAGGGCTCTGGAATTTCCTCCCCGTCCGCGCGCATCGCTTCCAGGTGCATTTCGATGGCCTTCGCCATCCGTCGCTTGAGCTCGGCCAGCGTGCGGCCGGTGGCGATGCACCCAGGTAGATCGGGCACGTGCGCGCTAAAACCGGTGCGAGTGGCGGCAACGAGAATCGGGTACGCGATCATTTCAACCCTGCCTGCTTCAGTATAGATTTTTTTGTTCCGGGATCCAATTCATCCGATTTATGGCCCGCGACGGTTACCTTGCCGCGCTTCTTGGGATGGAAATACTGCCTGTGGCTGCCCTCTTGGTTCTTCAGGACCCAGCCATCTTCCGCTAGCAACCTTAATACGTCGCGGACTTTCACGGTTCGTTCTTTGGCTCCTGCCCGCACGCACAGGGATCGGGCATGGTGAGCCCTTCCTGACGTATGCTACGGATGGTAGTGCACAAGTGGCCTTCCGACTCTCACCAATAGCGCTCGCCCTGGGCCTTGTGGCGTCCGGCCAACAAATGAAGGTTGTTCCGAACGAGCCCCTCACTGTCGTGAGGAATGAGAAATACGGTTACATCGATCACACCGGGCGCGTTCTCATTGCGCCGCAATATCTGTGGGGCGACAATTTCTCTGACGGCCTTGCGGACGTTCTATGTTTGCGGCCGCGTAGTCTCGATCGACCGGGCAGGGAAGCTCCGGCCTCGGAGAATTGCGCGAAAAGGTGAATTGGTCCCATGGCGGAAGGGCCCGAAGGTCGGGTTCATAGATGCGTCCGGGAAATTCAAAATTGAGCCCACATTCGATGAGGCGCTGCCGTTTTCAGAGGGCATGGCGGCAGTGAAGGTTGGAGATCAGTGGGGTTTTGTCGACCCCAGCGGCCGGATGGCAATCGCCCCGCGGTTCACGTTGGCTTTTTACTTCTATGACGGCCTTGCTCATGTCGAGACCGCGTCCGGAGCCGTACTGATCGATTCAAAAGGGACGGTTGTCACTTCAGCATTTGAGCCCGCGCTGGATGTCGCCGACGGTCGAGTCCCGCTCCGTCAAGGCGATCACCTAGGCTTTATGGACCTCCACGGACACGAGGTCGTGCCGCCCATCTACGACGCGATCGACGGCGGATTCACCGGTGGACTTGCAAGCGTTTCCAGGGACGGCAACTGGGGATACATCGACCGCAACGGCAAGGTCGTGATCCCGTTCCAGTTCGACGAAGCCGGCTCCTTCTACAACGGCAGGTTCGCGACAGCCAGGATCGGCAAACAGAGCGGCTTTATTAACCGGTCCGGCCGTCAAATTCTGCTGCCAAATCGACGTTCGGTCGGATTCCTGTATGGCGCTGTCGCTCCATTTTCTGCCGACGATGGGCGCTGGGGCTACGTCAATGAATCAGGTAAAACCATCTGGGGGCCTGAGATCGATGGCCCCTCGCATTGGCCGCTGTTGGGTTGGTCTGACGAAGACAAGATCAAAAGCTGCGAAGGGTTCCCGGAATCCGTACGAAGCCTGGCCGCCGGGTTTCCCCAGATCGGCGAGTGATCTTCACATATACTCCGGCACCTGGATCCCGAGCACATCCAAAGTCCGCTCCAGTTGTGCGCGGAAATAATCGGTCATCCACAGCAGGAACGTTTTCTTTTCCGGATCGCTTTCGGTCAGCACCGGGAATTCGTGGTAGAAGTTGCTGAAGGACTGCGCGAGCTGGAAGGCGTAGCGCGCCACATGCGACGGTTCGCCGCTTGCTACCGCGCGCTCCACCGCAGAGCCGGCCTTCGAAGCCGAGAGCAGTAGCTGCCAACAATTCTCCATTTGCAATTGCCGAGCCATGGCTTCGCGCGTCAGCTCGCTCGCGAAATCCGGGAGGGATTCGCCTCTTTCTTCCAGCTTCCGTAAGATGTTCCGGGCCCGCACCGCAGCGTACTGCACATACGGCCCGGTTTCGCCTTCGAAGCTCAGCGCCTCGCTCAGATCGAAGGCGATAATCGAATTGCGCGTGAATTTGAGCATGAAGTAGCGCAGCGCGCCTATGGCGATCTTCGTGGCTGCTTCGGTGCGCGATTCCTCCGGCTCCTCAGCGTGCCGCGAGGTCACCTCTTCCAGCGCCCTCTCGATCAGTTTGTCGATCAAATCGTCGGCCTTCACGCCGAGGCCCTTGCGCCCGGAGACCTCCACGTAGGTCTTCTTCTTGTCTTCCTCGGAAAGCTGGATGCCCAGATCGACGCAAGTACGCGGCGTCAGCGCGACCATTTCATAGGAGAAATGAATGCTGGCTTCGGCCTGCCGTTCAAAGCCGAGCGCCCGCAGCCCGGCGACGACGACGTCCTGCAAATAGGACTGGCGCGAGTCGATCACGTTGTAAACCTTCGACCCCTTGCCGAACTGCTGGAGGTCGTCCTGCGGCTCTTCTGTCGTTGACCACGCCACGTGCCCGTTGGGATAGGTGTGCCACTTGAGGTAGTGAAAGTCCTTGCCCAGCAGGCCGAATTTCCAAAGTTGGTAGGCGATGTCCTTGCCCACATAAGTGACGGTACCGTTGGAGCGCACGATCACCTTGCTGTCCTCTTCGCCGCTCTCCTGTCCTTCTCGGAACGCGGCGCCGGGCATCACCCAGCAACCCTTGTTCTTGCCTTCGGTTTCGAGATAGATCGCCTTGCGCTGGCGCAGCAGCTCGAATGCGGTGGCCCAGAATTTCAGGTGCAGGATCTCGCTCTCCCGCGGCAGCACATCGTAGACGATGTTCAGGCGCCACATGGTGGCCAGGTGCGCGTGCACGATGCGGTCGGAGACCTCGTGGGCTTTCTCCGCCACCGGGCCATGGCCGGATTCGATGGCATGCAGTGTGTTCCTGCGCCATTCCAGCGCCTCTTTGTGATCCTCGTAATACGCCGACACGGCCGCGTAAAGATCCCAGCACAAATAATCGAACGGCTGCTGCTTGCGCGAAGGCGGAAAAATCTCCGGATGCAGGAACCCAACCACCACGTCGGCCACCTGCACGCCCGTATTGTCGATATAATTCTGCACCTCGACTCGTCTGCCAGTGGTTCGTAGCATGCGCACGAAAGTGTCGCCGAGGACGGCGTTGCGCAGATGACCGATGTGCGCGGCCTTGTTGGGATTGATGTTGGTGTGCTCGACGATGATCTTGCCGGATTGCCGGACGGGTTCGTCCTCCGCGCCCTCCAGCAGTTTGAAGCCGTAGTAGCCGCGATCCAGGCGGACGTTCAAATATCCGTTGCCGGCGATCTCAATCCCGGCGACTCCTTCGATGGGCGGTGCGCCTTCCAGAAGCTGCCCGGCGATGGCGGCGGGAGCCTTCTTCAATTCGCGCGCTAGCCGGAACGCGGCCGGCACGGCGATCTCGCCAAAGGAGGCCTGCTTGGGCTGCTCCGTCTCGACCGGCGCTTTGACGCCGTACAGGGCTTCGATACGCGAAGCCACAGCTTCGGAAATTCGTTTTTCCAGAACGTGGAACATGAACAACCAGAATAGCCGATGACGCTGGTTGCTAACCGCTAGAATGAATGTGTGCCCAAGGTCACTTTCACCAATCTCGGCAAGACTGTCGAGTTTGAACACGGCCAGTTGCCCTACGATGAACATGGCAAGCCGGAATCGATTCTGGATGTTGCGTTGAACCGCGGAATCCAGCTCGAACACGCTTGCGGAGGAAGCTGCGCCTGCACCACCTGCCACGTAATCGTCAAAAGCGGCGATGCCAATCTTTCCGAGGCCGATGAGGATGAGCTCGACCGCCTGGATTATGCCCCAGGTTTAAGCCCGCACTCGCGCCTCGCCTGCCAGGCCGTGGTCAAAGGCGACGTGACCGTCGAAATCCCCTCCTGGAATCGCAACTACGTGAGCGAGGGCGGGGGATCGATGAACCTGGGCGACGCGATTCCCGCGGCCAAGAAGTAGCCGCTCCCCCAAGGAAGTCGTTTCTCCTCAAACTTCCCTTTCGTGCGCCGATGCGGATCTTGAGGGAAGATCGCATGCGGAAATGGTCCATTGGTAAAAAACTGTTCGGAGCTACTGCGCTCCTGGTGCTTCTAATCGCGAGCCTGGGTGTGGCCGCTGTGATGTCGCTGCATCGCGTGCAGGCCAACGTCGATCTTGCGGCCGGCGCCGACTCCGAGAAGCTGCAGTTGAGTGGGCAACTCGCCAGTGCGGCTCACCGTCTGTACCTGGCTGAGAAAAGCACCATTCTGACCACCTGGGCCGGCCAGGATGCACTGTCGGCGGAGTGGGCCGAGCGGGAAACGAAGGCCGAGCAAGATATCGCTGCCCTGGTACAAAAATCCAGATCCGCGTTCCATCTGACCGAAAGCCAGCAGCACCTCGACCACGTTCAGGCCAACGTTTTGGCCTGGCGCCAGACCAAGGAAAAAGTATCCGATCTGCTCAAGAAGGGCGAAGTGGAAAAGGCGCAGGACGTGAGCGTTGCGGAAAACAAGCCGCGCTACGACGCCATGGTGCAGGATGCCGAAGCGATGGAAACCCGGGTGGTACAGGAAATGAGCGAGGCTCGGGACTCAGGTCAGTCGACCTACGAATCCTCGGTGTGGACCGTGCTGTCTGTAAACCTGATAGCGATTCTGGTGGGGATCGCCGCGTTCTGGGTGATTCGCGGTATCGTCCGGACGCTGAAGGCGACCCTTCAGGAACTCCGCGCCGGAGGCAGCCAGGTGGCCTCGGCTTCCGGGCAGATCGCCTCCAGCAGCCAATCGCTGTCGCAGGGCGCTTCGCAGCAGGCGTCTTCCATCGAAGAGATTTCGGCATCCATGGAAGAGATGTCGGCCATGAGCCAGCGCAGCGGCGAGAATGCCTCCCGCGCAGCCGAGATGATGAAGGAGACTGGAGCGCAGGTTGAGCGCTCCAACACAGCGCTCGCGCAGATGCAGGCTTCCATGGCCGAGATCAAGAGTTCCAGCGAGAAGGTGGCCAAAATCAACCGCACCATCGATGAGATCGCGTTTCAGACCAACATTCTGGCGCTGAATGCCGCGGTGGAGGCCGCACGCGCGGGTGAAGCCGGAAAGGGCTTTGCCGTGGTCGCCGAAGAGGTGCGGAACCTGGCGCAGCGCGCCGCATCAGCCGCCAAGGATACGGCGACGCTGATCGAGGAATCGATCGGAAGCTCGGGTGAGGGCGCCCGTAAGCTGGAGCAGGTCGCGGATGCCATCCGCGGCATCACCCAAAGCGCCAGCGAGGTTCGGAATCTTATAGCCGAGGTCAATGAGGCCAGCCAGCAGCAGACGCAGGGCATCCACCAGGTGACGGCTGCGGTCGCGCACGTGAGCACCGTAACCCAGACCACCGCAGCCAGCGCCGAGGAGAGCGCGGCCGCGGCCCAGGAGCTCAGCGCCCAATCCATGACCGTGCAGGAACTGGTCGCGCGGCTGTCGGAAATGGCCGAAGGCTCAGCCAAGGCTGAATTGGCTTAGCCCCGATTTGCTTGACCCGTCCGCGATCTGCCGCATAATTGGGCTTCAACGAACGAACCCTCGCTCCCCGTCGACAACCAGGTGTCTCTGTCGTCCCGGAGGAGGTGAAGTGCGACGGATTATCTTTCGCGCGGTTGTCGTGCTCTGCGGCATCTCGATGCAGGCTCAGGACTCGAGTCCCCAGGATCCCAGCCGGCGTTTTGAGGTCGCCTCGGTGAGGCCTTCCCTATATCGAGGCGGTGGGCCGCTGATGCGGAAGGGCGGTCCCGGCACCAGCGACCCGGAGCGCATCGACTGGACGGGTGTCACGCAGCAGACCATTCTCGAGCTCGCCTACGAAGTGAATCGGTATCAGGTGTCCGGTCCAAGCTGGCTGAGGGACGCGCACTACGACATCCAAGCCACGCTGCCGTCCCAAACCACCAAAGAGCAGTTTCGCGTGATGCTCCAGAATCTGTTGAAGGATCGCTTCAACTTGGTGCTGCATCATGAATCGAGGGAAATGCAGGTCTATGACCTGGTGCTCGCGCCGGGCGGACCGAAGTTCAAAGAGTCGGTGGTTGCTCGGGATCCGGCGATTGCAGGCGCGCTGGGCACCGACGAAAACGGGCATCCCAATCTACCGCCGGGAAGTCACGGTATGGCGGGCAAGATGGTGGATGGAGAGTTATTCGCTGCGGTGCGTACATCTTCGATGGTCGACTTTGCTGACGACCTCCAACAGGGGCTGCAGATCCCGGTCTTCGACAAAACCGGCTTGACTGGAGTCTATGACTTCACGCTCGATTACGCCCGGGAAGTGATGTTTCCCAACCTACCGCGCGCGTCCAACCCAGATCCGCCCAAGGGTCCGACTCTGTTTAAGGCGCTCGAAGACCAGCTCGGCCTCAAGCTGGTGTCGAAGAAGGAGCCGCTGGATGTTTTGGTGATCGATAAAACGGATCGCAAGCCGACAGACAACTAATCTACTTTGCCGGACCCAAGCGCCCGAACAGCGTCGTCAGGAGTTGGTCCACCAGGTCCTCCGGCTCCTCGATGTGAAGTTTTACTTCACGATTTTCGCGAGTGGGGCGCAGGCCGTCCCAGACTTTTTGCATGTCCGGCTGATTGGCCGGGGAGGACAACCTGGCGAAACCGATCAAGGCCCGGAGTCCGCTCTCGAGCTGCTCGGCTTGATCGTCGGAGCCCGAGGTTCCTTCGGCGACTCCGTTCAATCCGGTGCTCAGATCGAGATATAAAGTGCCGGTTTGGATAAAGCTCATGATCTTGTTGATATTTCCAAGGTTAGTCCCGGCATCGAAGGGGAGTTTGAGCGATCCTCCTGCGTCGGCGGCCCACACCTGTGCGGTCGCCGGCATGCGAGCCAGCAGCGCCGCCATCGCCGGCGGTGGTCCGGCGGATTTCTCATGGGCGTCGATCATGGCCTTGAGTTGATCGGTGTCGCCGGCGGCCAGCACCGTCTGGTTCACCAGCAGAATTGAGTTCAGACCCCCGCCGATCAGCGTAAGGCCTTTATAAGAGAACCGGTCCTCGCCGCGTTTTTGAAGTTTTGGTTCGCCTTCGTCGGAGAAGTTGCCGCGCCCGATCAGCGCCCCGCGCTGGCCGTTGGAGACGTACAGCAGCTCCCACAGAGCCTTGGTGGGATCGATGCCGGTCTCCGCGGCGAACTGATCGATTTGAGGGATCTTCCGGTGGGCCAGGTACTTCTGGTAAACCGGCGTCTTCTCGATGGCTTCCCAGCGCACGCCCACCAGAAGCTGGGTATCGGCGGGGACGAAGCCGGCGAGCGAGGGATCGATCTTGGGTCCGGGCGGAGGGGCCTTGGTGCAGCCGCCCAGCGCAAACATACCCGCGACCAGCACCAACAGAGCTGCGACCGGGGTGCTCCGTGGGCCGAGCGGGTACGACCGCTTCCTTCGGGCGCGGCTCAGAAAGAACAACAGAGCCGCGACCAGCACCGACAGAGCCGCGACCGGGGTGCCCTCTGGGCCGAGCGGTCGAGCCGCGGGTCTCATCGGCCTGCCACCATCTCCACAGCGCGCATCACGCGCAGCAAGTTCCCGCTATAAATCTTGCGGATATCGTCCTCTGTATAACCCTTTTCTAGAAGCGCGCGCGTGAGGTTGGGGAACTTGGAGGCGTTCTCCAATCCCTCCGGCACGCACTCGACGCCGTTGAAATCCGTTCCAATGCCGATGGCGCCGATGCCGGCGATCTTGCGGACGTGATCGATGTGAGCCACCACGTCAGCGACGGTCGCGGGTTTGATGCCTTCCTCGGCGATGATCTTGCCCTCCAATTGATCGGTTTCGAGCTCGCCCAGATTCTTGCCGGCGGTCGCCTGCTTCAGCTTGGCCGCGGTCTCCGCTGACCTGGCGGCCACCTGGTCGCGATAGCGCTGCGACAGGAATCCGCAATTGAAGTTGATCTGCACCACGCCGCCTTTTTCCGCCAGCGCCTTAAGCATTTCATCCGTCATGTTCCGGGGGGCATTGGCCAGGGCGCGCGCGTCGGAGTGCGAAGCGATGATCGGCGCACGGCTGGTCTCCAGCGCATCCCAAAACGTTTTGTCCGAAACGTGCGAGATGTCCACCATCATGCCGACGCGGTTCATCTCGTGCACCACGTCTTTACCGAAAGGCGTGAGGCCGTTGTGATGCTTCACATCGGTGCGGGTGATGTCGCCGGAGGAGTCGGCCCAGTTGTTGGTGTTGGTATGCGTCAGCGTCATGTAGCGGACGCCCAGGTCGTAGAAATCGTCCAGGATGCGCAGGCTGTCTTCAATAGCATGGCCGCCTTCGATCCCCATCAGCGCAGCGATCTTACCCTGCTGGTGCGCCTCTTCGATCTCCTTCACGGTCCCGGCCAGCATGAAATCGGCTGGGTGCTTTTCGACGGTGTCGCGGCGGACCGATTGAATCAGCTCCAGAGCGCGGTGCGCGGAGCGGTTGCCCTGCACATATTCCTTGGCGACCCAGATGGAGAAAAAGAGGCCGCCGAAGTTGCTGGTCCGGAGCTCGGCCAGATTGGTGTGCGGCGAGGCGCTGGGGGAAGTGATGTCGTGGCCCTGAACCAGATAGTAGGGCACGTCGTTGTGCGTGTCGATCAGCAGGGCATCGCGCTGGACCCGGGCCACGTCGGAATCGGTTACGATGACGATCCGGTTTTGCGCGGAGAGCAGCAGCGGGACCAGCGCCAGGACACCGCCCGCCAGAGGGATGCAACCCTTCATTAGTCTCATTGTGCTACACTTTTCTTTTATGCGGCACTCGTTTTACGCGTTTCGATTTTGGCGCGGCTATTTTGCCCGCTAACACGCGTACGAGTGGCGTTGGTTGAAACAGAAGTTTAAATCCAAACCGGCCCACTCAGGGGTTCTATGAGTGGGTCTTTTTATTGGTAGTCAACTTTAGCAGGAGACCCGGAAATGATCATCTCGATGAAACTGCATTCCACGAAAGAAGAGATCGCCGAAGTTACGGCGCGCATCGAGGAGTACGGATATAAGGTCCACTCCATTCAAGGCGAGGAGCGCGTGGTGATTGCCGCGGTAGGGGTCGGCGACGTGACGCCGTGCCTGGAATCGCTGGAAGCCATGCCGCAGGTGGAGAAGGCGGTGCGCATCTCCGCTCCTTACAAGTTCGTCAGCAAAGAGTTCCGCCAGACCAAGACGGAGATCAAGGCAGCCGGTGTGACCATTGGCGGCGATGAGTTCGTGGTCATGGCCGGGCCGTGCTCGGTCGAAAACGAGAAGCAGATTCTGGAGTCGGCTGAGATCGTGGCTCGCGCCGGCGCGAAGCTGCTGCGCGGCGGGGCGTTCAAGCCGCGCACCTCGCCCTACGATTTCCAGGGCCTCGAGCTCGAAGGGCTGAAGCTGCTGGATAAAGCCCGGCGAGCGACGGGTCTCGGCATCATCACCGAAGTCATGAGCGATCGCGACGTTTCCATGGTGGCGGAGTACGCCGACGTACTCCAGATCGGCGCGCGCAACATGCAGAACTTCGCGCTGCTGAAGACGCTGGGGCAGTGCGGCCGGCCGATCCTGCTGAAGCGCGGCCTCAGTTCCACCATCAAGGAGCTGCTGATGTCGGCCGAGTACATCGTGGCGCACGGAAATCCGAATGTGATTCTGTGCGAGCGCGGCATCCGCACCTTTGAGACCGCGACCCGCAACACCTGCGACATCGTTGCGGTGGCGGTGCTGAATGAGCTGACCCACCTGCCGGTGATTCTCGATCCCAGCCACGCCACCGGCAAGCGCAGCCTGGTTCCGGCGCTGTCGCGCGCGGCCGTTGCGATCGGCGCGGATGGATTGATCGTGGAAATGCACCCGCACCCGGAGAAGGCCATGAGCGACGGCGCGCAATCGCTCGATCCCAAGCAGTTCACGCAAATGATGCAGGACCTGAAGCCCTACATCGAGCTGTGGAACCACCAGCGGGAAGCGGCCGCTCAGCCGGTGGCAGTATAGTAGACTGGAAAACCGCTCCCTCTGGTCGCGGCTCAGCCCTGCCTCCGGTGGGACCGGATGGGACAACCTGTGACGTCGCTCGGCGTTTTTCTTTCAGAGCCGCGACCACAGGGAGCGGAGGTTGGTCATTCGTCGCTGGAAACCGCTCCTCGGGTTGCGGCTCTGTCTAGTCGCGGCTCAGTGAGCTGACAGAGCCGCGACCGGAGGAAGCGGAATCGCATGCCCTCGAAGATGAAGCCGTGGCAGTTGGGTGTGGCGCTGGCGCTGCTTTGCGCGGTTGCCGTTGGGGTTTTGGAGTGGCGCTCGAAGCTGGAGACGCGCGATCCTGCGCGTCTGCTCAACATGCTTCCGCTCGACGGCGCCGTCAAGGTGTACGTGGATGTGGCGACGCTGCGCGCCAGCGGCGTGCTCGACCAGCTAGCCGGCAAGAACGTCTCAGAGGATCCCGATTACCGCGCCTTCGCCCAGCAGATCGGCTTCGAATACCGCACCGATCTGGATGCGATGGCGGTCGCGTTCCTGAACCAGAGCGTCTACGCCGCGGTGCGGGGCCGCTTCGATTGGAGCAAGCTCAGCGGCTATGCGACGGCGCAGAAGGGGCAGTGCACCAAGGAAGTCTGCAGTCTGCCGGCGAGCGAACCCAACCGCATCATCTCCTTCGATCTGCTGCGGCCCGACGTGTTGGCCTGGGCCGTTTCCTACGAGCCCCTGGCCGTGGCGAAGATCGGCTTCGGCAAGAACTCGGGGCTGGCCGGAGGGTCCGTGCCGGGGGCATCGGTGTTGTGGATTTCGGCGCCGGGGAAGGCGTTTCAGAATGCGGACAATGCGCCATCCGGTACGCGCGCCTTCTTCGCACCGCTTTCAGCGACCCAGGATGCGACCTTCAGCCTGCAACCCGCTTCCTCCGGGATGAATAAAGACAAGCCGGATAAGTTCGAGATTCACATGGAAGCCACGTGCGCGTCGGCGGACACGGCGACGGCTTTGGCAGGAGTGCTCACCAAGACCACAGATCTTCTGCGGACCCTGTTCGCCCAGGACAAAACCGCACCCGATGCGGGGAGCTTAAGCGCGGTGCTGATCTCGGGCCGTTTCGAGCCCCGCGCCACCAAGGTGCGCGGGACTTGGCCCATGGACCGGCGCGTAATCGACGCTCTGCTGGCCGGAACAAAATAGGAAAAAACGTTCGATTGAAAAAATATGGTGACTCCCATAGGGCCTTGCGGTTATACTTGACCATTCCGAAAGAATGGGGTCCGAAGGAATGAGACACCTGCTCAGCACGCTGGTTTTCTGCGCAGCGGCTTTGGGGGCAGATACGGCGGACACGGCCGTCGCAGCGCTTAAAGGAGCTGCGGCCAGTCAAACCGCTGTGTCGCAGTGCTTCAAGGTTCACCGCCTGCTCAAGACCGATTCGACCCATTATTGGGCCGATTGGAGCAACACCTGTCCGTACACGATCGAGGCGGTGTACGTAATGGTCGGATTCCGGGATCACAGCCGCCAGGAGATGGGAAGCGGCGTTTGGCCGATGTATTTCGTCCAGCCCGGCGTCCACCGCGTGACCCGGTTCAGCGCCCCGGTGGCGGATTTCGAGACCGTACACGTGCATCGCATCACCACCGATTCGGCTTTGGCGCTCAAACCGGATCCAGGACCCGCCGTGCCGGCCAGCGCCGAGCCTGCGCCGTACACGGTCGGGGACACCTCGGTCGGAAAAGTTGCTCCTGCACTGCTTCCAGGCGCCGCACCCGCTACGGCCTCGGCGACACCTCCAGCGGCGGCCGCGAAAGCCAAGACCGCTCCGGTGAAGCGTGCCGCGGTCCGGTCCAGAAAAAACCATACGAAATATTAAGTTTAAATAGTCGCATAAGATTTTCGAATCCCAATGGCGAAGTGTGGTCTACTTCACCTCAGGGACAAGCCGAAGCCGCCTGGGGCGGTCATGAAGGTCGAGTCCTGCTTCAAGATTCACTGGCTGCCGCGCGCCGACGATGCGCATTACTGGGCAGACTGGATCAGCGAGTGCCCCTGTACCACGGATTCAGTCTACGTGACGATCGGGTTCCTGGACCACGGCAAAAATCACATTGGCAACGGTGTCTGGCCGATGTATTTCGTGCTTCCGGGCGCGCATCAAGTGACTCGTTTCAGCGCGCCGGCCGAAGTTGCCGGATTCGAAAACGTAATTGTCCACAGGTTACGACCGAGGCGGCCGAGGAATTTTCGCAGGATCGTAACACCGTGGAAGCGGTGTAGCGGGGCTCCAGCGGTTCCGGACCGCAGCCGGCTTCGCTCAAAGATAACGGTCTCGGACGCGTCATCCCCGCAGAATAGCCGGCGAAATAGCTGAAATTTTCTCCCTCGTGACGAATTGAGCTTGCCGGGCTATAAGCCGGTTTCTGTACCCCGAAACGCTTGCTTGCGGCAAGCGAGGCCGGGGCGGTGAGTCATTCCTCTAGGCCGGAAATTGCTCGCCGGCTCCAGCGACCTACCCGGGAGTCGTAACGGAGCGGGCCGCTCCTGCTCCCCTATTTGGTCTTGCTCCGCATGGGGTTTACCCTGCCAGCGGCCGTTACCGGCGCCGCGGTGCGCTCTTACCGCACCTTTTCACCCTTACCTGGCCAGGACAAGTCCCAACCCGGCGGTATTGTTTTCTGTGGCACTATCCGTAAGACTCACTTTAAGCGAATCCCCCCGGCCGTTAGCCGGCATGCTGCCCTATGGAGACCGGACTTTCCTCCCGTTCATCGCCGTGTGGTTCAAAACGGGCGACCACCCGTCCGGCAAGCCCAATTCCATATTGCCAGAAACGAGTACCCTATGTCATGTATCATTAAGGGCATCCGCGACCAGGCAAGTCGGAGCTGGCGCGCGAGGGGCGGTCCAAGCAGTAGGGGTTAACGGATGGACACGCCGATTAAAACAAGTTACTGTAGAAATGTTGTACCGAGGTCAGGAGGGTGGAACCGAATGTTGCGTAAATGCGCCGCGGTAATAGGATTCCTCACGTTTGCTGCGAGTGCGTGGGGTCAAGGATTGAACGTACCGCCAGGCGTCAGCAAGGACGACTGGGAAGAGATCAATTTCGAGTTCAACTCGTCGGTGCTGGTGGACGGCTTCCCGAGCCTGCTGCGTCTGGCGGAGCTTCTCCAGGCGAACCAGGGCTACAAGGTGCGGATTGTGGGGCACACCGACGTCATCGGCGGAACGGGCTACAACGACCGCCTGGGCTTGGCCCGCGCGAACGCCGTTCGCGATTTTCTGGTGAAGTACGGAGCCGCTCCGGCGCAGATCGAAGCGACCTCAGAGGGCAAGGCCAACCCGCGCTATCCGGGACAGAAGGACGTCTACGAGAAGACCGATGAGGCGCGCTGGATGAACCGGCGCGTTTCGCTGACCGTTTTTGACGCGAGCGGCAAGCAGGTTTCAGCGGGCGGTCCAGCGGAGGCGATCAAGGCGATTACGCCCGCCGCGGGCGTCGCAGACTGCTGCAATGAGGTGCTCAAGCGCCTGGACAAACTGGATGACATCGCCAAGCTGCTGAAGGATCTGGGCGACCAGAACGCGGCTTTGCGGCAGCAACTGGACGCGCTGAAGGCGCAGGAGCAGGTGCTGGAGTCCAAGGTTAACCAGCCGCCGCCTCCTCCGCCCCCGGCGCCGCCGACGGCGAACGAGGTCGGCAAGGAAGTCACCAAGCAGCTTGCCGCTACGCAGCAGCCGAAATTTTCGCTGCTCGGCCTGAACGTGGGCGTGGACGATACCGGCAACACCACCGTCCAGGGCCGGGGGCAGTATTTTGCGCCCTTCGCGGGCCATTTCGCCTTCCAGGCCAACGCCGAGTACCTGTATTTCAAGACCGATCGCGAAGGCCAGTTTGACGCCGGTATCGTGGATCGGATCGGGCCGCATTTTCAAGCCGGATTGTTTGGCAGCATGAAGTACGCCGATCTGACGCAGTATCAGGGCGGCGGCACGCTGGGCCAGGGCGCGGTCACTCTGGATTACGTCTTCAGCGACGGCACCCTCGGCTTCTTCGGCACCAAGGGCTTCAAGAACCAGGCGCTGATGAGCACGGTGAACGCTACCGATCCGGTGACCGGCGCGCTGTTGAATCACCTGTTCATCCAGAGCTACCTGAGCATGGTGGACCAGGCCGGCATCAGCACCACGCTGGGCCTGTGGGGTAACAATTACCTCGAAGCCAACGCCGGCTATCTACACGGGCTGGTGGTGGGCAACCGCTTCGGCGGCACCGCGCGCCTGATTTTCCCGTTAAACACCAAGGTCGCCTTCACGCTCGAAGGCGACATCAACGAGACGCTGGTGGGACCGAAGAACAGCGGAGAGGCGATGGTCGGCATGGAGTTCTCCAACCGGCTCCGGCCCAAAGAAATGCTCGCCGCAGATCATGCCATACCGGTGCAGGTTCCCAGAATCCGCTACGAAGTCATCCAGAAGAAGTACCGCAACGGCGACGATCCGCCGGTGGCCAACGCCGGTCCGAACCAGATTGGCGTAGGGGCCGGAAATGTCACGCTGAATGGCTCGGGTTCCTATTCTCCCGACGGCAACCCGATCACCTATCAATGGGTCGAGGTCGTTGGACCGCCGGTTACCTTCTCGGCGCCCACTTCCGCGGTTACGACCTTCAACGCGATCGCCGGCGAGACCTACCAGTTTGAGCTGACCGTCAAGGATAACTACGGCCTGTTCAGCTCGGCCTTTGTCACGGTTACTACCAAGGCCACGCCGACGCCGACCATCAACTCCTTCACGGCGACTCCGGCGCAGATCACGGCGGGCAAGTCCTCGACGCTGTCCTGGAGCGTGACCAATGCACAAACGGTGACCATCAGCGGCGTCAACGGCTCGTTCGGGCCGACAGGCTCCGTGGCGGTCAGCCCGACGGTGACCACCACCTACACGTTGACGGCTACCAACGCGGTTGGTCCGTCCACCGCCATGGTGACGGTCGTGGTAGGCGCGGCGACGCCGGGCTTCCAGTCCTGCTATGGTTCGCCGGTGAACATCATCGCGGGCGAGTCGGCTACGTTGAACTGGGCCACCAGCAACGCGACCTCGGTTTCGATTGGCGGCGTCTCGCAGACCTTCGGCCCAACCGGCTCGTACGCGGTCACGCCGACCACCACCACCACTTACTCGCTCACGGCGAATGCAGCGGGCGGCGGCACGTCCATGTGCAGCATCGCTATCACGGTGACTCAAGGCCAGGTTCCGCAGATCATCCTGTTCTCCGGAGTCCCGGCCACCATCAACGCCGGCCAGTCTACGACGCTGCAGTGGAGCGCCCAGAACGCCGCCACCATCAGCATCAGCAACGGAGTGGGCACGGTGTCGTCCAACACGGGAAGCGTCAGCGTTTCCCCGGCCACGACCACCACTTACACTCTGACCGCCACCAACGCGGCCGGCTCGTTTAGCGCCTCGACGACCATCGTCGTCAACGTAGCGGCGATGCCGGTAATTTCGTCCTTCACGGCCAGCCCCACCACCTCACCGGGTGCGGGCCAGAGGGTGAACCTGACTTGCCTCACGACCAACGCGACCAGTACGAGCATCGGCGGGGCGCTATTCTACGGACAGAGCAACACTCTGCCCGTGTTCCCGACGACGACGACGACGTACACCTGCGTCGCTACCAACCAGATCGGCCAGTCCGTAACGTCCAGTGTGACGGTGACGGTGCCGCCGGCTGCCACCGGCGCCGGCTCGCCGCCAGTGTTGACTCTGAGCAGCACGTTCATCCAGACCTATACCCGCACCGTATCGCTGAGCGCCACCGCGACCAGCCCGTCCGGCAACACGCCGCTGACCTACTCGTGGTCTGTGGCGGGCGGCAATGTGGGTATCGGCTCAATTGCGGGAGCCACTACGGCAAACCCAACGGTAACCGTTGGCCCCGAGTACGGCTTCTACGATATCGAGTGCACCGTGACCGACAGCAAGGGCAACAGCGCCTCCGGCATCGTCCGGATCCAGTTGATGCCGAATGTCGTCACCTCGCCGGCGGCGAGCACCTCGCCGACAGCTTCGGCCAGGTAACGGCCAAGGTAGTTTGAGACTGGCGCCGGGCTCTTCGGAGTCCGGCGCTTTCTCATTTTTGGAGCCTATAATGGACGTTTTATGCGTCGTCTGGGATTGAACATCAGCGTCTCGGTGGCAGCGGTGGCTTTGGGCGGCGTGGCGCTGTTGCGAGGGCAGCGCGCGCTGGCGGCGTGCTTCATCGGGCTGGGAATTCTCCGCGCCGTGGCGATCCTTTCGGCGCGCAAGCCGCGCACAGTCGAGCCGGAGATCAAGCTCGGGTTGAACGATTCGGACCAGCGCGACGGCGCTAAGTAAGGATGCCGGCGAGATCGAGAACAAAACCCTCCACCGGTCCTTCGCCAGCGACCGATGCGGGATTGGCCAGAACCTCCGGCTCGCGATCCGGGCGGTAGATCGTGACCGTGTGTTCGAGCGGGTCGATCAGCCAGGCCAGCAGCACGCCCGCGGCGATATAGCGCTCCATCTTGTCTCGCAGGCGGTTGACCCGGTCGTGGGGAGAGCGTACCTCGATCACGAATTGTGGAGCGAACACAGGGAAGTCTTCCTCGCGTGGATCACCTGTATACCAAGCCGCGTCCGGCGACCGCCTAGCCCCACTGGGGAGCACGAAGCCTCCATCCGGACCCGATACTTCGCCTCGACCAGTCTGCTCGGCCCAGAGGGTCAGCCTGCTGCACACGCGCACTACCCGGGCACTATTCTTGCGATCGGTCGGCGGCATGACGATGATTTCGCCCTCCTCGGTGTACTCCAGCGTCGCGTCCGGAAACAGTTCGCACAAAGCGAGGAACTGTTCGTCGGTCAGCTCCGGAGCCGTGAACGTGGCCGGGAGGAAATCTTCGAGATTGATGGCAGTCTGGGTCGCCATGTCTACCCCGAGTATACCCCCATTAATTCCTTGACCTGCGCACGCTCCGGGCGTAACATATAGTCATCCTATGCCTAGCCATCACATGCCTCAGGGCTCGCTCTCGCTCCTGGTCCTGCGCGTACTCGAAGGCGGTCCTCTGCATGGTTACGCGATCGCCCAGCGCATCCGCGAGCTCTCCGGCGAGGTCCTGGAAGCCGAAGAAGGCTCGCTCTATCCCGCCTTGCAGCGCATGCTGGTGGAGGGTTGGGTGACCGCCGCCTGGGGCGTCTCCGAGACCAACCGCCGCGTGCGTTTCTACACCCTGACGCGGGACGGCCGCAAGCAGGTCAAGCGTGAGGTCGAACAGTATGAACAAGTCAGCGCCGCGATCCGCAGGATTCTTTATGCGTAAGCTGCTGCGCCGCATTTCTTACTTGATCCATCGGAGCCAGATGGAGCGGGACCTGGCGGAAGAGATGGCCGCGCACCGCGAGATGATGGCCGAAGACCGGCGCCGGGCGTTCGGCAACGCGCTGCGTCTGCGCGAGGACAGCCGCGACTCGTGGGGTTGGGTGTGGCTGGAGCGGCTGTGGCAGGATCTGAACTATGGCCGCCGGACCATCGCGCGCCATCCCGGGTTTGCTTTGATCGCGGTGCTTTCACTAGCCGTGGGCATCGGCGCCAACTGCGCTATCTTTAGCATGGCGGACACCCTGCTGCTGCGTCCGCTGCCGGTGCCGGACGCAGACGATGTAGTCACGCTCGGTTCGCGCGATGTAACGGGCCTCGGCGCGGCCGGGGGATTGAATCTTCTCCAGGCTTCTTACCCCGATTACAAAGACATCCGCGACCGGACCACTGGCCCTGCTGGCAGCTTCGCCGGAGTGGTCGCCTACGACGTCACACGCCTCGGCTTCGCCGCGCGCCCGGACGCTCTGCCTCAGCTCCGCACGGGCTCGGAGGTAACCGGCAATTTCTTTGACGTCCTGCGTGTGAAGCCGGAGCTCGGCCGAACCTTTCGTCCTGAGGAGGATCAGGTTCCTGGACGAAACGCCGTGGTCGTTCTGAGTCACGACTTGTGGCAGCAGGAGTTCGCGGCTAACCCACTCGCTCTAGGTCGTGAAGTTCGCATCAACGGCGTCCCCTTCACCGTGATCGGCGTCATGCCGGAGCCCTTCACGGGCATTGAGCACTGGCTGTCTTCCGCCTTCTACGTGCCCATGATGATGCGCCCGCGACTGGATGGCGATCCGCGCGACGTTCTCAACTCGCGCGATCTGCGATTCTTCACCGTCAAGGGCCGGCTCAAGCCCGGCGTGCCGATTACGCGAGCCCGCGCGGAGCTTGCGGCGTTGGGCAAATCCCTCGAAATTGCGTATCCGGCCACCAACAAGAATCAAAGCTTCGACGTGCGCACGGAGGTCGACTCCCAGATCAAGCGATCACCGCCGATTACCAACTTGCTCGGCATGCTGATCGTGCTGGCGGCGGCGGTGCTGCTGGTGGCATGCGCCAACGTAGCGGGCCTGCTTACCAGCCGCGCCCCGGCCCGGGCGCGCGAAATGTCGCTACGCGTGGCGATTGGCGCGGGACGCGCGCGGCTGATCCGCCAGTTGATCACGGAGAGTGCGTTGCTGGCTCTGGCCGGAGGATTCGCGGGCATCGGTTTGGGCTATCTCGGTGTGCTTCTGTTCCGGCGCATCACCTACCCGTCGGACCTGCCGCTGCTGCTCACGTTTGATCTGAATCAGCGAGCGCTATCGTTCAGCCTGGGGATCGCGATGCTGAGCGTGTTTCTCTTCGGGTTGATTCCGGCAATCCGCACCAGCCGGACCGATCTTAGCGCCGCTCTCAGGGGAGGCGGCGCTCCAGCCCCGGGACGCAGTCGCGTGTGGGGCCGCAGCGTGCTGGTATCCGGACAAGTCGCTGTCTCCCTGGTCCTGCTCACCACCACCGTATTTTTGTACCAGGGTTTCCGCGAGAGCCTGGCCCGCGGCCCAGGATTCCGCGTCGATCATCTGCTGCTGATGAGCTTCGATCCCAGCGCGTCTCACTATACCGCCGCACAGGACCACGAATTCTACCGACAACTGGTGGAGCGTTCACGATCCCTGCCTGGTGTGAAATCGGTAGCGTTGGCCTCGTTTGTTCCCATGGGCGTGGAGATCGATTCTTTCGCGATCGTGCCGGAGGGCTACCGGCTCCCGCCCGGGCAAGACAGCGTCGGTGTGTTGGCCGACCGCGTGGACGAAGGCTACTTCGAGACCGCCGGAATCTCCCTGGTGCGCGGCCGCGGCTTCCTGAAAACCGACACCGAAAATTCGCCCCGCGTAGCGGTGATCAACGAGACCATGGCCGCACATTATTGGGCGGGACAGGACGCCATCGGCAAGCGCTTTCGTTTGGCGGGCGATTGGGTGGAAATTGCGGGTGTCGCCAGCACCACCAAGTACGAATCCACCTTGGAGCCACCGAGGGATTTTCTGTACGTTCCTTACCGGCAAAATCCTCGCGGCTACATGACTCTGATGGTCCAGTCCGCGGGCGAACCTGGATCACTGGCCGAGCCTCTGCGCGAAGTTGCTCGCGGTCTCGATTCCAACCTGGCCGTGTACGATGTCCGCACCATGGACGATTTCTATCGCGCCCGCGCCGTCGAAGTCTACCAGGTGATCCTCCAGGCCGTAGCGTCGATGGGTCTGATGGGCATCGCTCTGGCGCTGGCCGGTCTGTACGGACTGATGGCGTATGCGGTCAACGCCCGGACCCGCGAGATCGGAATCCGAATCGCGATTGGCGCCAGGCGCGGTGAGGTGCTGCGCATGGTCCTGCGTCAGGGTTTCCTGCTTACGCTCTCGGGCGTGGTTGCGGGATCGGTCCTGAGCATCGCGGCCACGCGCCTGCTGCGCGCCGTGTTCCCGGGCGATTCTCCGCTTGCGGCTTATTTAGTGGTTACGCCGGCCGTGCTCGCCGTCACTTTGCTGGCGGCGTATCTCCCCGCGCGCCGCGCCTCTCGCGTGGACCCCATGACTGCCCTCAGGTATGAGTAAGTAACGACGTACGAATAATATGAAAGCACTGCTTCTCGCTGGATTCTTTTCGATTGCCCTGTGGGCCCAAGCTCCCGCGCCAGCTAAATTGGAATTCGAGGTCGCTTCGGTGCGGTCCGTTCCGCCGCTTCAGCGCGACCAGGTGGCCAACATTGGCCTGCATCTGGACGGGGCGCAGGCCCACATCATTTCCTTCGGCCTGAGGGATTACATCGCCATGGCGTACCGCGTCAAGGCCTATCAGATCTCCGGTCCGGATTGGCTCTCTGAGCGGTTCGATCTCAGCGCGAAGCTGCCGGCCGGTGCGACTTCCGATCAGATTCCAGAAATGCTCCAGGCTTTCCTGGCCGATCGCTTCGAGTTGCAACTCCATCGGGAGAAGAAGGAGCTACCGGTGTACGCGCTGACTCTCGGGAAGCCTCCGCTCAAGCTCACCGAAGTGCACAGCACCGTCGAGGACGACCCGTCCACGACGGTTGTGGGCGTATCCGGCGGCGCAGCCGGAGTCTCCGTGGATCTGGGCCACGGGGCGTCCTACACCTTCGCGAACAATAAATTCGAGGGCAAGAAGTTCACCATGGACATGCTCGCGTCCCAACTGGAGCGTTATCTGGACCGTCCCATCGTCAATCTGACGGAGCTCAAAGGCGAATACGACGTCACTTTGGAAGTAACGCAGGAGGATTACCAAGCCATGCTGATTCGGGTCGCCGCTGCTGCCGGCATGGTGCTGCCGCCGCAGGTTCTTCGAATTGCAGAGGACAACGCGCCCGCCTCGCTCCTCGACGCCCTCCAGCGTGCCGGCCTGAAGCTGGACCCCCGCAAAGCGCCCTTGGATGTGCTGGTGATCGATCAGGGGCGCAAAACCCCGACGGAGAACTGACGCCTTAAACCGCGATGGCCTCCGGACCGGTGCCCTCCCGCAGCAGGTCCAGGAACGCCTGCGCCACGCGATGGAAGCGCTTCTTCTTGCGGTGGATGATGCCGAGCGGCCGGAATAAAGTCGCGTCGGCAATGCGCACCGCAGCTAAGCGCCCCTGCTCGATGTCGTCGTTCATGATGCGCGACGGCATGATGCTAATGCCTACGCGGTGCGTGACCGCCTCTTTGATCATCTGAATGTTGTCGAAGTGGAGCGCAATGTTGACCTCCACGCCGTGCTCCTTCAGGAAGCGATCCATGTGGCGGCGGATGGGAAGGTCTTCGTCGAAGGAGATGAAGTCCGCGCCGTTGAGCTCGTGCGGGGCCACCGCCTCGGTGCGGTTGGCTAGCGGATGCTCGGGAGAAACCGCCAGCACCATTTCCTCGCGGCGCCACGGAATCACGGTGATGTCGCGGCGGGTCTCCGGGTAACTGATTAGCCCCAGGTCGACTTCGCCGGCCAGGACCGCTTCGTAAATGCGCTCCGGCCGCAGATACTGGACTTCCAGCTTGGCCTCCGGCTGGCGGCGCGCAAATTCTTTTTCCAGCGACACCAGCTCGCTCAAACCGACCGAGTAGATCGCGGCCACGCGCAGCGTTCCTTCCACTTCCTGGCGCATGCGCTGCAGGGCCGACTCGAAATCCTCCTTGCGGCGAAGGATGTCGCGGCAGAACTCGCCATACAGCCGTCCGGCCGGTGTGACCACCAAAGGACGAGTGGAACGGTCCAGGAGTTCGACCCCCAAAGCGCGCTCCAATTCCTGTACATGCTGGCTGGCTGCCGATTGGCTGATGCCATTCATGGCGGCGCCACGGCTGAAGCTGTGTGTCTGTGCGATGTCTCTGAAAAGCTTTAGGTTCTCGTAGTTCACCGGACCTTATTATATATCAGTTATTATAATATTGCAAACGCGTAAATTCTGTTGACGTGATAGTAACGACTAAGGTATTCTGAAGCATGTCCTACCCTCCGCCAAGGCAGGGCCTGTACGATCCCATCAATGAGCACGATGCCTGTGGGATGGGCTTTGTCGTCGACATCCATGGTAACAAATCGCACGACATTATAAGGCAGGGTATTGAAATCCTGGAGAACCTCGCGCACCGCGGCGCGTGCGGTTGCGATCCGGAGACCGGCGACGGCGCCGGCGTGTTGATTCAGATCCCGCACGAGTTTTTCGAGCGCGAGTGCCGCGAATGCGGCTTCTCTCTTCCCGAGCCCGGTTCCTACGGCGTGGGCATGCTGTTCCTTCCGGTCGAGCCGCAGCAGCGGCTGATCTGCGAAGGTATTGTAGAGCGCATCGCGCGCGAGGAAGGGCTGACCGTGCTGGGCTGGCGCGACACGCCCATCGACAGCGACGCCATCGGCCGCACCGCGCGCGCCACGCAACCCTACATTCAGCAGGTGTTCCTGCGCGGCTCCTCAGGCATGGATCAGGACCGGCTGGAGCGGATTCTGTACGTGGTGCGCCGCCGCGCGGAAGCCGAAGTCGCCGAAACCGACATTCGCGAGAAAGACTTCTTCTACGTCCCTTCGCTTTCGACGCGCTTGATCGTGTACAAGGGACTGCTGCTGGCGCCGCAGATCTCGGAGTTTTACAAAGAGCTGTCGGACCCGGAAACGCGCAGCGCGATGTGCATGGTGCACCAGCGCTTTTCCACCAACACTTTCCCCACTTGGCAACTGGCGCATCCCTACCGCATGATCTGCCACAACGGCGAGATCAACACGGTAAAGGGCAACGTCAACTGGATGCACGCGCGCGAATCCGTGCTGAAGTCGAACGTGTTCGGCGAGAACATCGAGCAGGTGTTGCCGGTGATCCGTCCGGGCTTGAGCGATACCGGTTCGCTGGATGCCGCGGTGGAGATGCTGACGGTGGCCGGCCGGGAGTTGCCGCACGTCATGGCGATGCTGATCCCGGAAGCCTGGGATGCCGACACCACCATGCCGGCCGATAAGAAGGCCTTCTACGAATACCACGCGTCTTTGATGGAGCCGTGGGACGGTCCCGCCGCGGTGGCCTTTACCGACGGCAAGTGGCTGGGCGCGACGCTCGACCGCAATGGTCTGCGCCCGGCGCGGTATCTCATCACCAAAGACGGTCTGCTGATTCTGGCCTCGGAGACGGGTGTTCTGCCGGTGAAGCCGGAGCAGGTGGAATCGAAGGGCCGCCTGCAGCCGGGCAGGATGCTGCTGGTGGACCTGGTGAACAAGCGCCTGGTTCCGGATGAGGAGATCAAGCACAAGCTGGCGACGCGCCAGCCTTACGGGGAGTGGCTCGAGAAGAACCAGATGACGCTGGACGCGCTGCCCGATCCTCCGCGCGTCTACGGAACCGATTCGAAGACGCTGCTGCAGCGCCAGAGGGCCTTCGGATACACCGAAGAAGACCTGCGCATCCTGATGACGCCGATGGCGCAGAACGGTGAGGAGCCGATCGGCTCCATGGGCGTGGATACGCCGCTGGCCTGCCTGTCGGATCAGCCTCAGGCGCTGTTCAACTACTTCAAGCAACTGTTCGCGCAGGTCACCAATCCGGCCATCGATCCGATTCGCGAGGAGCTGGTGATGTCGCTCACCAGCTACATCGGCACGGAGCGCAATATTCTCGAAGAGACGCCGCAGCATTGTCACACGCTGAAGCTGGCGCACCCGATTCTGACCAATCGCGATCTGGAAAAGCTGCGCCGCGTGAGCTGGGGCGATTTTCTGGCCACCACGCTGCAGGCCGTCTTCAAAGCCGACGGCGGGGAAGCGGAGCTGGAGCGCGCACTCGACGGATTATGCCGGCGCGCATCGCTTGCTATCCGAGACGGTTATCGGCTGTTGATCCTCTCCGATCGCGGCGTGGAGCCTAAGTACGCGCCGATCCCGAGCCTGCTGGCTCTGACGGCGGTGCACAATCACCTGGTGCGGGAACGCACGCGCACGCAGGTGGCCTTGATCATCGAATCGGGCGAGCCGCGCGAGGTGATGCATTTCGCGCTGTTGATCGGCTATGGCGCCAGCGCGGTCAATCCCTACCTGGCCATCGAGACGCTGGAGGATCTGGCTCAGCGCGGCCGGCTGAGCGTCGACTTCAACGCGGCGCTCAAGAACTATAAGAAAGCGGTCAACAAGGGCCTGCTCAAGATCTTCTCCAAGATGGGCATCTCCACGCTGCAGAGCTATCGCGGCGCGCAGGTGTTCGAGGCGATCGGCCTGAACAAGGCCATGGTGGACCAGTATTTCACCGGCACGGCTTCGCGCATCGAAGGCGTCGGGCTGGAGGTGCTGGCGCGCGAGGCGCTGATGAAGCACGCCCACGCGTTCTCGGCGGTGACCGAATCGGAGACCGAGCTGCCCGTCGGCGGAGATTATCAGTACCGGGTTCGAGGCGAGTATCACCTGATCAACCCGGCCACCATCAGCAAGCTGCAGCATGCGGTGCGGCAAGGGAAGTTCGAAACCTTCGAAGAGTACGCCGCGCTGATTGACGAGCAGAACCGGCAATTGTGCACTCTGCGCGGCCTGATGGATTTCAAGTACGCCGAAAAGCCGCTGCCGCTCTCTGAGGTCGAGCCGGCCAGCGAGATCGTCAAGCGCTTCGCCACCGGAGCCATGTCGTTCGGTTCCATCAGCAAGGAAGCGCACGAGACGCTGGCCCGGGATATTCCGTCGACGTCTTGGCTCTCCGCGGCCGCGAAGCAAAGAAAACCTACACGCTAGAAGGAGTGACAGTCCGCACGATTTCCCTGGGCAAGAAACGTGGTTCGTTGGTTCGGTACGCCTACGAATATGCGGCTTTCTTTTTGTGGGCGATGGTGCGCGTGACTGTCCAAATGATGCGGAGGCGATATGCGGTAGTAGACGTAAACACACTACCCGATTTCTTGGTGTTCGCTGCGATCTTTGCGAGATGGATGGGAGCCAAGGTAGTTTTGGACATGCATGAAATCACCCCTGAGTTTTATATGTCGAAGTATGGGATCGCAAAAGAATCCCGGACAATCCGACTCCTCGAATTCCTAGAAAAGGTGAGCTTTGACTTTGCTGATCATGTGATTACAGTGAATGAGCCGATTCAGAACCTTTTGATCGACCGCGGACTGCCTCGGACGAAATCGACGGTGATCATGAATTCGGTGGACGAGGGATTCTTCGCTTCAAACTCAAAATCATCGGCTGCTGTCGATGCGACTGCGTCTCCCGCAAGCTTCGTGATGATGTACCACGGAACCATTACAGGTATTTACGGCCTCGCCATTGCCATCGAAGCCTTCTACATGGCGCAAGAAGACATGCCGGGAGCGGAGTTCTGGATAATGTCACGGGACCCAGATTCAGGCTTGGAGCAGCTAGTGCAACAGCGCGGATTAGCGTCAAAGGTCCTTTTCTGTGGATTCGTTCCACCAGCGGACATCCCAACGTGGCTAAACCGTTGCGACGTCGGCATTCTTCCGATGCGCCACGACATACTCCTCGAGTTCGCCTGTCCTAACAAACTGTCGGAATTCATCATCATGGGGAAGCCTGTTGTGATTTCTCGTCTCAAGGCGATAAAGCACTACTTCAGCGAGAGCGCGCTGGCTTACTTCGAGCCTAATAACCCCGCAGAGCTAGCAAAGCAGATCGTACGCCTCTATCACGACTGTGATCTGCGTACCCGGCTTGCGTCTAGAGCCAGGGAGGAATACGCACCGATTCGCTGGGACGTAATGAAACAGCGCTATTTGACGTTGATGGAGGAGATGGTGGACCCGGTACGCCGCACAGCGGAGATTTCAGCCGGAGTAAGGTGCATGCCGCAAATGACAGACGATCGAGCTACTTTGAAAGACGTCAAGACTGCCGCGCGAAAATTGTTGTCTTACTGTCGTGCGAACGACTGGGCTGGTTACGACCCTTACGATGCCCTGAACAGCAGGCTCTTTATGGCTCTGCCGGCTCTTCAGTCCAGGGTTCCGCGACTCGCCCTCACCCAAATTTTGAAGCGAAGTCCGATTAACGTCCGTGGTCTGTTGCAGATCCCGAAGACCCAAAACCCAAAAGGAATCGCGCTCTTTTTATCGGCCTTGTTGAAGGCCCCCGAACTGTGTCCGGGCGAAAACGAAGACTTAGTCGGTTCGCTGACACAGACCCTGGTGGCTCTTCGATCAACCGGCACTCCTTACTGGTGTTGGGGCTACAGCTTTCCCTGGCAGACACGCACCGTCGTCGTCCCCCGCGGGACGCCAAACCTGGTGTGCACCACCTTTGTAGCCGGGGCGCTTTTGGATCTTTATGAGCAAAGCCACGAGTCGGAACAGCTAGGGATGGCAGTCAGTGCCGCGGAGTACATCCTGAAAGAGCTCTATTGGACTGATGGTAGCGTGGTTGCGGGCTTTAGCTATCCTCTGCCGTCACTTCGGAATCAGGTCCACAACGCCAATTTCCTTGCTGCCGCATTGTTTTGCCGGGTGTACAAGCACACGGGAGATGAGAGGTTTCTCGCTCCCGCGCTTCGAGCTGCCCGGTACTCGGCCGGAAAGCAACACCCCGACGGCTCGTGGGCTTACGGCGAGGGATCGAAACAACACTGGGTTGACAACTTCCATACCGGATACAACCTGGGCGCGTTGCGGTCGATTTCCCGTGATATCGGTACGACCGAGTTCGATTCGGTCATTCGACACGGATTCGAGTTCTACAGGGAGCACTTTTTCCGACAAGACGGCGCGGCCAGATACTTTCACAACCGCACCTATCCTCTGGACATTCATTGCGTGGCACAAAGCATCATCACTCTCCTCGAATTCAGAGATCTCGACCCGGGCAACGTCCCATTAGCGCATTCGGTATTCCGATGGGCGATGAACCATATGTGGGACGATCGGGGCTTCTTTTATTATCGGGTGCTCCGTCTTGGAACCGTCCGAACGTCGTACATGAGGTGGTCTCAGGCCTGGATGCTTCGTGCACTGTCCGAGCTCTTGTGCGAAGTGGACACTGCAACGAAACAACCACAAACCAAGGATTCAAGAGATTTCGTCAAGGTATGTTAGCGCTTCCTAAGTACGTTCTTATCACTCCAGCGCGAAATGAGGCTAAGTTCATTGAGCTGACCCTCAAATCCATGGTGGCCCAGACCGTCCTTCCTCTCAAGTGGGTCATCGCTAGCGACGGTTCGACGGATGGCACGGACGACATCGTGAAACAGTACGCGTCGGAACACCCTTGGATAGAGCTGATCCGAATGCCCGAGCGGCAGGAGCGGCACTTTGCCGGGAAGGTCCATGCCTTCAACGCAGGCTACGCGAAAGTGCTCGGTTTGCCATACGACGTCATTGGCAACCTGGACGGTGACGTGTCGTTCGACAAGGAGTACTTCAAGTTTCTGATGGAAAAGTTTGCAGAGAATCCGCAGCTAGGTGTCGGCGGCACTCCTTTTCGGGAAGGATCGTCTCAATATGACTACCGTTTTACAAGCATTGAGCATGTGTCCGGACAATGCCAGTTATTCAGGCGGGAATGCTTCGAAGAGATCGGAGGATATGTACCGAGAAAGATCGGGGGTATCGATCTAGTTGCGGTGATCACTGCTCGAATGAAAGGTTGGCAAACGAGGACGTTCCCTGGAATGACTTATGTTCACCACCGGCAGATGAACACAGCAACGCAACATGCTTTGCTTGTTCCTCTCAGGGGAGGACGCGGTGACTACATACTCGGCAGCCACCCTGTGTGGGAAGTTTGTCATTGCATGTATCAGATGATGCGACCACCCGTTGTTGTGGCTGGTCTCCTTCGCCTTGCCGGCTTCACCTGGGCTTTGTTGACCCGAACAGAGAAGGGTGTTCCCGCCGAGCTCGTCCACTTTCGGAGGACCGAGCAGATGCGTCGATTGCGCAGCTTTCTCGCGGCGGTTGTAACTCTCCGTCATTCGAGTGCGCGGGAGACCTGAATGGTTTTCTAACACGCGCAGGATCTGCACTGGATCCGTGCCCACGGGTAGATGGCGAGGGTCGCAAATCTGAGGATTGCGGTATTGTGTTGCCAATGTGGAAACGAACACTCACCAGGAAAGTGCAACGCATATTCTGGATCTATCTACACTACGACTTCGTTATCAACAGTATGAATGATTTCAAAACAACTGACGCAGGTGTCCGCTGTAGATTCGTGCCAGTCACTGTGGACAATTATTGTCGCGTGAGGGAGTTCAGAGAAGAACAGCGGATCACCGAATACCGCGAGAAGCATCGTAATGGAGAGGTAGGATTCTTCGCGGAATGCGATGGGAGACTCGTGGGCAGCATTTGGGCCACTATAAACCGTACACGAGTAAGATCCGTGGTGAGAATGTATATGCCGCTCATGCCGAATGAGGCACTCATACATGACATCGTGACAGCTGAAAGCTTTCGTGGAATGGGTGTCGGCCCCTTCATGGTGAGCAGAATGGCATTACAGTTGCTGAGTGAATACGGCGTGAACAGAATCATTATCGACGTCAGTAGTAGGAACCGCCCCTCGCTGCGGATGATGGAGAAAGTTGGCCTGGAAGCAAGAGAAAAAGTTTTCTCCGTCTCGTTATTCAGCACGTTGGCATATCACAAAACTCTAAGAACACTCTCACACGCGTTGTGAGGCGGGCGATTTGGGGATACCAAAAGGCAAAACAGCCAAGGCGATGCCGTCACATCCAAACGAATCGGGTAGTCTAATCGCCAGTCCGATCGATATCAACTGGCATTCCGGGTTGAGTATCTTCGCTTCAGAACCGTTCCTGAAGGAAGTCGGCGATGACTATGGATGGCTTGGTGGAACGGACGAGGCTGGGCAGCTACGTTGCGTGCTTCCGTACACGATTGTCAGAAAGCCTGGGTTTCGGATGGTGCGGTTTCGGGTGGAGACAATTGCGTGGCAACAAGAGCTCCCAGTGGAATTGGAGAAGTCATTCTTAAACAGCGCCACGAAATACTTTCGCTCCACCGGCGCTGATATGGTCATACCTGCAAACAACACGGCTCTGTTTCGAACGTATCCAAACGGCGCAATTGTAGCCCCGTATGGCACCTTCATTAAGAACCTTCATCAAAAGGAAGAGGCTTTGTGGGGCGAGCTACATTCGGATTATCGTCAAAATGTTCGCAAAGCAATAAAGAGCGGGATACACATTACCAGCGGGATGGAATACGTCAACAGCTCCTATTCGCTCATTGCAGATACCCTAAAGAGGTCGGGGCAAAGCTTTAGAAAGCAGGCTCAGTTCAACAAAATGATTGCCGGACTCGGCGACAATGTGAAGGTATTTGTCGCCCTCCACCGAGGTGTTATCCAGGCTTGCATGGTCTGCCCGTTCAGTCAGGATACCGCGTATGACTGGTATAGCGGAACAATCTCGAAGTCGCTGCGGGGATCGATGCACATGCTCGTATGGGAGGCGATCCGGCAATTTAGCGAAATTGGAGTCAAACGATTCAATTTCACGGGAGTGCGAATCAATCCCGAAAAGGGATCAAAGCAAGAGGGTATAAGAAACTTTAAGATGCGCTTCGGAGGAGACCTCGTCGAGGGGTACATATGGAAGTATCCGTTCCGGCGGCTTAAGTTTGCTGCGTATTCTGCTGCTGCTTATTTGCTTATGCGCGGGAACGTTGTTAAGTTTAGAGCCAGCAGTGAGGTGGGGTGAGTTGAGAGTCAACTCGACAATGAACAGGCCGTTGCGCCGTAGGCGGGTCATCATTCTGCGCGGTGGTAAAGCCCCGGCAATTAAGAACACCTGTGCGAGGGACACACTAGATTCGCCGCTATCAGACGAATATATCTTATGATCGAATGCATTTTCACATTGGACTATGAGATCTACGGCAATGGCACTGGTGCCTTAAAAGATTTGGTATATGAGCCGGCGGAACGATTGCGGGACACATTCAAACACTGGAACGCACGTTTTGTGACTTTCGTTGAGGTCGCGGAACTTGAGAAGATCGAGGCCTGCGGCGCCGATTCGGCGATTGATCTCGTAAAGCGGCAAATACGAGATCTTTATGGAGAAGATTTTGAGATTGCGTTGCATCTGCATCCACAATGGTGCAATGCAAATTATGACTACGGACGATGGGAACTCGACGCTGCCGAATATAATCTGTGCACATTGCCGCGCACCAGAATTACGCAGATTGTTCAACGTTCTCTGGCTTACATGCGGCACGTCGTCGGTCAGTCTGCGTTCACACCTCTGTCGTTTCGGGCTGGCAACTGGTTATTCCAGCCGACTCAAACCGCCGCAAGTGTCCTAGCCGAAAACGGTATCAAATTAGACTCGTCCGTCTTTAAGGGCGGGTTGCAGCGCGGTCACGGTTTGGATTACCGGCTGGCTAGGAGAAATGGCTATTTCTGGCGATTCAACAGCGACGTGAACCAGGTAGACCCAACAGGCCCGTGGATTGAGGTGCCGATTCACACCGAAATGGTTCCGTGTTGGAGAATGGCAACGTCCAAGCGTATGAGCTTCGGTAACAGCTTTGGCCTAACCGCCAAACGTGCTCCACAAAAGGTGAATCGTGCTCTCGACTTTCTTCGAATCCGCTACCCGATGAAGCTGGATTTTTGTCGCATGACAATTAAAGAGCTGACATCCACGATGGATCGGGTCATTCGGGAAGATCAGAAAAGCCCCACTTCTTACAAACCGGTGGTTGCGATTGGACATACGAAAGATCTGACAGACCCCCAAACTGTAGATGCTTTCCTTTCTTATCTGCAGACGAGCGGAATTCGTGTGGCCACTTTTGAGAGCGCTTACCCCGGCTTGTTGCATGAAGCGAAGAGGACCACAGAGTGTGTCCTGCAGGAGTGCAACGAAGCGAAGACAGAGTCTGAAGTTCTCGAATAACGACGAAAGCAACAAAGCAGAGGCAACACGAGCCATGCACGGGTAAACAGGGAGATGACACCGACATGTACATTGCGCAACGCACTTTACGATTTGTGAACGGGTTTTTCAAGAGCTACGGCCCGTCAAACATCAAGAAGGTTCTTTGGGATAAGGAATTCTCTGGGGACAAGTGGAACTTCATCGATAACACAGTTGGCGACTGCGTCTACCCCTACCTGGAGAAGTACATCGACAACGGATGCATCCTAGACCTCGGATGCGGCCCGGGCAACACAGCGAACGAATTGGCCGTTACTTCATACGGCACCTATGTGGGTGTGGACATATCTGAGGCGGCTCTCAGGAAGGCGACGAGTCGGACCGAAAAGTGCGGCCGAGCACAAAAGAATCGCTTTGTCTGCGGAGATTTCGTCGGCTACGTACCGAACCAGAAGTTCAACGTGATTCTCTTTCGAGAGTCGATGTACCATGTTCCGTTGGGTAAGGTGAAGACGGTTTTGGACCGCTACTCAAGCTATCTGACAAACGGCGGAGTATTCATCGTCAGGATGAATACTTCGGACGGCAAGGGTAATCACAAATACAGACCGACGGCAATGATGGAGGTCATGGAGACCGAATTTGACGTCGTTGAGAAGTGTCAACATGGTGACTCGGGTCCGACGGTGATTGTGATTCGGCCCAGGAGGCCACGACACAAGAACTGAGCCGTAACTTCGAAAGCTGCTCGTGCACAGAGATATGCTTGAGGTCGCTATTGTGGGCTCCAGCAAGATCGCTGATCCGCACAACTCTCAAATCTAGAGAATCGATAGGTGCGAATCGTGAGAAGTTCCATCGAGATCAGTGTCAAGGGGAAGTGGTTTAAAGTCCCGGCGTTAGAGGTTAACGGGAAGGCCATAATCGCTAGAGGAAGATGGATCCGCATGGCTGTCATCCATGATGAGGAGTGGCTGGAGACTGAACTTGGGGACCCAGAACTTTGCGTAAAGGAGTTGAACAAACAACAGGATGGACTGCATGCCGATATTTTCACTTTCGCGCAGAAAATACCGACGACGTTCCCCAAATACAAATATGTTGTGGAGTGGGACAGCATCGCTGCCGTGCACATAACGACCTTCAAGGATTGGTGGGAAAAACTTCCCCAGGAAAGCCGCAAGAATGTGCGGAAATCACAGAAACTCGGGGTCGTGGTTAGAGTCAAGCCGCTGGATGACGATGTAATCGCGGGAATAGTCGCGGTGAACAACGATTCTCCAGTGCGGCAGGGCATTCGTTTTGTTCACTACGGAAAAACCTTTGATCAGGTAAAGAAGGATCAGTCGTCTTTCATTGATCGGAGCGATTTTATTTGTGCCTATCTTGGAAGTGAATTGATCGGATTTATGAAGATCGTGTATAGGGGAGAGATTGCCTCAATACTGCAGATGCTTTCGCGGGCCAGTCACCATGATAAGAAGCCTGCCAATGCACTAGTTACGAAGGCGATTGAACTCTGTGAAGCAAAAGGAATTTCATACCTGACTTACGGGATGCTTAATTACGGTAACAAGCGCGCGAGTTCGCTGCGGGACTTCAAGATTCGAAATGGATTTAAAGAAGTACTAGTGCCCAGATTCTACATCCCCTTGACGAAATGGGGGAAGCTTTGTTTGAAGTTTGGGCTCCATCGTGGCCTTCACGGGGTTCTCCCGCCCAGCATAATAAACATCGGAGTTAGTGCGCGCGCAAAATTGTACCGCTTTAAGCGGTCAATGAGCCGGTGTAGCTCAATGCCAGAGCGGCCGATCCGTAATCGGCAGATGGAGTGTTCAAATCCTCCCGCCGGCTCCAATACCTAACCTCCCCGCGAAGCAGTTCTACGAGCAATTTGAAAGGTGCTGTCGTAGAGTGCAATTTATTTGCACGTCGAGAAAGTCTTTGACGCTAGCGGTGACCTGCTAGTTTGAACTGAACCTAAATGCCAGGAATCTTTGGTCTGATAACCAATAAGCCCCGCGAATGGGCCGAACCGCAGCTGCGACGCATGCTCGAGGTGCTCCGCCATGAATCTTTCTATATGACGGGAACCTGGATTGACGGAGCATGTGGGGTTTACGTCGGGTGGACGGTGCGGCAAAATTCTTTCTCTGACGGTATGCCTGTCAAAAACGAACGGGGAGACGTGGTTCTCGTCTTTTCTGGGGAAGAGTACCCGGAGCCGAGCACTGCTCGGTACCTCAAGGAGCGAGGTCATGAGTTTGGAGGGGAGAGACCTTCTTATCTAGTCCATCTCTATGAGGAGGATCGTTCTTTCCCTACCTGCTTAAACGGACGATTTCAAGGGCTCCTGTTAGACAGGGTCGGCGGCACGACGATGCTCTTCAACGATCGCTACGGGATGCATCGTCTCTACTACCATGAGTCGAAAGAGGCCTTCTACTTTGCTGTGGAAGCCAAGGCTATCTTGGCAGTTTGTCCCGACCTTCGGAGGGCGAATCCGCGTGCCCTGGGGGAATTTGTTGCTTGTGGATGTGTGTTGGAGAACCGGACACTCTTCGAGGGCATCTACGTGCTACCCGCTGCGTCAGCTTGGACCTTTCGAGCAGGCTCCGTCGAGCGAAAAACAGCATACTTTGAGCCACGAGAATGGGAGCAACAAGATCCTTTGGATCCGAAATCGTATCACGAGAATATCCGAGAAATCTTCTCGAAGAACCTTCCCCGCTACCTTAACGGGCGGGAACGGATCGGGGTGTCTCTGACCGGAGGGCTGGATACCCGCATGGTGATGGCTTGGCAGAAGTCCCCCCCCGGATCCCTTCCTTGCTATACATATGGGGAAGAGCATCGAGAGTGTCGCGACGTCGTCGTGGCTCGTCAGGTTGCTCAGCAATGCCGACAATCCCATCAAGTGATTTCCTTGGGAAACGAATTCCTTGCACGGTTTCCTTACTACGCTGAACGAAGCATGTACCTGACCGATGCGTGCGTCGACGTGACCCGTGCCCCCGATTTGTACCTTAGCGAAAGGGCTCGCGAGATCGCTCCGGTAAGAATGACAGGACTCTACGGAGATGAGATTCTAAGGCCGCAGATTCGGGCATTCAAACCTGTAGATCCGACACCAGGGCCATTTGACTCAAGCTTTCTCACGCACGTCGGTGCAGCTCACAAGACGTACGCACAAATAATCAAGGGTCATCCAACCTCTTTTTCTGCATTTCGGCAGGCGCCGTGGCATCATTATGGCATTTTGTCGTTGGAGCAGACGCAACTGGCGGTTCGAACACCATTTCTCGACAACGACTTCGTCCGAACTGTCTTCCGCGCGCCGCAATCGGTGACCGCAAATAACGATCTCCGCGTGCGCTTGATTGGTGACGGCAGCACAGCGCTCCAACACATCCGGACGGATCGGGGTTTCGGGGGGAACTCAGGACCCCTTCGGGCTTGGGCCTCACGGAGTTTTCAGCAGTTCACCTTCAAGGCCGAGTACGCATACGATTACGGGATGCCACAGTGGTTGGCGGGCCTCGATCATTTCTTCTCGCCATTGCGTCTGGAGCGTCTCTTCCTCGGCAGACACAAGTTGTACCATTACCGGACCTGGTACCGCGATTCTCTGGCAAGCTATGTCCGAGAGATGTTGCTTGACTCGCGCACGTTGTCGCGTCCATACCTGGAGCGGAGTGGTGTCGAGGCCGTGGTCCGCGGCCATCTTAAGGGCGACCGCAACTACACAACCGAGATTCACCGGCTCCTATCCCTGGAGCTGCTCCACCGGCTTTTCTTGGACGCCTGATAATCACGTTGGGCTACGGTGAAGACGCATCTCAAAGAGTATAGATGAGCTTTTCACTCGCCACTACCGTCTGTATCCTTGGGATCGCGGGCCTTTTCTATCTTGATCACGACAGGTCCTGCCGCACCTCCAAGGCTCTCTGGTTGCCTGTCATCTGGCTGTGGATCGTTGGATCAAGATCCGTCTCCGCATGGTTCGGGATTAACCCGGCAACGACCGAATCTGCCATCCAAACTCTCGAAGGTAGCCCGTTTGACGCTTGCGTTTTCGCGGTTCTGCTGGCTGCCGGAATCATCGTGCTAATCAGCCGGAGAGGTCGAGCAAGTGCCTACCTCAAAGCGAGTTGGCCCATCCTCATCTACTTCGCCTACTGTCTCTTGAGTGTTCTCTGGTCGCCTTATCCCGAGGTAGCTTTTAAGCGTTGGACCAAGGACGCAGGTGACCTGGTGATGGTTCTTATCGTTGTAACGGAGGCCGAGCCAATTGCAGCGCTGCGGCGGCTCTTCTCCCGTGTGGGTTTTATCCTTTTGCCCGCTTCGGTTCTATTAATCCGGTACTCCGATTTGGGCCGCGGATACGACCCGGACGGAAACGCGATGAATACTGGTGTGACGACAAACAAAAATACCCTCGGCCTTATCACGTTTGTGCTTTCGCTGGGGACGCTGTGGAGCATCTGCACGCTCCTGCGCGCTAGACGCGAGCCCAGCCGCCGCCGGCGCCTGCTAGCTCAGGCCACCCTGCTCGTTTTCGGTGTGGCACTCTTGGCGATGGCTAATTCGGCCACATCAACCGCGTGCTTTGCACTCGGCTCTGTGCTGATCCTCGCGACTGGCTTGCACTCAATCAGACGTCGCCCGGGCAGGGTGCATGTGCTCGTTGGGACGATTCTGCTAGTCGGGGTACTCACCATGCTTCTCGGAGGTGAAGGGAGCGTTGTGCATGCCCTTGGCAGGAAGACGAATCTTACCGGCCGTACGGAAATCTGGAGGGCGGTGATTCCTCTGTGCCCGAACCCATTGATCGGCGCGGGATTTGAGAGCTTCTGGATCGGGCCCAGCATGACGAAACTATGGCGTAGCCTCTCGAATTGGTATGGCGTCCAAGGTCTCAACACACCACACAACGGCTACATCGAGGTCTACCTCAATCTGGGTTGGGTGGGCGTGTGTCTGATGGCGCTGATTTTCATCAAGGGCTATCGGTCTGCCTGCGCGGCCTTTCGCCTCGATCCCGAGATCGGCAGCCTGAGTCTGGCCTTTCTAGCCGCTGCTGCAATTTATAGCATCACCGAGGCCGGCTTCAGGATACTGACCCCGACATGGATCTTTCTCCTTCTGGCGATCATCGTTGCGAACCGTATGGCCTCCCGCACCCGAGCTAGAATTCCGCGGACCGTTGGTGCCTCCGCTAAACAGGTTTCCGGATTGCTGGTCGAAGATGTCCTCGCTCTTCACCCGTTCCTGGGGAACAATTGAAACCTTTCGATTCCAGCGGCGCTTTCCATCCGGTCGCCAAATCCCAAGGGCTGCGACGGACCGCAGTCCGTGGCGCAAGTGTGACGATTTTCGCTCAAGGGGTTTCGTTTGCCGTGCAGATGGGCGCAACCGTGGTCCTCGCACGGCTGCTGACGCCGGCCGATTTCGGTATCGTCACTATGGTCACTACCTTTAGCCTCCTGCTCTGTAGCTTCGGCCTGAATGGTTTCACCGAGGCAATTCTGCAGCGTGAGGAGATTACTCATTCGCTCGCCAGCAATCTTTTTTGGATTAACTTTAGCAGTACCGTCTGTCTGGCCATTGTTTTCGCCGCGCTGGGACCGCTGATGGCGCTCTTCTATCATGATCCGGTTGTCAAACATGTCGCCGAAGGTATGTCACTTACCATTGCGGCAGCCGGCTTTTCGGTGATTCATCTGGCCCTCCTCAACCGCGCCATGCGCTTCACAGCCGTTTCGGTTATAAGCGTGGTCGCCCGCTCGGTCTACGTGTTCGTTTCGATTGCTCTGGCGTTGGCGGGGTGGGGTTACTGGGCGCTGGTGGCTGGTAGTATTGCGCAACAGCTCAGCACGTCAGTCGGCGCATGGATCATGTGCCGATGGGTCCCGAGCCTGCCCCGCCGAGTTCCGGGCACTGCTGCAGCGGTAAAGTTTGCGATTAACGTGTACTCGCACTTCAGCCTCAACTATTTTGCGGGAAACACCGACAACCTCCTTGTTGGCTGGAAATATGGCGCGGGAGCATTAGGATTCTACAAGAAGGCCTTCGACCTCTTTACGACGCCCATGTGCCAAATTTTATCCCCAATGGGGGCTGTCGTTGTAGCCACACTAAGCCGCTTCAACCGCGAGCGCGGTCACTACCAACGCTATTTTCTGTCTGGCATATCACTTTTAGCACTCGTGGGCATGGCCATTGGAGCCGATTTCACGTTGGTCGGCAGAGATCTCATTCGTCTGGTGTTAGGTCCGGGTTGGTCGGAGGCGGGCCGCATCTTTGCCTTTTTTGGCCCCGGCATTGGCGTAATGCTGCTTTATAATACGCACGGCTGGATTCACCTCTCGATCGGTCGGCCAGATCGCTGGTTCCGCTGGGGCGTGATTGAGTTCCTCTGCACCGCGGGTCTGTTCCTAATCGGTCTGCCTTGGGGCCCGGTCGGGATCGCCTCGGCTTGGACGGTTTCTTTTTTCGTTCTGATGATTCCAGCGTTCTGGTACGCTGGCAAGCCAATCGACTTTGGGGTTGCTCCGGTCATAGCCGTGGTCTGGAGGTTCTTTGCAGCTTCTGTTGCCGCCGGCTGCAGCACTGCCTGGATCGTTCACATTGCGCCGCCATTTGGGGCCGCAAACGGCGCCCTAGGTGCGTTGGCGCGGCTGGTCTCCGTTTCACTGCTATTTCTTACGCTTTACCTTGGCGCAGTGGTCGCGCTCCATCGTGGACTTGAGCCGTTTCGCCAGGCTGCGCGCCTTGTCCACGATCTGCTGCCACAGCGCACTGAGCCACAGTCGGTTTCCGCTAGCGTATCTGGTGTTGCAACGAATCCGGTATAAGCCGCGATGTGGAGCACCGACTTTATCTGATTTGGTAATGGGATTCTGCGATGGAGTATCTAGTGTCTACTCTCACTGAAGACGTCGCGTCTCGAGGCACCTTTGTCGCGCCGCCAACTGAATTCGACGTGGCATTGCTCACCGGCGGGTTTGACAGGCCATACGCTTATGGATTGGCAATGGCGCTTGTCTCCAAGGGTATCCGCCTCGACGTGATCGGAAGCAACGAGGTCGACAGCCCCGAGATGCACACCACTCCCAACCTCCAGTTTCTTGATTTGTGGCACGCTCAACGAACGACTGCCACGCCTTCAGCCAGGATATCGAGAATCCTGAGGTACTATGCACGCCTCCTCCGATACGCGGCGACAGCAAAGCCGAGTGTGTTTCATATCCTGTGGAACAATAAGATCCAGTTCTTCGACCGCACTCTGCTGATGGTGTACTACAAGGTTTTGGGCAAGAAGGTCACTCTCACCGCGCACAATGTCAATCAAGGCAGAAGGGATTCCAACGACACTCTGCTCAATCGCCTCACGCTGAGAGTCCAATATCGCCTTTGCGATCACATATTTGTTCACACACAAAAGATGAAGGATGAACTCACGGCGGAATTTGGCGTACGCGAGCGGGCTGTCACTGTGATCCGCCATCCGATCAACAATGCTTTTCCGGACACGGACCTCACCCCCGCTGAGGCAAAGCGGCAACTGGGCTTACGAGACACCGAAAAGACGATCCTATTCTTCGGCAGAATCAAGCCTTACAAAGGGCTGGAAAACCTGCTGCTTGCCTTCAAGCGGCTTGAGACAAACGACGAGAACTACCGGCTAATCATTGCTGGCGAGGTGCAAAAAGGGAACGAGCGGTATCTTAGCGAAATTAAGCGGACGATCACCCGTGAACTTGATCGGGGACAGATAATTCTCAAGATCCAATTTGTACCCGATGAGGAAATGGAGATGTATCTTAAGGCCGCAGACGTCCTGGTTCTTCCGTATAACGAGATCTTTCAGAGCGGTGTACTGTTTTTAGGGTATAGCTTCGGCTTGCCTGTGATCGCGACCGATGTGGGCTCCTTCCGCGAAGAAATCGTGGAGGGCAGGACTGGTTTTCTGTGTAGGCCTGCTGATCCGGCGGACCTGGCGAGAACGATCGAAACTTATTTCATAAGTGATCTTTACGGGAACTTGGCGAGGCGCCGGCAGGAGATACGAGATTATGCCAACGTCCATCATTCGTGGGACGCAGTCGCCGAGTTGACTAGGAACGTGTACGCCGACTTGGCGGGAGGACATCGATCATGAAACCTTTGGTATCAATTCTTATACCGGCGTACAACGCGGAGAAATGGCTCGCTGACACACTTCGGTCAGCCATTGCACAGACATGGGACCGAAAAGAGATCATCGTTGTAGATGATGGTTCGAAAGATCAGACTCTGGCGATTGCACGGCAGTTTGAATCAGATTGTCTCAAAGTTTTTACGCAGAAGAACCAGGGTGCTGCGGCAACAAGGAACAGGGCCTTCTCTCTAAGCAAGGGAGACTACATTCAGTGGCTGGATGCCGATGATCTCTTAGCTCCGGAGAAAATTGCAAAGCAGATGGAGGCGCTGGGCGATTCTCCGAACAAATTAACGTTTCTCTCCGGGAGTTGGGGACTGGTTTTTGTACCGGCCCCACCGGGCGAAATTTACCCCAACCGCGTTGTGGTGTGATTTGTCGAAGGTCGAATGGCTGGTCCGCAAGATGGGACAGAACCTTTATATGCAAACCGCTTCGTGGCTCGTGAGTCGTGAGTTGACCGAGGCTGCCGGTCCGTGGGACACCAGGCTGTTGGGAGATGATGATGGAGAATACTTCTGCCGAGTCCTTATGGCCAGCGAAGGCGTCCGGTTTGTTCCAGAAGCGAAAGTTTATTACCGTGCATCCGGCTCCAGCAGCCTTAGTTATATAGGGAACTCAGACCGAAAGCGCGAGGCACAGTGGTGCTCGATGCAGCTGCATATCGGCTATCTCCGGTCGTTGGAGGACAGTGCACGGGTTCGGGCTGCATGCGTAAAGTTTCTCCAAAACTGGATGGTTTACTTCTATCCGGAGCGAATCGATATTTTTGAACAGGCGGAAGCGCTGTCCAAGGAATTGGGCGGAAATCTGGAGGTTCCACGATTGTCCTGGAAGTACTCCTGGATCAAACAACTATTCGGATGGCCTCTCGCCAGGCGAGCTCAGCTTTTCCTGCCAAACATCAGATGGTCTTTTGTACGGTTCTGGGATAAAACGCTCTTTCGCATTGAAAAGCAAGGCTTTGCGGGCATTTAGACACAGGAATGATGTGTCATATCGGCTCGCCGGGCCCTTCTCCTTGCTCCAAAACCACTGATCTCCTTAGTGGCCGTAGCCGAAACGCCATCGGTCGTCGGACCCTTGACAGGGGGCATGGTACTTCCGTGACTATCCCCACTTGCTTCTAACCGCTAAACTGCCTTACGACACTCAAATTTGATCGTCGGAGGCCAGAGGTAAATGAGACGCGAACTCCCCCTTATCTCAATCTTGTTTCTTTTTTCCACATTTTGCCATGCTCAGCTCTGGTCCGGTGTCCTTGCCCCTTCCAGAGCGATCGATTGGTCGCAGGCGGGCATTCCTGGCGGGCTTCCAGATGCGTCATGGACGCAGTGCGGCAGCACGGTGGCGGCAGGAACAAGCGCCGAAAACGTTCAGACACAGATCAACGGATGCTCGGCCAATACCTATGTCCTGCTTGCTGCCGGGAGCTACAGTTGGGACACTGGTGTAGCCTTAAAAAGCCATGTGGTTGTGAGGGGTGCGGGTGCGAACGCCACTCTTATCACCATGACTAACCACAGTAATTGCAACGGCCAGTATTCCGTATTTGCACTGTGTGGCAGCGACCCGGAGGGCAACTCTGCGAACTGGACGGCAGGATACACAAAAGGAACAACGCAAATTACGCTGTCCTCCGTGGCGGGAATCGTTGCTGGCCAGACATTAATCGGACTGGATCAAACCGACCCGGCCAGCAATACCGGACAAATCTGGGAATGCAGTTCTTCTGCCTGCGGCGCTACCGACAGTGGCGGACACCGTTCGGGTCGGTCGCAAAGTCAGACTGTGCTGGTGACCGCCATCAATGCCGGTGGTTGTGGTGCTACCTGCCTAACCATCTCTCCCGGACTCTATGCGCCTAACTGGAGTTCGAGGCAAACTCCGGGAGCCTTCTGGGGTAGCACGATTGCTGTGCAGGAAGGCGTTGAGGACTTATCGGTTGACATGACCGCGATCCAAAGTTCCGGCGACGTAAGCAGCTCAGTGGTGCTGATGGATTGCTACCAGTGCTGGGTCTCCGGTATTCGATCCATCTGGGGCGGTAGAAATCACATCTTCCTCTGGGGAACGAAGAATGCAGTCGTTCGGGATAACTACCTATATGCATCCTATTCCCACAATACCCAGAGTTATGCAATCGAACTTTATTTCGACAACGGCGACGGGCTGATCGAGAACAACATCTGTGAACAGGTTACCGATAGTTGCCCAAACTCCAACGGCAATGGCGATGGCAATGTCGCAGCCTATAATCTCGCTATTCAGAATATCTATGCCAGTTCCGGATGGTTCCAAGGAGCGGATAACGACCACGCGGCGGGTGCAGAGTATTGGTTAAGAGAAGGTAGCAATACGCTTGGTCTGTCCTCAGACCACGTTCACGGCGGTCATATGTTCACTACCGCTTTCCGCAATTTCTATGCGGGCTGGCAGGTGGCCGGGTGCGGCGGGGCGGGCGTTCTTAATGCCTGCAATGGAAATACCAACCCAGTGAATCCCTACGCACTCTCTCGATATTTTAATGTCGTAGGTAATGTACTTGGGCAGGCGAACTTTTATTCAAGTTACCAAAATTCCGAATCTACATCTATTTATTACATCGGGGGCACGGACCACGGAGGCAACGGAACCGGAACATTCTGCGCCCAGCCCGCTTGCTCCAGCACGACCACAACCAGCGATCCTCTGGCGGTGAGTTCGATCATGCGCTGGGGAAACTGGGACAACGTGACCGCAGGAGTACGTTGGTGTACTGGAAGCGGCACTCCCATTGCAGCTTGTAGCGCAGATGAGCGAGCAGACGCTTTCGGCGATACTACAGGCAGCACCAGTACTTTTGTTAGTCTGAGCAGCCCCAGTCAGACTCTGCCTAATTCGTTCTATCTCACAGGCACAGTCAAAACGACTTCCGCCTCCCCATGCGGTAGCGGCGTGCGCTTCAACAAGAATCCCACTCTCGGAACCTGCGCTCCCTATCCCTACTTCGGCCCTGATGTGACAAGCGGCACTCTCGGAGTATGCTCAGGCGGCACCTACGCGAACTCTTATGCGATTTCCAGCAGCCAGTGTACGGGAGGGACTTTAGCTACCGCCTTGGGTGGGCACGCCAACGCCAACCCTGCACAGGTTTGCTACTTGAGCGTAATGAACGGCCCTCCGGACGGCACGGGGAGCGTGTTGACTTTTGACCGTGCAAGCTGTTATGCCAACGATCCATCTTCATCGGATCCTCCTCTCGCACCCCCGACGGGCCTTTCCGCTGTGGTGCAGTGATCCTTCGTCTGCGTGGATGCCCTGTGGGCCGCACAGTCGCAGGCTTAGCGACGAGGAACGGCTCAGGACAAGCAGTTGTCGCACAAGCGCAATTAGGTGAGAGCCACGAGGAACAAGACTGCGTTGGTAACTGGCGCTACCGGATTCATCGGGTCTCACGTTGTCAGGTTTCTCCAGGCCAAGGGATGGGATGTGGTGGGAACATACCGCGCACCTGAAGGCCATTCACCACTGGGGATATCGAACTTTCGCCTCGTTCAGTGTGACTTGTGTGACGCCCAGCGAGTGAAGCAGCTTTTCCAAGGGTTCGAGGTCACCCACGTCTTTCACTTGGGCGCACAAAGCTCACCTACCTGCTAGCGCATGGGTATTTTCGCGATTACCACATCCCGACGGTCAACATACGGCTTTTTGACACCACGGGGCCAGGAAAGACAAACGACGCACCGTCCGACTTTGTGCGACAGCTGGTCCGTGTCAAAAAGGGCTTGCAGCCGCCCGTAATCGAGGTCGGAAATCTGAAGCCGCGTCGTGCGTTTTTGGATGTGAACGACACTGTGCGCGGATTTTACCTCGCCGCGATGAGGGGAAAACGAGGCGAGGCCTACAATCTGTGCGCGGCCAAGACTCACGAAATAGGGCAAATGCTGCGAATTGCGATCAATCTGTCCGGTGTGAAGGTAGACATTCGACTCTCTGGCCGATTGATGCGGCCTTCTGACGAGAAGATCATCTTCGGCAGCACGCGGAAGTTTCGCAGAGACACCGGCTGGAAGCCCATGTTGTCACTTGAGCAGACCCTGACGTCAATGTTGGACTACTGGGGAAGGATAACATAGCTTTCGCGACGTCCCGTTCTTAGCGGGCCAGTTTCTAGTCAGAAAGAAGCATAATGAAGGAGGTCAAAGCCGTTCTCCTCGTTGGTGGACTGGGGATACGCCTGCGCTCAGTCGTACCTGGTGCACCCAAAGTGCTTGCATCGGTCGGGAAGAGATCTTTCCTTGAATTGCTGGTCGGACAGCTTCGTTCGCAGGGAATTAGTCGTCTAGTGATGTGTACCGGCTACCTCGCAGACCAGATCGAAAGTGAATTCGGTGATGGCCAAGACTGGGACGTTGCGATTGAATATTCAAAGGAAGAGCAGCCGCTCGGCACCGCAGGCGCCGTAAAACGGGCCCAGCACTATCTCCGAGATGCCCCTGAATTTGTGGTGATGAACGGTGACTCGTTTCTAGAAGTCGATTTCCAGAACTTGTGGATTTTCATTGCGGTCATAGGGCAATGGCAACGATGGCTGTACTCCGAGTAGAAGACACAGGCCGGTACGGAACAGTGCACGTAGACGCGACCGGCCGAGTCAGAGGGTTTTACAGAAAAGACTGGCAACGATATACCTGGGTTGGTGAACGGTGGTGTTTACGTCTTTAACCATGCTGTTTTTCAATACATTCCGGAGCATCCGGCCAGCCTAGAAAGAGATGTATTTCCGCGGCTACTCGACCAAGGTGTGTATGCGCAGGAACAGCATGGGATGTTTATCGATATCGGTACGCCGGCAGACTATCTGCGCGCCCAGCAGCTTTGCGACTCTCTCAGAGCAGCCTCCAGAGGCCGACTTTCTGGCTCTACTGCGGAAAACTAGGTTAGCGTCTTTAATCTCCACCTTGAGGAAGGTGAAATGAGAGATACAGGTGATTTCGAACAGCGCGTGAGCCGCTCGATCCAAGGATCGATTGCTGTGAAGGAGCTTCTGCTCAGAAATGCCGAAGTCGTGTCCATCATCGCTAAGGTTAGCGAACTCGTGGTCGAAACACTTGGAAAAGGGAACAAGGTGCTTCTTTTTGGTAACGGCGGAAGTGCAGCGGATGCTCAGCACATCGCCGCGGAATTTGTAGGACGCTTTGCATTTGATCGGCCCGCTTTACCTGCATTGGCTTTATCCGTGAATACCTCGTGCGTGACGGCGATCGGTAACGACTACGGATTTGATCGGATCTTTTCCCGACAGATCGAAGCTTTGGCGCGCCCGGGAGACCTCGCCGTTGGCATTTCAACCAGCGGCAATTCGTCGAATGTACTTCATGGTCTCTCGGTAGCCCGGGAAATGGGATTGTGCACGGTCGCATTGACCGGTTGCACCGGCGGTAAACTCAAGAACGTAGTGGACCACTGCATTTGTGCGCCCTCAAACGAGACACCGCGTATCCAGGAATGCCACATCTTAATCGGCCACATCATTTCAGAGCTGGTGGAAGAGACAATATTCCATGAACAAAGCCGCGTTTCTGGATCGTGACGGCGTAATCAATCGAAAAGCCCCGACCGAAGACGAGTACATAACCCGCTGGGAGGAGATGCAGATTCTTCCTGGGGTAGTCGAGGCTATCGCTTTGCTTAACCGAGCCAGTTTCCGCGTGATCGTAGTGAGCAACCAGCGCTGTGTCGCAAAGGGGTTGTTGACAGCAAGTGAGTTGGATTCTATACATCACCGGATGTGTAGCGATCTAGCGGCAATGGGCGCGAAGATCGATGGAGTCTATTACTGCCCGCACGAGGAACAGCCGCCTTGCAGTTGCCGCAAGCCCCAGCCTGGCATGTTGTTCGCGGCGGCGGGCGAACATCAAGTTGATTTGAGTTCGTCATGGATGATCGGTGATTCGGAGAAGGATATAGAGGCTGGCAGAACAGCCGGATGCAGAACGGCTAGAATTCTAAGACCCCTCATTAGCGCAGATGATAACGCGGATTGTGCTCGCGCGATCCCTGCTTGAAGCAGTCCACCAGATACTGCGGCTGGAGGAAGCCAGTGTCGATCCTTGCGGGATCGACGCTGTGCAGAGTAATCGATGAGAACGCAATGCGGCGAGCGGAGTTCATTGTCGGTAGCAATCGTCGGCGTCTACACTCAAGACAACATCGCTATCTTTCTATGAATATTCTCGATGGGACTACGGGCCGCGTTGCTGAAGTGCTGCTGGCCCTGCTTCGATACCTGGAAAACTGGACGTATGATCATCACTAGCACTCCGCTTCGCATCTCCTTCTTCGGGGGTGGTACCGATTATCCTGTTTGGTACCGCCAGTACGGGGGCTCCGTATTGTCGACCACGATCGACAAGAGCTGCTTTATCACTTGTCGCTGGTTGCCGCCATTTTTCGAATATCACAGTCGCATCTCTTATACGAAAGTTGAAAATGTTGGCAGGAACAATCTAATTCAGCATCCATCCGTTCGCGCCTGCCTGCAATTTCTAGGAATTGACGACGGCGTCGAGATTCACCACATAGCCGACTTGCCTGCCCGAAGCGGTTTAGGTACGAGTTCCGCGTTTACGGTGGGGCTTCTCCTTGGCCTTTATGCGCTCAAGAATCAGATGCGCGATAAGCATGCACTTGCCTCGGAAGCTATACACGTGGAGCAGGAGCTCCTTCGAGAGGCCGTTGGAGCACAAGATCAGGTCAGCGCCGCGTATGGAGGCTTCAATCGCATCAATTTCGACACGGACGGCTCGATCGAGGTAAGGCGGATGATGACCTCACCAAACAGGCTAGCGGAACTCGAGCAACACCTGGCGCTTTACTTCACCGGGTTTTCCCGGTTTGCCTCTGAAATCGCACAGGAGCAGTTGAAAATGACGCCTCACAAGAAGCAGGAGTTGGACACCATGCTTCAGCTCGTTAATGAGGCAGAGGCCATTATTGCGAATCCCGATCGCCCATTGCATGAATTCGGTCGGCTGCTGCACGAGAGCTGGCAAATAAAGAGAACGCTGACACAAAAGATCTCAAACGCCAGCATCGATGAAATCTACGACGCCGGGCTCAGCGCTGGTGCCCTCGGCGGCAAGCTACTGGGAGCTGGCGGAGGAGGTTTCATGCTGTTCTTCGTGCCACCGGAACGGCGGGAAGCGCTGAGGAGGCGGTTGAACAAGTTGTTGTGCGTTCCATTCGCATTCTCGAATAAGGGAAGTCATGTGGTCGTCTATGAGCCGGAGGAGCAGTACGATAAATCGCTCGCCAGTGAGCGAAACGTGATATATGCCCAGGAGGCCTCCAGCGTCGCACAACTGCCCAAATGAAGATCCACGTCACTGGGCCCGTTTCACCCAACTGTCGGGATGACTTGGTTGGACTTTGCGTCTGACTACCAGCATTTGCCCTTTCTCGATAACGTTGCTTTAGGATGCAAAACATGATTACGGCCACGGAGGAAGCCATCCCTTGAGAACCTTCACCCAACTGTCGGGATGACTTGGTTGGACTTTGCGTCTGACTACCAGCATTTTCCCTTTCTCGATAACGTTGCTTTAGGACTAGTGACTGCACTGCTTGCGATGATCTGCGATATCAAGACGCGTCTCAGCCCGACTCATGCATAGACAGCATAATCGAGTTCTCATGATCGTGGAGAACTGTAGCTATCTGCAGATGCGCGAGTTCCCAAAGAGGCTAGGGCCCTGAAGGATAACGGATATGTGGTGTCGGTGATCAGCCCTGAGTCGGGCAAATGGCCGTCCCGCCTATGCTTGTCGATGGTGTGACGATTTATGGATTCCCTCACGTGTCATTTTTTCACGGCACCCTAGGATATTTCCTTGAATACGCTTACGCTACACTCGCGATTACAGCTATCACAGCCTATGTATGGGTTACAAAAGGTTTTGACATTATTCATATAGCGAATCCGCCTGATTGCATTGTACCGGTTACTGCTATTTATAGAATCATAGGAAAACGAATCATTTACGATCAACACGACTTAAGCCCCGAACTCTATGCCGCTAGATTTTGTCAGCCCCAATGCATTGCTGTTAAAGGATACAGCTTCGGTTAGAGTTGCTTTCTTACAAACTGGCTGATCACGTGATTGTGACCAATGAATCCTGCAGGAAAATTGCTATGAGCCGGGGCCGGCAGCCTGAGCCGAGGATCACTGTGGTGCGGAACGGCCCGGAACTGGAACGCCTTCAAACTCTGCGGATCGACGAAGAGCTTCGAAAGAGGTCCTCGAACATTATTGCGTTTGCAGGAATAACCGGATATCAGGACGGACTCGACTATCTTTGCCGGGCTCTGAGCAGCTTGCGCCGCGATCTGGGCAGAGAAGACTTCTTGTGCATCATCTTGGGAGACGGCGATGCCTTATCGGATATAAAGGGTCTTGCACACGAGCTTGGTATTGACGACAAAATCTGGTTTGCCGGCTGGGTCAGCGACCTGGACGCCTATTTCGGCTACTTGTCGACAGTCGACATATGTGTAGCTCCAGAGCCATCCAACAGGTACAACGATCAGTCCACCTTCGTGAAGATCATGGAATACATGCTTGCCGGAAAGCCTATTGTTGCGTTCGACCTTCCGGAGAACCGTCTTAGCGCCGAGGGCGCTGCTTTGTATGCCGCACCCAATGATCACCGGGAATTCGCTGCCAAACTTGGTGAGTTGATGGACGACGAAGCATTGCGGCACTCAATGGGGGAATTCGGGCGGCGACGAATCGAAACTAGACTTGCGTGGCAGTACTCCGTCCCAGATCTTCTGGCAGTGTATGACTTGGTTTTAAAGCCTCAGAATGGGCGGACACTCTCGGCAAAGTAGAGCAGTGCCGCGCAGAGGTGACAGTGCAATTCGCGTTGCCCATAGAAGTCGGAGTGAATAGTGAAGCATGGACGGGATCACGAACGCATTTCGATTTGTCGGACATAGTGTCTGATGTGAGCATGGACTCCACTGGTTTTGATAGGCGTGAATTAGAAGCCGCTTCTTCCCTACGTGCCTTATCACCCATTTTGGTTCGGAAGATGAATTTCCAATGAATGATTGTCTAGTCCAATATTATCGGTGCCCTGAAAGTTACGTGCGTCTGAAGGTGAAAGGACCACTCTCGGAAGCAAATGGCTATTTCGAGTTCGGCCCCGGCACCGTTTGCTACGGACAATGCAGCGAGCATTCTCCCTCGTTTTCTCCGAGGAACATACTGCGGGACGTACTGTCCGATACGACGATCGACGGAAGCACCGTGTGTCTTGCATTCGATTTGAAGCAAACTGTTGATAATCTCCGTTATGAGTTGTACTCAAAGGACGCCAGCAGCCGGTCGGAAACGGCACTGGCCCGGTCGTACTATTTAGTCCGCCCTCTCCTTTCGGTGGCTATTCGAAGGCATCTTCAAAAATGGTATTTCAGAGATTGGGATCGCTTGGCATTTCCACATTGGCCCGTCGATATGACCGTGGATAAGATGTTTGAGCAGATAATGCTCTTGTCCCTCAGAGCGCAGTCCGTAGATGAAATTCCCTTCGTTTGGTTCTGGCCGGAAGGTGCTACCAGTTGCGCAATCATGACCCACGATGTGGAAACCGAGTTCGGCGTGCGTTCATGTCCTTATCTTATGGACATGGAAGACGCATTTGGCATCAAAGGGTCATTCCAGGTAATCCCCGAGAAGCGCTACGAAGTGACCGACAATTTCTTGGACTCCGTTCGGCAGCGTGGCTTCGAAATCGTAGTGCACGATCTGAATCACGACGGGCAACTATTCAGGAACAGAAACCAATTCCTTCAGCGAGCCACAAGAATCAATGCTCATAAGAAGCGCTTTGGTGCTTCCGGATTTCGATCTGGGGTCCTGTATCGAAAGCAGATATGGTTTGACGCCTTAGAGTTCTCTTATGACATGTCGGTGCCCAATGTGGCGCACTTGGACCCACAACGGGGAGGGTGTTGCACTGTCATGCCGTATTTTGTGGGGAAGATTCTAGAGTTACCCGTGACGACCACGCAGGACTATACGCTGTTCAACATTCTCCATGACTATTCGATCGATCTGTGGAAGAAGCAGATCAATCTGATAATGGAAAAACACGGTTTGCTCAGTTTCATCGTGCATCCCGACTACGTTAGTGGCTCTCGGGAACGAGCTGTTTACGAAGCTCTGCTTGCGCACCTAGCAGATTTGAGGAATGAGAAAGGTGTTTGGATTGCGACTCCCGGTGAGGTCGATCGTTGGTGGAGGCAAAGAGCGGAAATGAAACTCGTCAAGGACGACCTCGGGTGGCGCATTGAGGGTCCGGGTAGCGAACGAGCCCGTGTAGCGTACGCCAGTCAAAAGGACGGCCGAATCTCCTACACGTGTAGCTCCAAACCAGCTGAACTCAGTCCGATGGCGCACAAACTGACGACAGCTAGGACCCCAAAAAAAGGTGAACATGGCCATTGAAATAGCGATAAAAGCTTCTTCTGCAGGGCTTCCGATTTTGGATAGCGCGGAGCCTTCTGCGAAGAGTGTCTGTGAACTTAACCCGCTGAGAGATACACGGTGGGAAGCATTCATCAAAGGCCATTCTCGAGCTTCAGTGTTCCACAGTACAAACTGGCTGGGAGCGTTACAGACCACATACGGGTACGATCCGCTCGTTGTCACGACTTGTCCCCCGAACGCTCCTCTGACGAATGGCATTGTCTTTTGCCGGATTAGGAGCTTGTTGACAGGTCGGCGGTTCGTATCGTTGCCTTTTTCCGATCATTGCGAACCACTGGTGAACAACTCAACCGAACTGGACGACCTGTTGCTGCATATGAAGCAATATGTGGACGCCGGCAAATGGAAGTACATAGAGATCAGGCCAACTTCCTGTCGGCCAGGGAGCCAGACTGGACTGGGCAAAACTATTGTGTACAGTTTTCATCGCCTGGACCTGCGCAAAAGTACGCGGGAGTTGTTTCGCAACTTTCACAAAGACTGTGTCCAAAGAAAGATTCGACGGGCGGAGCGTGAGAAACTACATTACGAGGAAGGATCCTCCGAAACTCTGCTTCAGAAGTTTTATGAGCTGCTGGTAATGACCCGTCGGCGACAGTGTTTGCCGCCGCAACCGCTATCCTGGTTTCGCGGACTGGTTGCCGCATTCGGAGAAGACCTGAAGATTCGACTTGCGACCAAGGATGATTTGCCGGTTGCGAGCATCCTCACGCTGGCCCACAAAAACTCTATGGTTTACAAGTATGGTTGTAGTGACGCGCGGTTTCACAAGCTTGGGGGAATGCCCTTCTTGTTTTGGAACGCCATCCAGGAAGCCAAGGATAAAGGATGTGAGGAATTTGAAATGGGACGTTCTGATAGGGACAATTTTGGACTCATATCGTTTAAGGAACACTGGGGGACCGTTGGTACGCAGCTCAGTTACTGGACGTACCCGCAGCACTGGCCCGCAACCACTTCAAGTGTGCGGCAGAAGGCCGTTCTTAGGAGAGCAGTTTCACTCACACCAAGTTTCGTTCTGAGAGCCGCTGGCAGACTGCTCTACCGACACATCGGCTAAAGGTGCGCATTTGAACATTGGCCCTGTCAGCCTCATGTTATGCGCGCCTATGAGTATGTCGAGCGCAATGGCTGGGACCAGAAAGGAATGCCTGGAGTTGATAGATTCGCTTTCAACTGATGCTCTCCGTTTAGCCGCCGAGCGAAATGATCCCTCGTCCGTATGCTAGCTGAAGAGCAGGTAGACCCCCGGGAAGGCAACAGGCCTCGAACGGTGAAGGTCACGGTGAGCGAGACCCGTCGGCATTATGGGCCACAAAGACCTGGCAGAGACTGGCGTTCGTTTGCCGTCGATTGGTCTTGGAATCTGGCAATACAAGGGAGGGATCGAACCTCTTCAAACGGGAATAGCGCTGGGGGCTTGTTTCATGGACACAGCCGAGTCCTACGACACCGAGGAGATCGTAGGGCGAGCGATTAAACAAAATCGCAAGGCGACCTTTCTGGCAACGAAAGTGTCCCCTAGGCATTTCCGGTGTGCTGACGTTATTGCGGCAGCAGAAGCGAGCTTAAAGCGGCTGAAAGCAGATTACGTTGACCTCTATCAGTTGCACTGGCCCAATTACACAATTCCCATTGAAGAAACCATGGGAGCAATGGAACAGTTGGTCAATAGCGGTAAGGTTCGATTTATGGGCGTCAGTAATTTCTTCGTAAGCGATCTCAAGAGTGCGCAGAAGGCAATGAGCAAACACAAGATCGTCTCGGACCAAGTTCGATATAATTTGATCGACCGAACCGTCGAGTCAGGTCTATCGGAGTATTGCCGCCAGCACAACATTACAGTAATTGCCCACAGCCCTCTAGCCACTGAGTTTTCGCGCATTGTTGCCAAAGACCCTGAGCGAGTCATCAACAAGATCGCACGTGCCAGGTCCAAAACTGCGGCATCGATCGCCCTTAACTGGTGCGTCTCGAAAAAAGGCGTAGTAACCATCCCGAAGGCCAATTCAGTCGAACACATGAAAGAAAACTGTGCAGCCTCTGATTTTCAGCTGTCTCCTGAAGAGCTAAGACTTTTGGATCAGAAGGTTGAGTTTGGCTGCAGGGGAAGTGTAGCGATTTTCTTGCGGCGCATTGCCAGGCAGGGCCTGCAGTACCTGTGCAAGAATCAGTAAGAGCAAAGGTCGTGAACAGCAAATCATCGGATTGCAGTGTAGCTGTTATCGGGGCAGGTCCCTATGGACTTTCCTCAGCGGCATATCTGCGAGCAGCGGGCGTTGAAGCGCGAGTTTTCGGCGAACCGATGGCATTCTGGGAGAACCAAATGCCCGCCGGCATGTGTTTGCGGTCGAATTGGGGAGCCTCGCACATTGCAGATCCCAAACAGGAGCTCACATTAGACGCGTATTGTCGCCAAAACGGTAATCACATATCGAAGCCGATTCCGCTCGAGCGCTTTGTTGATTACGGTCGATGGTATCAGAGTCAGGCAGTTCGAGATCTTGAAAAGCGCAATGTACTTAACATTGATCTCGACGCGCGCGGGTTCAAGGTGGTCATGGCGGACGGCGAAGAATTCATATCGAGACGGATCGTGGTGGCGACAGGAATCGGTGCCTTCGTTGCTCGCCCCAAGGAGTTCGACGAGGTTCCTCCCGCGTTGGCCTCGCATACGAGCGAGCACAATGATCTCCGTAAGTTCAAGGGCCACCGGGTGGTCGTGATCGGCGCCGGGCAGAGCGCTCTGGAGTCTGCTGCTTTATTGCAAGAGGCTGGTATTCAGGTCGAGGTAATCGCGCGCACAAAGACTCTCAACTGGGTCGGGTTACATGCGAGGCTGCATCATCTGGGCCTGATTTCCAAAATGCTGTATTCGACGCGCGACGTCGGCCCGGCTGGGATCAGCCGTCTCGTCGCAATGCCTCATCTGTTCCGACGCTTCCCTCGAAGCTTCCAAGATCGTACGGCCTATCGCGCGATTCGGCCTGCCGGAGCAGGCTGGCTGCAACCGCGAATCGCAGGAGTGCCCATCACGTTGGGGCGCAGAGTGAAATCCGCCGCTGTCGCAGGCAGCCAACTTCGTCTTCGACTGGACGATGGGACGGAGCGCCTCGTGGATCACGCGCTTCTCGCAACGGGATTCCGAGTTGACGTTTCACGTTATCCGTTCTTGTCTCCGTCATTGTCGAAGCAACTGAAAACGGTGAACGGCTTTCCCGTGCTGAAGCGCGGACTGGAGTCATCGATTCCAGGATTGCACTTCGTCGGCAAGCCTGCGGCATGGAGCTTCGGGCCGCTTCTCGGTTTTGTTTCAGGAGCGGAGTTCGCTTCGAACGAATTGGTTCGCTCCATGACTCGCAACGGAAGCAACTAACGCCATGAGTGCCATGAGCCAAACCGTCCCAAAGCCCATCGCTGTGCAGGATGTAGACCAGACCGTAGGAGCAATTGTGATCGGCGGCGACTACCAGGGATTGGGAATCGTTCGCAGCCTCGGCCGACAGGGCATACCGGTGTGCGTCGTAGATGACGAACTCTCAATCTCCCGTTACTCGCGTTACTGCAAAAAGTTCGTGAAGCTTTCGGACCTCCGTCATGAACGGGTTGTGGTGGACAGCCTGCTTGAGATCGGGAAGCGATTGCGTCTGCAAGGTTGGGTCCTTTACCCGACCCGGGAGGAACTCGTTGCTGCCTTATCCCGCAACCATGCAGAACTTAGCGAAATATTCCGAGTTCCTACGACCGATTGGGATAGCATAAAGTGGGCTTGGGACAAGAGAAATACTTATCGCCTTGCACGAGAACTCGATATCCCGACACCCATCACACATTGCTATTTTGAGAATCTTGACCAAATAAATCAATTCCATAGTCTTACGCCCCCGTTTGCAATCAAGCCAGCGATAAAAGAGCACTTCGTTTACGCCACCAAAGCGAAGGCTTGGCGGGCGAACAGCCATGCTGAGTTAAGAACTTTGTTTCAAAAGGCATCTGAGCTCGCCCCTTGCGAAGAGATCATGGTGCAGGAGTTGATTCCCGGCGGTGGTAGCCAGCAGTTCTCCTACTGCGCATTTTTCCGCGATGGTGAAGCGGTCGGTAAAATGGTTGTGCGAAGGAGGCGCCAACACCCACTGCTGTTTGGAAGAGCCAGCACCTATGTCGAGACGCTGGATATCCCCATTCTGGAAGAGCTTTCCGAGCGATTCTTGCGCGCGATCGACTACTATGGCTTGGTCGAATTGGAATATAAGCTCGATCCACGTGATTCCCAATACAAACTCCTGGACGTGAATGCCAGAACGTGGGGCTATCACAGTCTGGGGGCTGAGGCGGGTGTGGATTTCAGCTACATGCTCTATGCGGATCAAATTGGTCTGCCCGTGTCAGTCTGCAAAGGCCGCCCGGGAGTGGGGTGGGTGCGCACGACTACGGATCTTCCTGCAGCCTTGATCGGGATTCTTAGCGGGGATACTAGTTTGAAGAGCTATCTCCGCTCATTGCGAAGGTGCGATGCGGAAGCGGTTTTCAGTCTTAGTGACCCCGTCCCCGGCCTGGCCGAAGTGGCACTCATCCCGTATTTGGCAATCAAGAGGGGCTTCTGAACGAGTCCCCTGATCGCGTCCAATTTTGAACATTGACAAGGCCGCTCGGCCCCGGCAAATTGAATAGATCAGATTGTAATCACCTCTTTTTTCAAATATGTCTGTCAGCTCGACGTTGTGGTATGTGCGATATATTAAGGAGTTCACGCTATGACTGCTCTCCCCCTTCGGCGGCAAACCCCTGCCGCGGTTCCTGGCCGGCTGGTCAGCATCGACTCGGAAAGTGCGATCTATCGAGACGGCAGCTATCTCAAAAACAATCCTTCCTGGCATATCGAGGAGTCACCTTTCAAGGTGAGGCAAATCCAGCGAATGATGAAGCGGCAGAAGCTGACGCCGAAAACAGTATGTGACGTCGGTTGCGGTGCGGGCCTGGTGCTGGCGGAACTGCAAGCTCATCTTCCTTCCGATTGTGTTTGCTGGGGCTACGATGTGTCTCCCGATGCGCTTGCCATGAGCGCGAAGCGGGGCAACGAAAATCTTCGTTTTCGCTTGTGCGATATACGAAAGGATAAGTGCGACACCTTCTTCGACTTGCTGTTAATGCTCGACGTCTTTGAGCATGTTGAGGACTATATGGGGCTGGTGCGGGCCGTCCGATGCAAAGCAAAGCAGAAACTGTTTCACATTCCGCTGGATCTCTCGGTTCAGGCAGTTCTGCGCCAGAACGGCCTGCTGCTTCGCCGCGATCATCACGCGCATCTGCACTATTTCACCAAGGAAACCGCTCTGCGCACCCTCACCGACGTAGGATACTCAATCATTGATTATTTCTTTACCCCACGATGCATCGAACTCGGTGATCTTTTCGTGCAGAAGATTGCAAGGATTCCGAGAAAACTCAGCTTTGCCGTTTTCCCGGAATTGACGGTGCGGGTGCTTGGCGGATACAGCCTGATGGTGCTGGCTGAATAGGTTGCTCTCGGCCCACAATGAGAACCTGGAAAGGAATTTGCCCGAGACTCACGATCCCGAGCTTCCCAGCATCGCGATCGTTGGATGCGAGCGGTGCCTCCCGGGTATGCGAAACATCAAGATCCAAACGATGCTCTTGCGAGCAATCTGTGCCTTTGTTTTATTGGGCATCCTGGTAGCGGGGCTGTGGCCGTTTCATGCTCCCAAGAATGAAGTCAGTTGGTTGAATCACGGAAGCGGCCTTTTCTTCGGTAAGTATGGCAGCATCGTGAGTGCGGGTCCGATCAAGGCCGACCCCTTACGGGCGGACAGTGCTTGCAGCCTGGAGATCTGGCTGGAACCGAGGCGAGTACACTCCTCAGGCACGGTTCTCGCGTTTTACTGGCCGGAGAGTCGAATCGTCCCGTTTGCACTGCGTCAATCTCTGGGCGATCTGGTAGTGCAGCGCACAGCGCAAGACCAGTTACACCATGCCAAGAAGGTCAAGATCTACGTCGATGATGTTTTCAGTCATCAGAAGCCGGTGCTGGTTACGGTTAGCTCAGGTCAGGCAGGTACAACAGTCTATGCGGATGGCTCGTTCGTAAAGAGGTCCGCAAAATTCAGGTTTTCGAGTCGTGACTTTACCGGGCGATTCATCGTTGGCAACTCCCCCATAACCACCGATGACTGGTCCGGGCAAGTGCGGGGACTTGCCATCTACGACCGTGAACTGACAGCCGACGAAGTGTCGCAGCATTTCGCAAACTGGACAAAGGGCGAGAGTCAAGAGCTCGGCAGGAGCGAGGGTGCTTTTGCGCTCTACCTCTTCGACGAAAAGAGCGGGAACGTTGTCCACAACCAGGTTAGATTCAGCGACAGACCTCCTCATCCCAGAACGTTTCTTCGTACTGCATGAACAATTTCTCGAACGACCCTGGGATGAATTTCGCCAGGACTGGAACTACTGGAAGGACATCGGCATCAATGTTGCTGGGTTCATTCCACTCGGATTCTTCTTCTTCGCCTATTTCCGGTCCATACGAAAGATCAAAAGGCCAGTATTAGTGACAATCGTTCTGGGGTTTACGGTCAGCCTCACCATCGAAGTCTTGCAGGCATTTCTGCCGACGCGAGACTCAGGGATGACCGACCTCATTACAAATACGTTCGGGACTGCGCTGGGAGCAATTTTATGCGGCTGGATTGTGAAGCATGACTGGTTGGCCCGAGCAGGTATCCCGATTGGTGCGATCGAAGATAGAAAGGAATATCTTCAGATTAGTTGACTAAGCACTTGATCTATGCGACAGCCGGGGTACCGACAATGAATGAGCAAAATCTCACGGTTCGTGGCATTTCCGACACCGCCCGCTGGGTGGCATACTTTCGTGCGCAGGAAACGCAGCGGCCCGACGCCCTGTTTCGTGATCCCTATGCCGAGCGCTTGGCTGGTGAGCATGGGTTCCAGATCGCGAACACGCTGCCTGACGGAAACAAGCACGAGTGGGCGTGGGTAGCGCGCACGTATCTTTTCGATCAGTTTCTTTCACGTGCAATTCAAGATGGGGCAGATCTTGTGGTGAATCTTGCCGCAGGGCTTGATGCCCGGCCTTATCGAATGAACTTGCCTGCCACGCTGGAGTGGGTTGAGGTCGACCTGCCGGACATCGTTTCTTACAAGGAAGAGATCCTGAAGGATGAGGCGCCTCGATGCCGGCTGGAGCGAATCTCTCTGGATTTGTCAGACCTACTAGGCCGGCGTAAGCTTTTCGCTGAGCTTGACACTCGGGCAACCAAGGTTGTCGTTGCGAGTGAGGGCCTGCCCGATTTATTTCACGGCCGAATAGGTTGCTTCGTTGGCCAAAGACCTCGCCGTGGGGAAGCATTTTCAGAACTGGATAATCGATCTCGCTTCTCCGGGCCAGCTTAGATCGATGCAGCGCACGACAGGCAAACAACTGAGCGAGGCGGGCGCCGCGTTTAAATTTGGACCTGCCGAGGGCGTGCATTTTTTCGCGCCTTACGGTTGGGAGCCGAAGGATGTTCAGGGATTGCTGAAGACCGCAGCGCAATTCAAACGGGCGCCGGTCGAGCTACTGGCCTTGCTACCCGAGCCCAAAGGCAACCCTGGAAATTATCCATGGACCGGCGTGTGCCAGCTCAGCAAACCCTAATGGATGCCGTTCGCGGACTGGCGGTGCTGTGGGTGATGGTCCACGACCTTGACAGGTACCCATCTCTTCACCTGGGGCCCCTGTCCAACAACGGATGGATGGGAGTTGATCTTTTCTTTGTGGTTTCGGGCGGTGATGACGAACCGATTCCCGGTTTTCAGTGGCACCATTAGTTAGGGACTTTAGCTGCTCGAAAAAATACCAGGGGATGCTGCGAAATCATCCACTCGGATCGGTTCCTGTGCTGGCATTGAAGATCGACATAGTCAGTACGATAGCAATCTGGAAACTGCTCGAGAAGCCGTTCCTGAAACGGAAACGATTCTACGAGGCCAAGCAGGTTGAGGTAGAGGCAATCGCTGCTTGAGTGACAGCACGAACCTGCGCTCGCCCTGGCTTGTGCCGCTAACCAATTGAATAAGAGTGTTTTAGTCAAATCGTTAGTAGTGATCTAAATACACGTCTTAGGTATTGCCCGACCGTATAGACTCTGCTCTAATGTTGGCAGTCGGGCAGCAGCGCCGAGTGATTACCAACATCTCCCAGCGTTTGGCGTAAATCAACCGTCGAACCACAAATCGATCCTAGGGACACCATGATTTCCGCAGAGCCCGTCATATTGTCCGCCGAGAGCACACTGCGAACGTGTGAATTAGATTACCGGAACGACCCGCGCTGGGATGCGTTTGTATCGTCGCATCCGGAAGCGTTGATCTATCATCACTCGAGCTGGTTGATCGCGCTGGAAGAGGAGTACGGCCAGAAATGCATAAGTCTGGCGTGCGTTGATCACGATGAGCGAGTGCGTGCGGTACTTCCACTTCTTCCGGCTCGGGGTCTACCGTTCGCGATTGGGCGTCATTCGACGCGCCGCCGACTGTCTTCACTGCCGCGAACTCCGGTGGCTGGGTTGCTCGCGGATGATCCAGTTGTGGCATCGGAAATCATCCGTGTCGCGATGGAGATGGCGCGCAAGCGGCGAATGCAGCTCGAGATCAAAGCGCAGATCGGCGGTTTGGAGAGACTGGTCGAGGGTCTGGGATGCGTGCCTTGGAGATTCAGTTATGTTGAGGAACTTCCCGCGTCCGTGGAGGGGGAATCTTGGCACGAGTTCTGCGAAAGCCTTCGCCTGCCCCGAGATTGTGGGTATTGCAAAGGATGCCGGCGTCTTCGCTTTGGCAATGCAAAGCAGCAACACCGCGTCAACTGGGCGGTGAACAAGGCAATCAAGCTGGGCCTTGAGGTTCGAGAGGCAGATGCGGAAGAGGACTTGGCGAAGTGGTACGGGCTCTATCTGCAGACGATGCGACACAAGGCTGTGCCGCCAAGATCCTATCGCTTCTTTAAGAGTCTCTGGTCAACGCTGCGTCCCAAGGGCCAGATGCGATTGCTGCTCGCCGAACAAAAAAAGGACGAGCAGAGGAATCTCGTCGCCGGTTCCATTTTCTTGAAGTTTGGGCAGACGGCTTTCTACGCCTTTACGGGGTGTTCCCCGCGAGACCTTTACCTGCATCCTAACGACATCATTCAGATGGAAGCGATTCGCGACGCCTGCAAGGGCGGATTCCGCTGGTATGACTTTGGCGAAGTCAGTGAAGACAACGAATCGCTGGCACAGTTCAAGGGAAAGTGGGGAACGGAGCCTAAGCCCCTGTTTCGTTACTACTATCCCGCCGTGGAAGATCGCTCGCACACCGGGAGTGCGCTCATGCATTCAACCCGAAAACTATGGCGCTCACTGCCGGAAAGGGCGACGGCAGTTCTCGGAGACTTGATTTATCGATACATGTGACCTCCGCGTTCGATGAGGAGCCTTGCGCACTGAGCACATTGTTTATATCGCAGGGGGGTAGCAATGATGGCCGCAGCTACGGAAAACACATTACCGGTTACGTTATCCTATATCGGATGCTGGTACAAGAACGACATGTACTCACACAACTGCAGCAAAATGGTTGACTCCCTTCGCCAGTGCGGGATGCAGGTGGACGTAGTAACTTCCAATTGCAGATGTTTCTCCTCAGCTCAGAAATTTGCGATTACGGAAGATGAGCTTATCAATACGAACTGCACGGCAATCGCGATACCACATGCCCCCCGATATCCTGGCAAGGGGCAGGGAACCCTGAAATATCTGGCGGTGAAATGGCTGCGATTGGACCTCCCGCTGGCCACGCTGCGGGGCTTTCTCTACTACAACCGGGCACGCCGCACGAATATCATTCACTTCGATCAGGTGCTGGAGGCGTTTGGCTGCATTCCTTTTTTCATTTTGGTCGCGCTGGCCGACTTGTTTGACAAGAAAGTGGTCGTCACGGTTCATGAGATTGACCCCTTCCAGCGAGAACATAAATGGCTGAATCGCCTGTATAACAAGTGCGCGGCAGTTCTTCTCTACAGCGAAGACATGAAGCGGCAAATAGTGTTGCTCGGAGTGAACCCCGAAAAGATCAGAACTGTCCGATATGGGGCGATGGTGCCGCAACTCACGCCCGGAGAACGCACCAAGTACATTTACTTCGGCGGCCACAACATTTCGCGCGGCAAGGGTTACGACGAACTGCTGAAGGCGCTCGCGATTCTAAGGGCTAAGGCAATCCGAATTCCGCTGACGATTTATGTCGGGCATGGCTGCAACGGCGTGAAAGAGGCGCACGAGGCTGCGGATCGCGCAGGGGTGTCCGACATGATTGAATGGCGCGAGTTTTATACGGGCAACGAACTCGCGGAAGTCTACCAGCGGAGTAAGGCGTGCCTCATCCCGTACACCGGCGGATCGGCGAGGCATCCCGTGAGTTGTGCCATGGTGAACGCCACGCCGGTAATTGCAACCCGCGCCGTGGACATTCCGGAGTATCTTGGCGAACTGGGTATCTACGTGGATGGTTCAGGGGATTCAATCGCTGAGGCGATTGTGCGGGTTGAGACGGGGGCCGTGGATGTGGGTTCGCTGGGTGCTCAATTGCGCGCCAAGGCGATCGCTGAACTGGATTGTCAAAAGATCGCCGAGGAACTCTCGGGCATGTACTCACAGATCGCGGCCGCGTAGGGGCAATTCGGCAGACCAAAGCGACTCCGGCGGCCTGAAGCAGTCCCCAATGTTCCGCATCTTTGCATGCCCTGCATATTATTGAAACATAAGGCTGTAATGGCTATCCTTCGGGGTTAATTTGGCCCTTGTGACGTCGCGACGGCCAGGAAACTGGCCGCCGTTTTTGCGTTCGCGGGAATACCGCCCTCCTGATAGAATGAGGCTTCCCCCTGATATCCATCCTCTCAAGTTTACGTAGCGGAGCTCGCCTGTTAGAACCAATTTGGAGATGGAACGGTAAGGAGTCATCAACAAAGTCATGTTGAATACTGCGATCATTGGGGCAGGGCCCTACGGTCTTTCCGTGGCCGCGCACTTGCGGCGTAGGGGCATTCCATTTCGCATTTTCGGCCGTCCGATGGACAGCTGGCTGAATCACATGCCGAAGGGCATGATGCTGAAGTCGGACGGGTTTGCGTCGAACATCTACGATCCAGATGAAGAATTCACATTAGGGAAGTTTTGCGCCGAGCGGGGGATCGAGTACTCCGATGCCGGGCTCCCAGTAAGCCTCGAGACCTTTGCCGCATATGGGCAGGCGTTCCGCGAACGAATGCTACCGGAGCTTGAAGAGAAACAGGTTGTCAGTCTCGACCGCGCACCGGAGGGATTTGTCCTTGGGCTCGATAATGGCAAAACGGTTACGGCGCGGCGGGTCGTACTCGCGGTTGGGATCACGCACTTCGAATATGTCCCTAGCAACTTGGCAAGTCTGCCGCCGGAATTCCTCTCGCATAGCTTCCGTCATGCCGACCCTGCGGCTTTCAAGGGACGGAACGTAGTCGTCATAGGTGGCGGCGCTTCGGCGATTGACCTGGCTGCATTGTTGCATGAGGCTGGCGCCGAGGTGCAACTGGTGGCCCGTCACCCGGAGTTGAAGTTCCACAGCATGCCGACGGGCAAGCCTCGTTCCCGGTGGCAACAGATTCGGCATCCGAAATCGGGGCTCGGACCGGGGTTGCGATCGCGGTTCTTTTCCGATTTTCCGATGTTGTTTCATCATTTGCCCGAGGGGCTCCGCATTGAACTCGTGGAAAAAACGCTTGGTCCTTCGGCGGGATGGTTCGTCAAAGAGAAGATGGAGCGGGTACCTTGTTTGCTTGGATACACGCCGGAGCGCGCCGAGGTTGAAGACGGAAAGGTTCGTCTGCATCTTCGCGCAGCGGATGGCACCGAGCGCGAGGTTCGGACCGAGCACATCATCGCGGCGACCGGCTACAAAGTGGATTTGGAACGATTGAAGTTCCTCAGCCCCGACATCCGTTCTCGGGTCAGGACGGTCAAGGGCAGTCCGGTGCTCTCGTCGAGTTTCGAGTCGTCCGTGCCGGGCATTTATTTCTTGGGGATTGCAGCC